>NZ_BAAHSJ010000041.1:0-516 GCF_054601595.1 Sideroxyarcus sp. TK5 | reverse complement strand
GTCGTTACCGGCACTACCCGTGATGGTGTCGTTGCCGATGCCACCATCGATGTTGGCGATGTTCACCAACTCGGTGGCACTCAGGTTGAGGGTGTCGTTGTACTGGGTTCCAGACAGGATGTTCACGCCCGCACCACCATCGATCTTCTCAACGGTCGATGCACCTGTGAAGTAGTTCACGCGAATGACGTCATCACCTGCGCCACCCTGAATGACGTCGTAGCCGTCGTCGCCCTGGAAGCGGTCATAGGCGGTATCGCTGCCTTCAACCACGAAGGTGTCATCCCCTGCGCCGCCGGACAGCATGTCAGAACCCGTACCGCCGATGATGGTGTCGTTACCGGCACTACCCGTGATGGTGTCGTTGCCGATGCCACCATCGATGTTGGCGATGTTCACCAACTCGGTGGCACTCAGGTTGAGGGTGTCGTTGTACTGGGTTCCAGACAGGATGTTCACGCCCGCACCACCATCGATCTTCTCAACGGTCGATGCACCTGTGAAGTAGTTCACGCG
>NZ_BAAHSJ010000040.1:0-530 GCF_054601595.1 Sideroxyarcus sp. TK5 | reverse complement strand
GGGTCTGCCCATTGAGCAACTGCGGAAACACCTCACCGAGCAGATATGGGCGATCCGTCGGCAACAATCTCGCGCAACCATTAACGGTTCCGTCATCATCCTGTGAAACGACGTACACGGTATCTGGCCGGTCAAATTGGTCGAGTTCGATACCTTGCTTGGTTTGCAATTCCCATCCAAGCATTTCAATGAATACCTTGTGACGATAGCTTGAAATCTTTGAGAACAGCTCCCCGGATAATTCATTCGGCATCCCCGAAATTACTCTCATGTCCACTCCCCTACTGTTGTTTTTCAGTGGGGGGGATTAAATGAGATAGGTCAGCACGAGGTAACTATCAAAGTTGCTAGGTTGAGCCGGCAGAATACGTTTGACTTTTGATGCAATACAGGCTTTACAGCTTACCGGTATCGCAGCTTAATCTGCTCCATCACGATGGATTGCCAATCCATTCCATCAATGAGCAATTCTTGCAGCAGCAAAGATTTTTCGGGTCCGAGGTCATTCTTGTCTCCGTCTTGCAGCATGA
>NZ_BAAHSJ010000039.1:0-535 GCF_054601595.1 Sideroxyarcus sp. TK5 | reverse complement strand
TCGTTTCACAGGATGATGACGGAACCGTTAATGGTTGCGCGAGATTGTTGCCGACGGATCGCCCATATCTGCTCGGTGAGGTGTTTCCGCAGTTGCTCAATGGGCAGACCCAACCATCCAGCCCAGACATATGGGAGCTGTCCCGCTTTGCGGCTGTTGATTTTTCCAATCAAATGTCTTCCGCCATGGGGCAGTTCTCATCCGAGATTGCGGTGGAGCTTCTTCGCCGTTCGATTGCTTGTGCTGCAGAACATGGTGCTAAAGGCCTGATTACTGTATCGCCGCTTGGTGTAGAGCGCTTACTGAGGCGCGCCGGCTTCCGATCGCATCGCGCAGGGCCGCCGATGATCATCGATGGGCATCCAATCGTTGCATGCTGGATCGATGTATTGGCGAATATTGAAGGCTAAGGGTCATGGTAGCGAAGTGAAAAACTTCGCGATGCTGGTGACTGGAGTTGGGCGGAGTAAAGGCAAGCAGCCGAGTAAATCTACCTAAAGGTCCTGCTGATCAGTATTTTGACCATACCGCTCAG
>NZ_BAAHSJ010000038.1:0-594 GCF_054601595.1 Sideroxyarcus sp. TK5 | reverse complement strand
ACATAATCCACCGCTTGTGCGGGTCCCCGTCAATTCCTTTGAGTTTTAACCTTGCGGCCGTACTCCCCAGGCGGTCAACTTCACGCGTTAGCTGCGGTACTAAAGAAGTCTTCTTCCCCAACACCTAGTTGACATCGTTTAGGGCGTGGACTACCAGGGTATCTAATCCTGTTTGCTCCCCACGCTTTCGTGCATGAGCGTCAGTGTCGACCCAGGGGGCTGCCTTCGCCATCGGTATTCCTCCACATATCTACGCATTTCACTGCTACACGTGGAATTCTACCCCCCTCTGCCGCACTCTAGCCTTGCAGTCACAAATGCAGTTCCCAGGTTAAGCCCGGGGATTTCACACCTGTCTTACAAAACCGCCTGCGCACGCTTTACGCCCAGTAATTCCGATTAACGCTCGCACCCTACGTATTACCGCGGCTGCTGGCACGTAGTTAGCCGGTGCTTCTTCTGACAGTACCGTCATTAGACACAGTTATTAACCGTGCCCGTTTCTTCCCGTCTGAAAGAGCTTTACAACCCGAAGGCCTTCTTCACTCACGCGGCATGGCTGGATCAGGCTTTCGCCCATTGTCCAAAATTCCC
>NZ_BAAHSJ010000037.1:0-603 GCF_054601595.1 Sideroxyarcus sp. TK5 | reverse complement strand
CAAAACCTGATAAGTAGTATGGATTTCAAATAAACAAACTAACGCCTAGGGAGAACCCATGTCTGGATATTTTGTATTGAACAAATCAGGAACTTCACAATTCCATTTTGTGCTCAAAGCTGACAATCATGAAACGATACTGAGTAGTGAGATCTACCAGACCAAACTAGCTGCCCAAGGTGGTATCACATCAGTACAAACCAACAGTCCAATTGACGCAAGATATGAAAAGAGGACATCGATTAAAAGCGAGCCTTACTTTGTATTGAAGGCGGCCAATGGGCAAATCATCGGCGTAAGCCAAATGTATTCATCTACCTCTGCCCGAGACTCAGGTATCGCTTCTGTTAAAGCCAACGGAAGTACAACGATAATTGTTGATAACTCCTGATTGAGTGGTGAAACGATTATGTGCCTGCATGTAAATGGCATTGCAGGCGCTATTGCTAGATAAATTCAGAATCGCGAGCGACGAATCGTGTGCAATTAAATGAATTGGTTCTGCGTAAGAGAAAGGGAGCTTTGTGGCAGTTAGAAAAATAGCACGCAAGGCGCGCATCGTCGGTGTCGATCCCCAGGATTTCGCTCCCAGCCTGTTGCGCG
>NZ_BAAHSJ010000036.1:0-604 GCF_054601595.1 Sideroxyarcus sp. TK5 | reverse complement strand
CAAAACCTGATAAGTAGTATGGATTTCAAATAAACAAACTAACGCCTAGGGAGAACCCATGTCTGGATATTTTGTATTGAACAAATCAGGAACTTCACAATTCCATTTTGTTCTCAAAGCTGACAATCATGAAACGATACTGAGTAGTGAGATCTACCAGACCAAACTAGCTGCCCAAGGTGGTATCGCATCAGTACAAACCAACAGTCCAATTGACGCAAGATATGAAAAAAGGACATCGATTAAAGTCGAGCCTTACTTTGTATTGAAGGCGGCCAATGGGCAAATCATCGGCGTAAGCCAAATGTATTCGTCTACCTCTGCCAGAGACTCAGGTATCACTTCTGTTAAGGCCAACGGTAGTACAAAAATGATCGTAGATAACTCCTGATTTAGTGGTGAGAAGAATATGGGCCTGCAAGGAAATAGCATTGCAGGTGCTATTACTAGATAAATTCAGAATCGCGATCGACGAATCGTGTGCAATTTTAAAGAATTGGTTCTGCGTAAGAGAAAGGGAGCTTTGTGGCAGTTAGAAAAATAGCACGCAAGGCGCGCATCGTCGGTGTCGATCCCCAGGATTTCGCTCCCAGCCTGTTGCGCG
>NZ_BAAHSJ010000035.1:0-688 GCF_054601595.1 Sideroxyarcus sp. TK5 | reverse complement strand
ATTGCTGCGCGGCGAACCTTGCCTGCGCAAGCGCACGGCTCCTTGGGAGAATTCCATCTCCCAATCCCAGCCAAGGCTTATCTGCGGCGTGCCTGAACTCAGCCATTCCGTATACCCAGTGATAGACGCTCTAGTTGCGTTGGCGATCTTGCCCGCCACATCGTTATCGTCTAGCCCGGACATCAGGTGCTTTAGCCTGATCATTTGCAACTCGGCATAGGTAAGACGGATATAACCATCCGCAGATACCTTCAGCATGCCTGCAGGTATTTCCTGAAGTGACGCATCCGACCGAGCAGTGTGTAAATTGTCACGCATTTGATAGTGGTATTATTCGACTGGATCATGTTACTCATTCTGTCCATGTTTCGATATTGGGAGAATTATCAGGTAGTCTTCCGGCGCAATCTGGATCTATTGACAGGCATACCATGGACTCGTGGCAAGAAGAACAGTTGCAGTCATTGCTAAACGCCAAATCAGAAGGCGCGCTCTTCGACGCACTCTCTAACTGCGTCGCCCAATTGGGCTTCGAGAACTGCGCATATGGATTACGCGCCCCCTTACCTGTCTCATCACCCAAAGTAGTCCTGTTGAACAATTACCCCACTAGTTGGCAAGACAGCTATGTTCGGAACAACTATCTATTGATTGATCCAACTGTTGCGCACGGAATGAAATCGGTTCT
>NZ_BAAHSJ010000034.1:0-731 GCF_054601595.1 Sideroxyarcus sp. TK5 | reverse complement strand
TATTACTCGATGATCTTCGCGACCACGCCGGCGCCGACGGTACGGCCACCTTCGCGGATCGCAAAACGCAGACCTTCTTCCATCGCGATCGGGTTGATCAGGTTGACCGTGATCGACACGTTGTCGCCTGGCATCACCATCTCGGTGCCGGCCGGCAGTTCGACCGCACCAGTCACGTCAGTCGTGCGGAAGTAGAACTGCGGACGGTAGCCCTGGAAGAACGGGGTGTGACGACCGCCTTCGTCCTTGCCCAGCACGTAGATCTCGGCAGTGAACTTGGTGTGCGGGGTGATGGAACCGGGCTTGGCCAGAACCTGGCCGCGCTCGACTTCTTCACGCTTGGTGCCGCGCAGCAGCACGCCGACGTTGTCGCCTGCCTGACCCTGATCCAGCAGCTTGCGGAACATCTCGACGCCGGTGCAGGTGGTCTTCAGAGTGGGCTTGATGCCGACGATCTCGATCTCTTCGCCGACCTTGATGATGCCGCGCTCGACGCGGCCGGTCACCACGGTGCCGCGGCCGGAGATGGAGAACACGTCTTCCACGGGCATCAGGAAGGCGCCGTCAACTGCACGCTCCGGGGTCGGGATGTAAGTGTCCAGGGCTTCGGCCAGCTTCATGATGGCGCCTTCGCCCAGTTCACCTGCATCACCTTCGACCGCCAGTTTGGCGCTGCCGTGGATGATGGGGGTGTCGTCGCCGGGGAAGTCGTACTTGGAGAGCAGTTCGCG
>NZ_BAAHSJ010000033.1:0-734 GCF_054601595.1 Sideroxyarcus sp. TK5 | reverse complement strand
GTTATTAACCGTGCCCGTTTCTTCCCGTCTGAAAGAGCTTTACAACCCGAAGGCCTTCTTCACTCACGCGGCATGGCTGGATCAGGCTTTCGCCCATTGTCCAAAATTCCCCACTGCTGCCTCCCGTAGGAGTCTGGGCCGTGTCTCAGTCCCAGTGTGGCGGATCATCCTCTCAGACCCGCTACAGATCGTCGCCTTGGTAGGCCTTTACCCCACCAACTAGCTAATCTGATATCGGCCGCTCCGAAAGCGAGAGGTCCTTGCGGATCCCCCCCTTTCCCCCTCAGGGCATATGCGGTATTAATCCGGCTTTCGCCGAGCTATCCCCCACTTCCGGATACGTTCCGATATATTACTCACCCGTTCGCCACTCGCCACCAGGTGCAAGCACCCGTGCTGCCGTTCGACTTGCATGTGTAAAGCATGCCGCCAGCGTTCAATCTGAGCCAGGATCAAACTCTTCAGTTCAATCTAGCTATTTAATTGCAAGTCCTTTCGAACCCGCAGATCTCACTCAAAGCGAATTTACATTTCTGTATCTTCGATCAGTGTGAGGTACTTCTATATGTCTTGAGTTAACTCATATCACCTTGGCGATATTCGTCTGCCTCCGCACACGTACCCACACTAATCGGTTGTTTTTTCTATCTTTTAAAGAACTTTTTCCTTGCTTCCTTCACCACCGTGGCAGCGAAGAGGTGCGCATTATAGTGACTAAATTATTTACGTCAACT
>NZ_BAAHSJ010000032.1:0-1208 GCF_054601595.1 Sideroxyarcus sp. TK5 | reverse complement strand
CTGACCTGCCCAGATTCTTCGGACCATTCATTCTTGGAGAACGGCCTCGGTTTCAGCGGTCTTGCCGCCCATTGATCTGAACGCGCTTGGCGTCAGATTACCTAAACTCGAATGCGGGCGAACATCATTGTAATGACGCCGCCAGCTCTCTATCACCACCTTGGCCTCGGCACGAGACCGGAACCACTCCATCGACAGGCACTCATCCCTGAACTTCCCGTTGAAGCTCTCGGCCACGCCGTTCTGCCAAGGCTTGCCCGGTTCGATCAGAGCCATGTCCAAGCCGTTACCAGTCGCCCATCTTAGTAAGGCGGTCGATACAAACTCAGGCCCGTTATCCGAGCGCAGGACCCTTGGTACGCCTCGCACGCTCATCAGTTGCGACAACACCTCGATCACTCTGGTCGACCGAATCGATCCTGCTACATCGATTGCCAGCGACTCTCTGGTGAACTCATCCACCACCGTCAGGCATTTCAGTTGCTGCCCCGTCGCGGTGGTGTCGAACACGAAGTCATACGCCCACACTTGATTGGCAGACGTTGCGGGCTGCGGCCTGGGGCGGCTACTGGCCACTCTGCGTCGCGGCCGTTTCTTTGGTACCTGTAGCCCGGTCTTGCTCCATAGCCGATACGCTCGTCCAGGGCTCATCGTATGGCCTTGCCGCTCCATGAAGATGCGGATGCGGCGATAACCATAGCGCGGGTACTGCGCCGATAGGATCACCATGCTGCTGACCGCTTCTGCATCCTTCACAGCCTGTGCTGACTCATAGTGCAATGCTGACCTGGACACACTCAATAGCGTACACGCCCGTCGTTCCGACAGCCCGCGCATCTTGGCATAGGCGACCTGCTTGCGCCGGGCAGGTACGCTCACCATTTTTTTACGGCGATCTCCTTCATCACTTCGATCTCGAGATCTCGTTCAACGACGAGCTTCTTCAGCCTCGCATTCTCCTGCTCCAACTGGCGCAGACGCTTCACGTCGTTTGAGTCCATGCCGCCGAAGCGCTGACGCCAGGTGTAGAGGGTTTGCTCGCTGACACCATGGGCCTTGGCTACCGCGGCAATCGAGGTGCGATCCGCCTCGCGCAACATGCCGACCATCTGTGCTTCCGTAAATCTGCTCTTCTTCATGACTTCCTCTCTTCAAGGAAGCCATCCTCTCAAGTTTTACGTGGTCCGAAAAGTCTGGAGCAGGTCAGG
>NZ_BAAHSJ010000031.1:0-1239 GCF_054601595.1 Sideroxyarcus sp. TK5 | reverse complement strand
GAAGTTCGCGAGCGTGCTGTCCGTATGGTGCAAGAGCATCGCAACGAGTATCCATCGCAATGGGCGGCCATTGAGTCGATTGCGCCGAAGATCGGTTGCGTTCCCCAAACCCTGCATGACTGGGTAAAGAAGCACGAGATCGATACTGGTCGGCGCGATGGCATCACCAGCGAGGAACGCGACCGCATCAAGGCTTTGGAACGCGAAGTGAAGGAACTGCGCCGTGCCAATGAAATCCTGAAACTGGCCAGCGCTTTTTTTGCCCAGGCGGAGCTCGACCGCAAACTCAAATCCTGAACGATTTCGTTGACCGGCATCGCGATACCTACGGGGTCGAGCCGATCTGCAAGGTGTTGCAGATCGCCCCGTCTGGCTACCGGCGTTACGCCGCCTGTCAGCGCAACCCGGCGCTGCGTTGTGCGCGTGCCCGGCACGATGAAACCCTGATGCCGGAGATTCAAAGAGTCTGGGAGGCCAATATGCAGGTTTACGGCGCCGACAAGGTCTGGCGGCAACTGGGGCGTGAAGGGATACAGGTCGCCCGCTGCACAGTCGAGCGGCTGATGAAGCGTCTGGGGCTGGAAGGCGTACGGCGCGGCAAGGTGATCAAAACCACATTCCCGGATAAGGGAACACCTTGCCCGTTGGACCGCGTGAACCGGCAATTCAGAGCGGATCGCCCCAACCAGTTGTGGGTGTCGGATTTCACCTATGTTTCCACCTGGCAGGGCTGGTTGTATGTCGCCTTCGTCATCGACGTATTTGCGCGGCGCATCGTGGGCTGGCGCGTCAGTTCCAGCATGCATACGGACTTTGTGCTGGATGCGCTGGAACAGGCGTTGTATGCGCGCCAGCCGGAACGCTCAGATGCCCTGATACACCATAGCGACAGGGGATCGCAGTATGTTTCCATCCGCTATACCGAACGGCTCGCCGAGGCGGGGATAGAACCCTCGGTCGGCAGCAAGGGTGACAGCTATGACAATGCGCTGGCCGAGACGATCAACGGGCTATACAAGGCCGAATTGATACACAAAAGGGGGCCATGGAAAAATCGGGAAGCGGTGGAACTGGCAACCCTGGAGTGGGTGTCGTGGTTCAACCATCAACGCCTGTTGGGAAGTATCGGCTATATACCGCCCGCAGAAGCTGAGGCACAATACTATCGGCAGTCAGCCAATACGGATTCTGCCTGCGTTACTTAAACCAGACAGCCTCCACGAAATCCGGGGCGATTCA
>NZ_BAAHSJ010000030.1:0-1283 GCF_054601595.1 Sideroxyarcus sp. TK5 | reverse complement strand
ACAAAATGGAATTGTGAAGTTCCTGATTTGTTCAATACAAAATATCCAGACATGGGTTCTCCCTAGGCGTTAGTTTGTTTATTTGAAATCCATACTACTTATCAGGTTTTGAATTATGGCAAAGCTGGAATAAAAGTTAGCCTAGTAAAACTGATAGGTGGCGCCCTGTTGCGACCTTTTCAAAGATATATACCTATATATATACCCACCCATGATTTCTCTATATCTCGCCCATCTCATAATTAACTAAAACCCACTGGATTCAGGCTTTGGCAAGGAATATATATTCCCCATTATGAGAACAGATCATGAAAGCCTGACTCTTTATCGAGAAATATTGCACATAGCATCTGCACTCAATGCACCCTCCACCGATATAGCCAATCCCTATTTCACTCCTAACACTTCAGACTTTGTTTCCCCGTATAAAAACGACGTATCTATATCGGTAAGTTCTTCTCCCGTAAGCCGCCCGCAAGCTGCCTGAAGTCTGAGATCATTGAGCATGTTGTCATAACGTGCACGGCGCCAGTCGCGTTGTGCTGATAACAGTTGTTGCCGTGTTTGCAATACGTCTATGTCTGCCTTGATGCCGCGCAGGCGCGCAGTCTCGGCCCCCTTCACGGCCATCTCGGCGGACTGCGCCGCCAGCTTTGTGGCGGCTTCGCGCACTTTGCTTGCTCGCCAACCAAACCAAGCTTCTTTCACAGACATCCGGGCTTGACGGCGTGCCGCTTCCAGTTCCTGTATGGCCTTGTCCTGCATCGCCACGGCTTCTTTCACCTTGGCACCTTGCCCGCCGCCGACCGACAGTGGCATGTTGAACTGCAGACCAACACTGCCAACGTAGGAATCAAAGCCGCTTTGTCCGCCAGTCAGACCTGCGGCCTGCGAGGTCTTACCATAGGAGGCGACAAGATCGAGGGTGGGTTCGTAACCCGCCTGTTGCTTGCGGACTTCTTCATTGGAAGCTTCCAGCGCACGTTGTGCAGCCCGCACCAAGGGGTTGCCGGCTTCTGCCTGTGCCAGCCAGTGTTCCAGCGTCTCGCTTCCCATCTGCGGGGTCGCTTGGTTGTCCACCAATTGCGGGGGATCGAAGGAAACCGGCCCAATGATCTGTTCCAGGGCGCCCTGCCGAATCGCCATCTCACTCTCTGCGACAGCCAGTTCCGCGCTGGCCATTGCTTGCTGCGCGCGAGCATCCTCCAATTCTGTTGTCGACAGGATGCCTTTCTCATGAGAGCGTAGCGCCTGTTCGAATAGTTGCTGCATGACTCTCACTT
>NZ_BAAHSJ010000029.1:0-1309 GCF_054601595.1 Sideroxyarcus sp. TK5 | reverse complement strand
AGTACCGCTGATGGTGATTGCGCCTGTTGGAGCATCATTCACGTTAGCGACTGCTGTCGTTGCGCTGCTGTCGATGCTTTCAAATGTACCGTGTCCGTCAGTGTAGCTGGCCGCAACTGTGATGTTCTTCCCAACCAGTGCTTCGAGCATGTTAAACGTACTAGATGTCGCACCTACAATGTTCACACCGTTGGCTTTCCATTGATAGTTAATAGTACCTAGGCCATCCGAATCGACCAGAGTGTTCATCGCCGTGAGGGTCTGATTTTGAGCGGCCGCTCCGCTGATCGTGACTGATCCTGTAGGTGCGTCATTGACATTTGTTACTGCTGCTATTGCAGCACTAGATACTCTTTCCAAAGTACCGTGCCCGTCAGTGTAGCTAGCATTTACGCGAACTTGTTGACCCACTTGCGCTTCTGCAAGGTTAAAGTAATTTGAAGTTGCACCAACGACGTCCGTCCAGATTGCACCGTCAGTCGATGTTTGCCATTGATAAGCGATAATGCCCAAACCATCTGCATCCGCCAAGGTGTTGGCAGCTGTGAGTGTCTGATTCTGCTTGGCTATGCCACTTACGTTGACCGAACCTGTCGGCGCATCGTTGAAGCTACTTAGCTTCTGAGTAAGATCGGCTGCGGTCCATATCACGCCGCCCGAAAACACAACACTCTCCACAGCATACTCACCCGGTGAGGTCTCAACGAAACCGATGCTGTCCGTGGCAGAATATGCAAGCTTTACTATGCCAGCGGCACGGCTTACAGTCACATCTGCATCAGATATCCCTTGACCAAGAGTAATCTGATCATTGCCGTTACTATCAACGATAATGTCAGCGCCGTCGCCAAGCGAGAAATGATATGTGTCGTCTCCATCACCACCTTCCAACATGTCTGCTCCTGCACCACCCGTAAGAGTGTTGGCACTTGCATTGCCCTTAATTACATTATTCAACGCATTTCCCGTGCCGTTAATTGCCGCAATTCCTGTAAGACTCAAGTTCTCTATGTTTGCGCCCAGCGTATAGTTCACTGAGCTGTGCACTGAGTCTGTCCCGCTATTGAGATTCTCTGACGGTACATCGTTGGCGCTGTCCACCAAATAGGTATCATCGCCCCCTCCGCCGTAAGCAGTGGTGTTCGCCACATTCCTCAGGTCGATCAAGTCATTCCCAGTGGTGGCAGTCAAACTGGCGCCAGTGGGCAGTATCTGGGCCGCATCCAGCACAGTTCCATCCCATACTGTGCCGTCGTCAAACACCACCTTCTCGATCTTGTACTGGCTACCCGTAAAGTAGTTCTGCACC
>NZ_BAAHSJ010000028.1:0-1333 GCF_054601595.1 Sideroxyarcus sp. TK5 | reverse complement strand
CGAGGGCGTTCAGAATTTTGTGTAAACGGAGTTTCTCTATTTCTGCGGCATCCGGTCTTCGAACTGGATAGTAAACCGGTTTAGCGCAGCCTTCCAATCCCTGATCGGCATCGTCCATCTCTTGCCGATGTTCTTCAGCGCCAGATAGAACAATTTCAGCAGCGCCTCATCGCTCGGGAACGAGCCACGGTTCTTGGTGACCTTGCGCAGGCTCATGTTCACCGACTCGATGGCATTGGTGGTGTAGATCACCTTTCTGATCTCTGGCGGGTAGTCGAAGAACGGGATGAGGCGCGCCCAGTTGCCGCGCCAGGATTTGACGATGGGCAGATAAGCCTCACCCCATTTTTCCTCGAACTCGTCCAGCCGCTGCTCGGCCTCTTCGACCGTGGCGGCGGTGTAGAGGGTGCGCAGGTCGGCAGCGACTTCCTTGCGTAGCTTCCAACTCACATAGTTCAGGCTGTAGCGCACCATGTGCACGATACACAGCTGCACGGCGGTCTTGGGATAGACGGTCTCGATGGCTTCTGGGAAGCCCTTCAGTCCGTCCACGCAGGCGATGAAGATGTCCTGCACGCCACGGTTCTTGAGTTCGGTCACCACCTGTAACCAGAACTTCGCACCCTCGGTCTGGGCGATCCAGATGCCCAGCAATTCCTTCTCGCCCGCCATGTTGATGCCCAGCGCCAGATACACCGCCTTGGTGCGCACCGCACCGGCATCGCGCACCTTCACATGTATGCAGTCCAGATAGACGATGGGGTACAAGGCATCCAGCGGGCGGGATTGCCAGGCTTTGGCGTCTTCGATCACTGCATCGGTCACCGATGAGATGAGCGCAGGAGATACCTCGGTACCGTACATCTCTTCCAGATGCCCTTGTATCTCGCGCACGGTCATGCCGCGCGCATACAGTGACAGGATCTTGTCGTCGAAGCCGTTCCAGCGGGTCTGGTGTTTGGGGATCAGTTGCGGCTCGAAGCTGCCATGGCGGTCACGGGGGATGTCGATGGGCAGTTCGCCGAACTCGCCCTTGAGTGTCTTGCGGCTCTTGCCGTTGCGGGTGTTGCCTGCGGCGTTGGCGACCGGCTCATGCTTGGCGTGTCCGAGGTGGGCGTCCATCTCGGCTTGCAGGGCACGCTCCACAACGGCCTTGGTGATCTGCTTGAGCAGGCCGTGTTCGCCAATCAGGTCTTCCGGTTTCTGATAGCCAGACATCAAGCTGTCGATCAGCTCTGCGGGTAGTGCTTTTGCTACGGTCATCGCGACTCCTTTCAAAGTTCCGGCAGTTTCCTGCCTAATGACCGTTTACACAAAATTACTTACACCCTCC
>NZ_BAAHSJ010000027.1:0-1424 GCF_054601595.1 Sideroxyarcus sp. TK5 | reverse complement strand
CCCTCACCGCTCCCTCCCCGCCTCCTGAAACGCCCCCATGACCGGTGAGAGCAAATACTCAAGAATGGTTCTGGTACCAAGGTGTATCTCCGCCGTGACTTGCATGCCGGGACTGAGGGCGTGCTTGATGCCGTTGACGATGAGTTCTTGTGCTTTGAGGTCGACCAGTGCGCGGTAGGCGTAGGGTTGGCCGTTGGGGGATTGGGCATTGGGTGGGGCGGATGCGCCTGTGCCTTGCTGGTTGGCATCGGTGGCGTCTGCGCTGAGGTGGGCGACTTCGCCTTGCACCATGCCGTATTTCTGGAACTGGTAGGAGGCGAGTTTGACTTTGGTGGCTTGCCCTTGGTGGATGAAGCCGACATCCTGATTGGATACCCACACTTCGGCTCTGAGTATCTCGTCCTTGGGGACGAGGGTCATGAGGATGGTGCCGGGGCTGATGACGGTGCCGATGGTATGGGTGGCGACGTCTTTGATGATGCCGTCTTGCGGGGCTTTGAGTTCGAGTAGTTCGTGGCGGTATTGTTGTTTGGCGTATTCGGCCTGGGTCTTGTCCAGCTTGCTGCCAAGGTCGGCGCGTTCGGCTTGCAGACGTTGACGGTAGTCGGCGCTGATCTGTTCGAGTTTGCGGCTGGAGGCTGTGAGCGTGGCTTGGGCACTGGCGATGAGGTGTTGCTGGGTTTTGAGGTCCTGGGATCTTTCGGTGTATTCGCGTTGTTTGTCGGCGGCTTCGAATCTGCTGACGTAGCCGTCTTGGGCTAATTCGGCGAATGCCTCGGCTTGCTTTTGATAGTGCGGCAGGGTTTCAGTGAGTTTGGTGCTGGCTTGTTTGGCGGCGGCAAGTTCGCTTTGGGCTTTATCGCGGATGCTGCGCTCTTCTTCGAGGGCGGTGTGGTATGCGTGACGGTTGGCGCGGTATTGGGCGAGGGCTTCGTTATAGAGCGTTTCCGGATCGTCTGGCCTGCGTTTGAATGCTTTATCAGCCAGCTCTGCGTCGATGCGCCGTCGGGCGATCTGTTTGATGAAATAGTCGGCGCTGATGGCTTTACCGTCTGCATCGGACATGGTGGTGTCCAAACGCATGAGGACTTGCCCTGCTTCGACATGCTGACCTTCGCTGACGAGTATCTCGCTGATGAGGCCTTGTTCAAAGGGCTGGACGATCTTGACGTAGCTTTGCGGGATGAGCTTGCCTTCTGCACTGGCGACGATATCCAGTTTGCCGAAGATAGCCCACAGGATGACGGCAAACAACAGGATGAGCAGGATACGCAACATGGCCTGCGCGAACGGCGCCGGCGGCTGGCTCTGCACGCGCAACAGGCTGGGAGCGAAATCCTGGGGATCGACACCGACGATGCGCGCCTTGCGTGCTATTTTTCTAACTGCCACAAAGCTCCCTTTCTCTTACGCAGAACCAATTC
>NZ_BAAHSJ010000026.1:0-1608 GCF_054601595.1 Sideroxyarcus sp. TK5 | reverse complement strand
CATTCAGGACATCATTGCCCGTACCCCCTTCAAATACATTCCCAGCCGCTTCATAACTGTTGTAGTTGTAGGTGTTGTAATAGGTGTAACCAGTCGGCCTATCCGCATTCAACGTGTCGTCACCCGCTCCGCCTATCAGCGTGTCACTTCCTGTACCTCCGTTCAGCGTGTCGTTGCCTGCCAAACCAAACAGAGAGTCATTTCCAGAGCCACCGTTCAGGATGCTATTTTGATCTGTTCCAACAACAATGTCGGCCTGTGATGTACCAGATAAGCTAAATCCAGGCTGCCCTTCAACTTGCAACCCGACTATATTCAACGCGGACAACAAGGTTGTAGTCATTGGAGTATTGTTAAGAACATTCTCAAACAATTCACTGCCTTGACTGGCCCAATCAGTTTCCTTCAACATCTCAGATGTAGTACGGTTGAAATCAACGAGATCAGTTAAACCAGTTTCAACATCAACATTCAGAACGTCTTGGAATGCCGCCAACACTCCGCTGAAATCAAATGCAATATTGTCGTTGGTGATTGTCAGCCCAATTTTATCGAGGTATGGCTTCAGGCGCGTTTGCGGTAACAAAGCGTCATAGACAGAATTTTTCAAGGCGCTGTACGCCTGATCTACCAAAGCCATTTGCGCCTGAGACATTGTTATGGTGATTTGCGTCCCTGCAACAGACATGCCTGCAATGGTTTGCACCCCAACACCGGTCTCGAATGGCAGGCGATAAAATGCTCTGCCATTGAATTGTTCCAGGGCAGTCAGTCGCGCAAAATGCGCTGCATCCAGATTGGTGGTGAGGGTGTAGCCATTTGCCGCTGCCCGCGTCTGCATATCTGCCACACCGCTTGTGGCTCCCCATTCACCCACAAGCTCATCCAGCAACTGATGTTGTGCAGTGCTAGTGGCTGATTGCGCATATTGGTCAAGCGTAGTCAGCAAAGTTGGCGACAGGCTAGCGGCTTCGCGTAGGTCGCGCACCACGCCCGAGCCTTGCATGTCAGGCAAGGTCGCGGCCAAGGGGTCAAGCGGCACGGAATCCACAAACATTCGATGAAAAGTATCCGCAGCCAGATTGACATCTGCCAAGCCAGAAGTAATGCCCATGCCTCCCATGCTGCCATCGGTAAGTGTATAGCTGCCCAGATCGGCGATTTCGTTGCCATTGGCCAACATCTGGCTGTTTTCAATCTTAGCGACATTGATGCTAGCAATGTTGAGTTCGGCGAGGGTCTTGAGCTCGCTTGTTTCGCCCGCATCCAGAACGCCGTTGCCGTTGGCATCGACGAAGCTGATGCCATCCTGATTCAGGTCTTGCCAGATGCGCAAGTTGGCAAAATTTGCATCCAGTGAATTCACCACGCCATCAGCATTAGTATCTTGCGCGGCCAATGCGGCAAACCCATCTGCAGCATTACCACCCGTTGCCAAGGGCGTACTGTCGCCAAAGAGTTCGGTGCCGTTATCGATTGCTCCGTTTCCGTTTCTGTCTGACCTGCCCAGATTCTTCGGACCATTCATTCTTGGAGAACGGCCTCGGTTTCAGCGGTCTTGCCGCCCATTGATCTGAACGCGCTTGGCGTCAGATTACCTAAACTCGA
>NZ_BAAHSJ010000025.1:0-1655 GCF_054601595.1 Sideroxyarcus sp. TK5 | reverse complement strand
GCTATATACCGCCCGCAGAAGCTGAGGCACAATACTATCGGCAGTCAGCCAATACGGATTCTGCCTGCGTTACTTAAACCAGACAGCCTCCACGAAATCCGGGGCGATTCAAATTCCCTGCAAGATGATATTGGGAGCTATCTGGGTCTTTGAAGTACCACGGCATGGCGATACCCTTTTGTTGACGTTGCTGCAGTGCGTCAGCGACCATGCGCTTTGCTGCTGCGTGCTCAGGGCTTTCACATACAGCCTTGCGACGTGCAGCCTCTTCCTGCTCGAAAATCTGCGTAGCGCTTAGGCTTTTACCACCGGGTAATGTCCTGAAGTGTGAGCGTCGCTTGAGTTTCTCTTGGATAAATGTGGGTTTTACCCAAGTCACTAACTGGCGCGGTAATGATGGCGTAACTAGCGGCCATAGCTTCCGTGCGTGCTCATGACTATGGATGTCACGAGCGGTGACGGTGGTAGTGAAAAGACCATTTCTCGAAAAAACGACAACCGCATCTTTCATGACGTCCTCTCATTGATGGTTGGGTCTATGCATCTACATCATCAAAAGTCGATCTTGAATCACTTGGTTGTCCCCCTTGGATACTCGTACCAAAAAAATCATCCGAATCTGGTTCTGCTGGCATTTCTGATCGCAATTCTTCGACAATCTCATCTATCTCATGCAATGCATGATCAATATCGCATACGGCAGAAATGTCTTCGTCGAATGCTTTTTGGTATTTTATTAACGTGCTCTTGAGTTCACTGAAATAGTCTTCGGGGTCATCATCACCATTGTAGTCTTCCCGCCAGCTATTAATACGTTCATCAATATTCGGTAGCAACGTCTGTTTCACGTAATCAAGCAATTCATTTAGCTCTGATTGCGTGAACAACTGGCGGATATCCATCCGCAAGAACCCTGAATCTGGAGTGTTTACTGCCAAGTCGCGAATTCTGGAGATAACACTGAGTCTTTTACTCTCTGGCAACAGCTGAAATTGATGCAAACGAACAATTACGTCCACGTCAGATATCGCGTACAGATATGATCCGACGCGAAGGTTTGCCACAAAATCTGATTTTCTGGAGATGTAGAGCGAGAGAAACTCTTTGTCACATCGATAGGATAGGAAGCGATTAACGCTGTCTTCATTCTCACGTCGCTTGCTATAAAATGAATCGATTCGGGTCAGTAATGCATCATAGCGATCGGGTGGAACGATTACCTTCACACCTTCTATACCCACATCTCCACAAGATACTTCGCGGAAAAGCTTTTCGATCTGGGTACCAGCAAGGTATATATCGAGCAACTCGCGGTCTTCCGCCACCAAGCTTGCAAATGCATCGCTAATAGTAGGGTGCTTAAATTTTATAAAATGCCCAGACCCATGGCATACCTGACTAAGCAGGCTTCCCTCAAGTGCGGAAAGTGCGTTTCGAACATCCGCTTGCGAACCACCCAAGAGAGTGACAGCTTTTTCCTCTTCATTAGTGATTCTCATAGGGCTTGGTGTAACACCTCCCCGCATGAAGACGATAGCAAGCGCCGAGGGCGTTCAGAATTTTGTGTAAACGGAGTTTCTCTATTTCTGCGGCATCCGGTCTTCGAACTGGATAGTAAACCGGTTTAGCGCAGCCTTCCAATCCCTGATCGGCAT
>NZ_BAAHSJ010000024.1:0-2913 GCF_054601595.1 Sideroxyarcus sp. TK5 | reverse complement strand
CGCTGGCCATTGCTTGCTGCGCGCGAGCATCCTCCAATTCTGTTGTCGACAGGATGCCTTTCTCATGAGAGCGTAGCGCCTGTTCGAATAGTTGCTGCATGACTCTCACTTTCGATTCGGCGACGATCCGGTTGTCGCGCGCCTGCATGACGTCAAACCAGGTTTGCGTCAGCCGGATCAGCATGTCCTGCCCGGCAGCCTGCAACTGATAGTCCGCCTGCTCCAGACCGATCTTGCTCTGCATGAAGGCTATCCAGTTGCCATGCCGCCACAACGGCTGGGTAAAACTGAGCTGCGCCGAACTCATGTTGTAGGCTTCGAGCGGATACTGGGTGGGGGGGGCTGTGCGCGTTTGGTATTCGCGCCGATTATTGCTGGTACTGACGGAGATGCTGCCCTGGAAGAAATTCTCGGCAGCCGCCTGCGTGACGCGCGCTCGCGAGGCCTGACGGTTGGCTTGTGCGGCAATGAATTGTGGATCGTTGGCTACAGCACGCTCCACCGCTTCCTTGAAGGTGAGGGCATTAGCCTCTGTTACCGTCAGACAAGCCCATACAATAAGCAAACTACCAAACGATGTACTTTGAATCGGTCCCATGCCGCGCATGCTGTCCTTATCGCACCGGAGATGCATGAGCAACGGTGGTAGCGGAGTTGTGGTCCGCCCCCGCTTCCGGCATGCCGAACTTGAGCACTTCATCCACCTGTAGTGCCTTGGGCAACTGGTGAGTAATAAAAAGCATGGTGACCTTGCCCTTGAGCTTGTTGATGGTGGTGGCGAAGTGTTCGGCGGTTTGCGTGTCGAGGTTGCTTACCGCTTCGTCGAAGATGAGTACGCGCGGATGCTTGAGCAGGGCACGGGCGATGGCGATGCGCTGGCGCTGTCCGCCGGAAAGGCCGACACCGTTCTCGCCGACGGGCGTCTGGTAGCCCTGCGGCAGTTGTTCGATGACCTGATGGATCTCGGCCATCTTGCACACATGCACGATCTCTTCGAAACCGGCGTGTGGGTTGGCAAGTTGCAAGTTGTCGTAGATGGTGCCGGAGAACAGGCGTGTCTCTTGCGGCACCACGCCGAAGTTGGCACGCAGCTCATTGGCAGCGAGATGGCGCAGATCATAGCCATCGAGCAGGATGCTTCCATCGCTCGGCCAGTAGAAACCTTGCAGCATCTTGGCCAGCGTACTCTTGCCGCAACCTGATGGTCCCATCAGCACGGTGAGATTGCCTGCTTGCAGGGTGAGGGTGAGATTGCGGTACAGATAGGGATGCTTGTCGCTGTAGCGGAAGCTGACATCCTTGAGTTCAACGCAGCCCCCTGCTCCCCCCTGCGCACGGGCCGGCGTCAGGGAATAGGGTTCGTTGGGCACGTCCATCAGGTCGCCCAGACGCTTCACCGCAATATCTGCTTGCTGGAATTCCTGCCACAGACTAGCCAAGCGCAACATAGGCTGTGTCATGCGCGAAGCGAACATCTGGAAAGCGACCAGCATACCGATGGTGAATCCATCGTTCTGCATCACCAGCAATGCACCGACCACCAGAATGGACAGCGTCATGACCTGCTCCAAGGCATTGACCACGACGTTGAAGGAGTTGGAGAGTTGCTTGGTGGCAAAGCCTGCGGCGAGATACTGCGCCAGATAGTCGCCATACTTCTGTACCAACACCGGTTCCATCTGCAAGGATTTGACGGTTTCCATACCGGCGATGTACTCGGTGACAAAGGCCTGGTTCTTGGCCCCCAGCATGAACTGTTCATTGAGCCGATCACGCAATGCTGGTGTGACGAGCAAGCTGGCCAGGGTGATCAGCGACATCAGCAACAAGGCGATGAGGCTCAATTGCCAGCTGTACCAGAACATCACCGCGAGGAAGATGAGCAGGAAGGGAAAGTCCAACAGTAACGACACCGCCGCACCAGTGATGAATTCGCGCACGGTTTCGACGCCATGCAGACGGGCCACCAAAGTTCCCGTAGGACGTTGCTCGAAATACGGTACGGGCAAGTGCAGCATGTGGCGGAAGACATGACTGCCCAGCACGGCATCGATGCGGTTGCCGGTATGCAGCACAAAGTATTGCCGCAGCCAGGTCATGGCGCTGGAGAACAGCATGAACATGACCAGCCCGACCGCGATGGCGATGAGTGTGCTCTGCGTCTGGTGTACCACGACCTTGTCGATGATGACCTGGGTGAACAGCGGCGTGACGAGCCCGACAAGCTGAATCGCCAGCGAGGCGATCAACACATCGCGCCAGATGCGCTTGTGTTTCATCAGCTCGGGGATGAACCAGCGGAAGCCGAACGGTTCAGGCTCCTTGGGCGAACTAGCAGCTTCTTCCCCCTCGCTTGCGTTCTGTTCCTTGCGCGCGATCAGCAGAATGTCTGTGCGAAACAGTTTGAAGAACTCGTCGATCGCGATCGTTTCCGGAGATTCCGACCCGGCTCGGAAGAACATCAGCTGTCCGCCGCTGGCCTTGATGAGCAATACAGGGACGGTGAGGACGGGCGCTTCTTCTGCTGCTTCCTGTTCCGCATCATCGGGTTTGGCAGAAGGCTTATCCTGCTCCGCATCTGGCTTGTCAGCCGTCTGCTCTGCAGGCTGGGGGCGCAGAAAAGCGACTGCCGGGAACGGAAGCTGTTCAAGCGATGCAAGTGTCTTGTTATCAAGGTTCCGCTCACCGACTTTGAAGTCTAAAGCCTGCAAGGCATTGAGCACTGCCACGCGCGAGTAAGGCGGTGGGAACTGTTGACGAATGAGTTGCGAATCGAAAGGTAAACGGAAGATGCGCGACAAACGAGGGCGTTCAGAATTTTGTGTAAACGGAGTTTCTCTATTTCTGCGGCATCCGGTCTTCGAACTGGATAGTAAACCGGTTTAGCGCAGCCTTCCAATCCCTGATCGGCAT
>NZ_BAAHSJ010000023.1:0-2933 GCF_054601595.1 Sideroxyarcus sp. TK5 | reverse complement strand
CAAACAGGTAGGTGTCGTTTCCGCTTTCGTAATTGGCGCTGGAGTAGCCATAGGCCGTGGTGTTCGCCACATTCCTCAGGTCGATCAAGTCATTCCCAGTGGTGGCAGTCAGGCTTGTGCCAGTGGGCAGTATCTGGGCCGCATCCAGCACAGTTCCATCCCATACTGTGCCGTCGTCAAACACCACCTTCTCGATCTTGTACTGGCTACCCGTAAAGTAGTTCTGCACCGTCAGTTTGTCGGTCGTGCCATTAATGCTGATCACAAGATCGTTGCCTACAGTCGTTCCACTTATATTGCGACTGATCGTTATTTCTGATGCCAACTTCCCAACAACTCGCACCGTATCCATATTCAATACAGTTGAATCATTCTCGATCACAAGATCCTGGCCTGATCCGACACCAAAAATGTACGTATCATTTCCGAACCCATACATTCCAGTACTGCCGTAAATTGTATCGTTCCCGCCACCACCATCAATCACATCATTTCCGCTTGTTCCATAGATAGTTTCAGAATTCGATGTACCCACAATCGTGGCGGGAATATTTGCGGGTGGTAGCTCTGGAACCTTGGTCAGTACAGTACTATCCCATACTGTACCAACAGTGCCATTTGCTCCATCCAAAAACTCAATTCGCTCTATCTTGTACTGTGCCCCGACAGAGAAATTTACTACCGTAATACTCTCCCCAGTACTATTGATAGTTAACACAAGCGATGTATTGGTTCTGATCAATGTCACATCCGAAGGCTGCACACCTGCCTTCAAGCGGATGGTGTCGGTGTTTCCTGAAGTGGCATCGTTCTCAGTGATGTTGTCCTGGCCTGAGCCGATTCCAAACAGATATACGTCGTTCCCCGCTCCACCATTCAGGGTGTCGTTTCCACCCAGCCCATCAATCACGTCGGCATCGTATGCCCCAATCAAGCTATCTGCAGCCGAGGTGCCCAGCAATTGCGCTTGGGGAAATACTGTGTTGTCCCATACTGTTCCGATGGTGCCATTAGGCCCATCCAGAAATTCAATGCGCTCGATTCGGTATTGCGACCCGGTTGACCAGTTCGCTACTGATATCTTGTCCGTTGTGCCGTTGATCGACAGAATCAGCGCGTTGTTGTCGCGGCTCAACGTAACATCCGAAGGCAGCACACCCGCCTTCAAGCGAATGGTATCGGTGTTCCCAGCCGTGACATCGTTCTCAATGATGGTGTCCTGACCTGAGCCGATTCCAAACAGATATACGTCGTTCCCCGCTCCACCATTCAGGGTGTCGTTTCCACCCAGCCCATCAAACGCATCAGCATCGTATGCCCCGATCAAGCTATCGGCAGCCGAGGTGCCCAGCAATTGCACTTGGGAAAATACGCTGTTGTCCCACACCGTTCCGACAGTGCCATCAGGCCCATCCAGAAATTCAATGCGCTCAATTCGGTATCGCGACCCGGTTGACCAGTTCGCTACTGATATCTTGTCCGTAGTGCCGTTGATCGACAGAATCAGTGCATTGTTGTCACGGCTCAATGTCACATCCGAAGGTAATACACCTGCTTTCACTCGGATGGTGTCGGTATTCCCTGCCGTGGCATCGTTCTCAATGATGGTGTCCTGACCTGAGCCGATTCCAAACAGATATACGTCGTTCCCCGCTCCACCATTCAGGGTGTCGTTTCCACCCAGTCCATCAAACGCATCAGCATCGTATGCCCCGATCAAGCTATCGGCAGCCGAGGTGCCCAGCAATTGCACTTGGGAAAATACGCTGTTGTCCCAGACCGTTCCGACGGTGCCCTCAGGCCCGTCCAGGAATTCAATACGCTCAATTCGGTATTGCGAACCGGTTGACCAGTTCGCTACCGATATCTTGTCCGTTGTGCCGTTGATCGACAGAATCAGTGCATTGTTGTCTCTGCTCAATATCACATCCGAAGGCAATACACCTGCCTTCACTCGGATGGTGTCGGTATTCCCTGTCGTGGCATCGTTCTCGGTGATGGTGTCTTGACCGGATCCAACTCCAAATAGATACACATCATTACCAGTGCCGCCAATCAAAGTATCGTTTCCGGCAAAGCCATCGATCACATCAAGACCGACTGTGCCATTTAGAATATCGTTGCCAACCGCACCATTAATCGGTATCGACAAAGATTCCCCTTCCCACACCGTGCCGTCCGCAAACACCAGCTGCTCAATCCGTGCGCCTGTCGATCCATACCAGTTCGCTATCGTGATCTGGTCACCTGCATTCGCAAACTGCAACAGCAGGTTGTTCCCGCTGCGCACCAGCGTGACGTCCGTCGTCGCAATCCCCGCACCCAGCTCGATCTTGTCTATCGCCGTGTCCGTCGCGTTTTGTTCGTTATGGGCCGTTTCATTGATGGTGTCTGAACCATCCCCAAGGCTGTAGCGATAGGTGTCCGATCCACCACTTCCATTCAGGACATCATTGCCCGTACCCCCTTCAAATACATTCCCAGCCGCTTCATAACTGTTGTAGTTGTAGGTGTTGTAATAGGTGTAACCAGTCGGCCTATCCGCATTCAGCGTGTCGTCACCCGCTCCGCCTATCAGCGTGTCACTTCCTGTACCTCCGTTCAGCGTGTCGTTGCCTGCTCCGCCATCCAGATAGTCAGCATTGTCCTGGCCTGTCAGAGTATCGTTGCCATCCTCTCCATACAGTGTGTTGATCTCACCAGCAATACTCGTGATGACATCTGCTCCAGCTGTACCATGCATGATCAATCCGGCATCATGCATTACCGCTTTGTCCCACACCGTGCCGTCCGCAAACACCAGCTGCTCAATCCGTGCGCCCGTCGATCCATACCAGTTCGCTATCGTGATCTGGTCACCTGCATTCGCAAACTGCAACAGCAGGTTGTTCCCGCTGCGCACCAGCGTGACGTCCGTCGTCGCAATCCCCGCA
>NZ_BAAHSJ010000022.1:0-3316 GCF_054601595.1 Sideroxyarcus sp. TK5 | reverse complement strand
TTCGGCGACGATCCGGTTGTCGCGCGCCTGCATGACGTCAAACCAGGTTTGCGTCAGCCGGATCAGCATGTCCTGCCCGGCAGCCTGCAACTGATAGTCCGCCTGCTCCAGGCCGATCTTGCTCTGCATGAACGCTATCCAGTTGCCATGCCGCCACAACGGCTGGGTAAAACTAAGCTGCGCCGAACTCATGTTGTAGGCTTCGAGCGGATACTGGGTGGGGGGTGCTGTGCGCGTTTGGTATTCGCGCCGATTATTACTGGCGCTGACGGAGATGCTGCCCTGGAAGAAATTCTCGGCAGCCGCCTGCGTGACGCGCGCTTGCGAGGCCTGACGGTTGGCTTGTGCGGCAATGAATTGTGGATCGTTGGCTACAGCACGCTCCATCGCTTCCTTGAAGGTGAGTGCATAAGCATCCGTTGCCGTCAGACAAGCCCATACAATAAGCAAACCGCCAAACGATGTACTTTGAATCGGTCCCATGCCCCGCATGCTGTCCTTATCGCACCGGGGATGCATGAGCAACGGTAGTAGCGGAGTTGTGGCCCGCCCCCGCTTCCGGCATGCCGAACTTGAGCACTTCATCCACCTGTAATGCCTTGGGCAACTGGTGAGTAATGAAAAGCATGGTGACCTGGCCCTTGAGCTTGTTGATGGTGGCGGCGAAGTGTTCGGCGGTCTGCGTGTCGAGGTTGCTTACCGCTTCGTCGAAGATGAGCACACGCGGATGCTTGAGCAGGGCACGGGCGATGGCGATGCGCTGGCGCTGTCCGCCGGAAAGGCCGACGCCGTTCTCGCCGACTGGCGTCTGGTAGCCCTGCGGCAGTTGTTCGATAACTTGATGGATCTCGGCCATCTTGCACACGTGCACGATCTCTTCGAAACCGGCGTGCGGGTTGGCAAGTTGCAGGTTGTCGTAGATGGTGCCGGAGAACAGGCGTGTCTCTTGCGGTACGACGCCGAAGTTGGCACGCAGCTCATTGGCAGCGAGATGGCGCAGGTCGTAGCCATCAAGCAGGATGCTACCGTCGCTCGGCCAGTAGAAACCTTGCAGCATCTTGGCCAGCGTACTCTTGCCGCACCCTGAGGGGCCCATCAGCACGGTGAGCTTGCCTGCTTGCAGGGTGAGTGTGAGATTGCGGTACAGGTAAGGATGCTTGTCGCTGTAGCGGAAGCTGACATCCTTGAGTTCAACACAGCCCCCTGCTCCACCTTGCGCGCGCGCCGGCGTCAGGGAATAGGGTTCGTTCGGCACATCCATCAAGTCCCCGAGACGCTTCACCGCAATATCTGCTTGCTGGAATTCCTGCCAAAGACTGGCCAGGCGCAACATGGGCTGCGTCATGCGCGAAGCGAACATCTGGAATGCAACCAGCATACCGATGGTGAAGCCGTCGTTCTGCATCACCAGCAATGCGCCGACCACCAGAATGGACAGCGTCATGACCTGCTCCAAGGCATTGACCACGACGTTGAACGAGTTCGAGAGTTGCTTGGTGGCAAAGCCTGCGGCGAGATACTGCGCCAGATAGTCGCCGTATTTTTGCACCAGCACGGGCTCCATCTGCAAGGATTTAACGGTTTCCATACCGGCGATGTACTCGGTAACGAAGGCCTGGTTCTTGGCCCCCAGCATGAACTGTTCGTTGAGCCGATCACGTAGCGCTGGCGTAACCAGCAAGCTGGCCAGAGTGATCAACGACATCAGCAGCAAGGCGATGAGGCTCAGCTGCCAGCTGTACCAGAACATCACCGCGAGGAAGATGAGCAGGAAGGGGAAATCCAGCAAAAGCGATACCGCCGCACCAGTGATGAATTCGCGCACGGTCTCAACACCATGCAGGCGGGCCACCAGCGTACCCGTAGGTCTTTGCTCGAAATACGGTATCGGCAAGTGCAGCATGTGGCGGAAGACATGACTGCCCAGCACGGCATCGATGCGGTTGCCGGTATGCAGCACAAAATATTGCCGTAGCCAGGTCATAGCGCTGGAAAACAGCATGAACATGACCAGCCCTACCGCGATGGCGATGAGTGTGCTCTGCGTCTGGTGTACCACGACCTTGTCGATGATGACCTGGGTGAACAACGGCGTGACGAGCCCGACTAGCTGAATCGCAAGCGAGGCGATCAACACATCGCGCCAGATGCGCTTGTGTTTCATCAGCTCGGGGATGAACCAGCGGAAGCCGAACGGTTCAGGCTCCTTGGGCGAACTGGCAGCTTCCTCCCCTTCGCTTGCGTTCTGTTCCTTGCGCGCGATCAGCAGGATGTCGGTGCGGAATAGTTTGAAGAATTCTGCTATCGCGATCGTTTCGGGCGACTCCGATCCGGCTCGGAAAAACATCAGCTGTCCGCCGCTGGCCTTGATGAGCAACACGGGAACAGTGAGGACGGGCGCTTCTTTTGCTTCTTCCTGTTCAGCATCATCAGGTTTGGCAGAAGGCTTGTCCTGCTCGGCATCTGGCTTGTCAGCCGTCTGCTCTGCAGGCTGGGGGCGCAGAAAAGCGACTGCCGGGAACGGAAGCTGTTCAAGCGTTGCGAGTGTCTTGTTATCCAGATTTCGCTCACCGACTTTGAAGTCCAACGCCTGCAATGCATTGAGCACTGCCACGCGCGAGTAAGGCGGTGGGAACTGTTGACGAATGAGTTGCGAATCGAAAGGTAAACGGAAGATGCGCGACAAACTGCCGATCAGCCAAATCATGTCTTGACCTGTGTGGTGCATTGATCCTTCTGGCCTTGTATCTATATTCAATTTTGGCATTGCATACCGCATGCCTGAGCGGTATGGTCAAAATACTGATCAGCAGGACCTTTAGGTAGATTTACTCGGCTGCTTGCCTTTACTCCGCCCAACTCCAGTCACCAGCATCGCGAAGTTTTTCACTTTGCTACCATGCCCCCTAGCCTTCAATATTCGCCAATACATCGATCCAGCATGCAACGATTGGATGCCCATCGATGATCATCGGCGGCCCTGCGCGATGCGAGCGGAAACCGGCGCGCCTCAGTAAGCGCTCTACACCAAGCGGCGATACAGTAATCAGGCCTTTAGCACCATGTTCTGCAGCACAAGCAATCGAACGGCGAAGAAGCTCCACCGCGATCTCGGATGAGAACTGCCCCATGGCGGAAGACATTTGATTGGAAAAATCAACAGCCGCAAAGCGGGACAGCTCCCATATGTCTGGGCTGGATGGTGGGGTCTGCCCATTGAGCAACTGCGGAAACACCTCACCGAGCAGATATGGGCGATCCGTCGGCAACAATCTCGCGCAACCATTAACGGTTCCGTCATCATCCTGTGAAACGA
>NZ_BAAHSJ010000021.1:0-3510 GCF_054601595.1 Sideroxyarcus sp. TK5 | reverse complement strand
GATGAACCCAATGATCTGTTCTTCGCTAAATCGACTCTTCTTCATTTCCGCCTCTCTTCAAAAGCGGACTTTACTAACTTCTAGATGGTACGGTCTATAGGGAGCAGGTCAATTGTTCCGCAACAGATAGTTCGACTCTTCCCCCCCATCAACCTGCGGTGTGCTCCACAAACCTCCCCAGATACCGTTGGCGGGTCTTTTTTCCAGCATGATCTCGCTACCGTACTGCAGCAACAGGAACTTTGCCTTGCGCCGGGGAGTATCTTTACGCGGACGGGGTGTCGGCAGCAGCTCGACGCGCGCCGTGTGCAGTGCGGCGCAGTCCCCCTGTACCGGGCAATGCGCACAACGTGGCCGTGCACGGGTACAGACCGTCGCCCCCATATCCATCAGCGCCTGGGTATAGATCGCCACATCGCGCACGGGTAGCAGTTTCTCTGCCTGTTCCCACAATCTCGCCTCGACCTTGCGCTCCCCTGTCCAGCCATCGATACCTCCGTGTCTGGCCAGCACACGTTTCACGTTGCCATCCAGGATCGCACGGCGCTCATGCCACGCCAGAGCCGAGATCGCAGCGGCAGTCGAACGCCCGACTCCCGGCAACGACAATATATGCTCGAAATCGCGCGGGAAACATCCATCATATCTTTCGACGATGAGGCGGGCTGCTTTGTGCAGGTTCCGTCCGCGCGCGTAGTAGCCGAGGCCACTCCAGTGTGCAAGCACCTGCTCTTCTGTGGCAGCTGCCAGTGCAGCGATATCCGGAAAGGATCCGATGAACCGCAGGTAATAGGGAATGACGGTCGTCACCTGCGTCTGTTGCAGCATGATCTCCGACAGCCAGACACGGTATGCCGACTCTCCCTGCCAGGGCAGGTCGTGACGTCCGCATTCTTTCTGCCAGCGTATCAGGCGGTTAGCGAAGGAATTCACAGCGACAATGGCTAACGACCGCTCACTTGAGCAGACCTTTCAAACCTTGCTTCAGTTTTTCTTCTGCTTGCGCTTTCGCAGCGGCCTTTTCCGCATCCAGTTTGGCTTTGGCGGCGGCTCTCTCGGCATCGATCTTTGCCTTGGCTGCGTCTCTCTCTGCTTCCAGTTTGGCTTGAGCGGCTGCTCTTTGCGCATCGAGCTTCTGCTTCAACGCGGCCTTCTCTTCGTTCAGCCGCTGGCGGGCGATATCCGCCAACAGCTCGGCATAGTCCACCTTGATCTGGAGTGCATCGAAAGGACCATAGACTCTGACCGGCAATGTTCCCGTACGCCCCTGATCCGTCTTTGCCAGAATGACCTTGGCCTGATAATCCATTTTGTCTCGGCCGATATCCACATCCCCACTGCCGCTCAAACGCAACACGGTCGAACGGACTGACAAGTCATCGTTGTGCGCGATGCCATCCTTGATCTTCAGGCTGGCTTTGAATTCGGTGAAAGGCGTCTTTTCTCCCTTATCGACACCGAGCGTCTCGGCTTTGCTGTCCTTGCTCAGGTTCTGTACCCCCTGTACCAGCTTGCCCAGATTGATCCCCCGGATCGCGCCATCTTCCAGTTCGACAGAGGCCAAGCCGTTCAGCGCCTTCTTCAGTGCTCCGACGGTATTCCCTTGCGATGTCACCGCCACTGAGATATTGCCCTTGCCTTCGGCCAACTCCAGGTCGGCCGCATCTTTCATCAGGGGCGCGATCTCCACACCACTCAACTGTTGCGTGATAGCGAAGCTGGAAGCATGCGCATCGACACGCAGTTTGCCATTGATCGCCCCCCGATACAGTGCGGCAGACAGCGGCTCGACGATCGCGACACCATCCTTGGCTTTCAGATCCACCCGCAATCTTGTCAGTTTCACATTCGCCGCCTTGAGCGCTCCTATACGCAGACTGCCATTCACATCCAAGGCCTTCAAGGCAGTCAGATCGAAAGGCTGCTCCGGCACGGCGGACTTTTGCGGGGCGTCCTTGGCAGTCTTGGCTGGCAGATAGGGATCCAGATCCAGCTTGTCGATTTCGATGTCGTAGCGGATGACGGGTAATTTGAAATTCTTGATCGCCGCCTCGGCCTTGATCTGACTCTGCAAAATCCCGCCAGAAAACTTGGCGTGGATATTCTGGCGCTCAATATCTGCCTGCACACTTCCCTTTAGATGGCTTTCGACCACTTTACCCGGCAACTTGTCACCGTTCGCCTTGAGCGCGATATCCATATCTTTCAGATTGAATTGCATGGTCTTCAGGCTGCCGATGAGGACTGTGTCGATCTTGGCACTGAGTGACTGCTCGGGTTGTGTCAGATCCGCCTGCAAGGACAGCCCCTGCAAACTGAACTTGTCCATGTCCCCCTTGAACGAAGGAAGGGCCAGCGACGTAGTTGCCCTGCCTAACGCGCCATCCATTTCGGCATTGAAATGCAGGTTCTCGCCGGAGAATTGCTCCTGTTTCAGGCTGATACCAGGCATCACAAGGCGCGCCTGGAACGACTCCCCCGCCCTTTTGCCGCTTGCATTCAAAACCAGCTGTTTCAGAGCGTAATTCTCGGCCGGCAAGTCGACACTGGCGTCACCAGCCATCTTCACTACCAAACCCGTGACATCCATCACATCACCCTCAGCGTTCAACTCGAGTCCTTTGAGACTGTATCTATTTCGCTCAAGATCAAAGTTCAGGGTGGTCGCCATTCGTACGGAGACCTCTGCTCTTGGTTGTGTCATCTTGATTTGCGCAGAGAATGCTACGGGAGTAGGCAGCGCATTGGTCAAACGGCCAGTCTTCAGGCTGAGTTCGGTGACAGCAAGTTTGTTGCCCGCCACTTGGTCATCGAAATGAAGCTCGCAATCCTCGATGTCCAAGCTCGCTATATCAAAGGCCACCGGACTCGATTGCGGTTGTGCAGCAGTGTCTGCTTGCACTTGCGTCCCGGGAGTCAGGAAGTCATCCAGATTGGTTTTCCCATCCTTGTATCGAGTGACATTGATTCTTACGCCATTGACGACGACCTGGTTCACTACCAGCTGCTTCTGAAGCAACGGCCATACCGCGAGGGATACACTTGCATCAGACACCGAGGCAAACACCTGCTCACTCTGGAATTCCGAGAGCGAGACCTTGCCCAGATGCGCACCGATGCTGGGAAAAAACATAAGTTTGATATCACCATCCAGTTTCAAAGTGCGCTGGGTACTGTCTTGCACCGCCTGAATTATCTGGGGCTTGTAGTCATTGGGATCAAAGGTGAGTGCAACATAGGCAAGCACCGTAGAGACTGTCACCACAACACCAAGCAGCGACCACAGTGCGTATTTCAGGATCTTTTTCATGTGCCCACCTTGCTTCTAGAGATGTGCCGATTATATCGGAGACACAAAGCAAAAACCCCTCACCGGTTGCCCGGGAGGGGTTTGCTCTATAAGGAGTCTGACGATGACCTACTTTCACATGGGTAATCCACACTATCATTGGCGCGGGGTCGTTTCACTGTCCTGTTCGAGATGGGAAGGAGTGGGGCCAACCTGCTATG
>NZ_BAAHSJ010000020.1:0-4268 GCF_054601595.1 Sideroxyarcus sp. TK5 | reverse complement strand
GCCTTTTGGCTTTGGGCAATCAACATAATCTTGGAAGAAGTAAAGTGTGTCTTGATTGTTGCGAGTACTGTATTACTTGCGCTTGCCTAATGTTATAGGATCAAGCCTCACGGGCAATTAGTATCGGTTAGCTTAATCCATTACTGGACTTCCACACCCGACCTATCAACGTGGTGGTCTTCCACGACCCTACAGGGGCATCAAGTGCCCAGGGAAGTCTCATCTTGAGGCGAGTTTCCCGCTTAGATGCTTTCAGCGGTTATCTCTTCCAGATATAGCTACCCGGCGATACGACTGGCGTCATAACCGGTACACCAGAGATCTGTCCACTCCGGTCCTCTCGTACTAGGAGCAGGTCCCCTCAAACTTCCAGCGCCCACGGCAGATAGGGACCAAACTGTCTCACGACGTTTTAAACCCAGCTCACGTACCACTTTAAATGGCGAACAGCCATACCCTTGGGACCGGCTACAGCCCCAGGATGTGATGAGCCGACATCGAGGTGCCAAACTCCCCCGTCGATATGAACTCTTGGGAGGAATCAGCCTGTTATCCCCAGAGTACCTTTTATCCGTTGAGCGATGGCCCTTCCATACAGAACCACCGGATCACTATGACCTACTTTCGTACCTGCTCGACTTGTCAGTCTCGCAGTTAAGCATCCTTTTGCCATTGCACTATCAGTACGATGTCCGACCGTACCTAGGATACCTTCGTACTCCTCCGTTACAATTTGGGAGGAGACCGCCCCAGTCAAACTGCCTACCATGCAATGTCCCCAGCCCGGATCACGGGCCTAGGTTAGAACCTCAAACACATCAGGGTGGTATTTCAAGGATGGCTCCACGATGTCTGGCGACACCGCTTCAAAGCCTCCCACCTATCCTACACAGATATGTTCAAAGTCCAATGCAAAGCTACAGTAAAGGTTCATGGGGTCTTTCCGTCTAGCCGCGGGGAGATTGCATCTTCACAAACATTTCAACTTCGCTGAGTCCCGGGTGGAGACAGTGTGGCCATCGTTACGCCATTCGTGCAGGTCGGAACTTACCCGACAAGGAATTTCGCTACCTTAGGACCGTTATAGTTACGGCCGCCGTTTACTGGGACTTCAATCAAGAGCTTGCACCCCATCATTTAATCTTCCAGCACCGGGCAGGCGTCACACTCTATACGTCCACTTTCGTGTTTGCAGAGTGCTGTGTTTTTATTAAACAGTCGCAGCCACCATTTCACTGCAACCCCATCGACCTTCGAGAGCAAGTCTCTACAATCTACCGGGGCGCACCTTTTCCCGAAGTTACGGTGCTAATTTGCCGAGTTCCTTCACCCGAGTTCTCTCAAGCGCCTTAGAATTCTCATCCTACCCACCTGTGTCGGTTTGCGGTACGGTCTCAATGTAACTGAAGCTTAGTGGCTTTTCTTGGAAGCTTGGTATCAGCAACTTCTGCACCGAAGTGCATCGTCATCACGCCTCAGAATTGACCTCCCGGATTTGCCTAAGAGATCTCCCTACACGCTTAAACTGCCTATTCCAACAGACAGCTTGCTTAACCTTCTCCGTCCCCACATCGCATTACATTGAGGTACAGGAATATTAACCTGTTTCCCATCGACTACGCATTTCTGCCTCGCCTTAGGGGCCGACTCACCCTGCTCCGATGAACGTTGAACAGGAAACCTTGGGTTTTCGGCGAGGGAGCCTTTCACTCCCTTTATCGCTACTCATGTCAGCATTCGCACTTCTGATACCTCCAGCATGGTTCACACCACACCTTCGCAGGCCTACAGAACGCTCTCCTACCATATGTACAAGTACATATCCCTAGCTTCGGTGCACAGTTTGAGCCCCGTTACATCTTCCGCGCAGGACGACTCGATCAGTGAGCTATTACGCTTTCTTTAAATGATGGCTGCTTCTAAGCCAACATCCTGACTGTCTATGCCTTCCCACCTCGTTTTCCACTTAACTGTGTCTTGGGGACCTTAGCTGAGGGTCTGGGTTGTTTCCCTTTTGTCACCGGACGTTAGCACCCGATGACTGTCTCCCACGCTCGCACTTCTCGGTATTCGGAGTTTGCAATGGTTTGGTAATCAGCAATAGACCCCTAGCCATGACAGTGCTCTACCCCCGAGAGTGATACGTGAGGCACTACCTAAATAGTTTTCGGAGAGAACCAGCTATTTCCAGATTTGTTTAGCCTTTCACCCCTATCCACAGCTCATCCCCTAACTTTTCAACGTTAGTGGGTTCGGACCTCCAGTGAGTGTTACCCCACCTTCATCCTGGCCATGGATAGATCATCTGGTTTCGGGTCTACACCCAGCAACTATCGCCCTTATCAGACTCGCTTTCGCTGCGCCTCCCCTATTCGGTTAAGCTCGCTACTGAATGTAAGTCGCTGACCCATTATACAAAAGGTACGCAGTCACGGAACAAGTCCGCTCCCACTGTTTGTATGCATACGATTTCAGGATCTATTTCACTCCCCTTCCGGGGTTCTTTTCGCCTTTCCCTCACGGTACTGGTTCACTATCGGTCGATTACGAGTATTTAGCCTTGGAGGATGGTCCCCCCATATTCAGACAGGGTTTCTCGTGCCCCGCCCTACTTGTTCCAAACCTATTTCCACTCCACTGCTTTCGCGTACGGGGCTATCACCCACTATGGCCAGACTTTCCAGACTGTTCCGCTAACAATGAAGATAAAGTTTGCAGGCTGATCCGCGTTCGCTCGCCACTACTTACGGAATCTCGGTTGATTTCTTTTCCTCCGGCTACTTAGATGTTTCAGTTCGCCGGGTTCGCTTCTCTGTACCTATGTATTCAGTACAGGATGACCCAAAAGGGCCTGGTTTCCCCATTCAGACATCTACGGATCAATGCTCTATTGCCAGCTCCCCGTAGCTTTTCGCAGGCTTACACGTCTTTCATCGCCTGTAATCGCCAAGGCATCCATCATATGCACTTATTCGCTTGACCCTATAACGTTAAGCCCTCAGCCTCTCGACCAAGGACGCTACAAGTATTTTCGTCTCGCGTTCGTGACACCGCACTGATACGACTAGCATCAATACGGCTTGATACAATCAAAACCCATTTAGTTTTCATGCTTCCACAGCAACTGATTTCTCAATCACCGCTTCCGCGTGAATCACTTTCTTTACTTCTTCCAAATTTTTAAAGAACTGCTATCGGTAAAAACCGATATCAAAACCGCCAGGCTTTGATATCGGGCCTCACTCTTCCGTTTCAAGACACTTCCATTCCAAGGTGATGGTGGAGGTTGACGGGATCGAACCGACGACCCCCTGCTTGCAAAGCAGGTGCTCTCCCAGCTGAGCTAAACCCCCGTTATTCCCTTGCCCTGGTGGGTCTGGTTGGACTCGAACCAACGACCCCCGCGTTATCAACACGGTGCTCTAACCAGCTGAGCTACAGACCCGATCTTGTGCGTTTCGGGTCTGCGTCTTCTGTCACGAACCTTTTACTTCGCGACTTCAAACCTGTGTCTCGAAACTTAAACAACCGATAAGTGTGGATACCTGCACAAAGGCTTACTCTAGAAAGGAGGTGATCCAGCCGCACCTTCCGATACGGCTACCTTGTTACGACTTCACCCCAGTCACGAACCCTGCCGTGGTAACCGTCCCCCTTGCGGTTAGACTAGCTACTTCTGGCAGAACCCGCTCCCATGGTGTGACGGGCGGTGTGTACAAGACCCGGGAACGTATTCACCGCGACATGCTGATCCGCGATTACTAGCGATTCCGACTTCATGCTCTCGAGTTGCAGAGAACAATCCGGACTACGATCGGCTTTCTGAGATTGGCTCCCCCTCGCGGGTTGGCGACCCTCTGTACCGACCATTGTATTACGTGTGAAGCCCTACCCATAAGGGCCATGAGGACTTGACGTCATCCCCACCTTCCTCCGGTTTATCACCGGCAGTCCCATTAAAGTGCCCAACTGAATGATGGCAATTAATGGCAAGGGTTGCGCTCGTTGCGGGACTTAACCCAACATCTCACGACACGAGCTGACGACAGCCATGCAGCACCTGTGTCCAGGTTCCCTTTCGGGCACCAAACCATCTCTGGTAAGTTCCTGGCATGTCAAGGGTAGGTAAGGTTTTTCGCGTTGCATCGAATTAATCCACATAATCCACCGCTTGTGCGGGTCCCCGTCAATTCCTTTGAGTTTTAACCTTGCGGCCGTACTCCCCAGGCGGTCAACTTCACGCGTTAGCTGCGGTACTAAAGAAGTCT
>NZ_BAAHSJ010000019.1:0-7368 GCF_054601595.1 Sideroxyarcus sp. TK5 | reverse complement strand
TAGGCGCATCCAATAAGACCGCTGCTTCCATAAAAGCAGTCGTTTTGAGATTAATCTAGCCTGCCAGGCAAGATGCATCACATACTACGGTGAGGTTAATTCCGTTCACCTCATGCCCTTCCGCTCTCAAGGAAATCTCAGAGCCTTATTTCCCCAAATCCCGGAATGCTGAAAAAGCGCTGAAGTTCATCTGCACACCAATCATCCAACGTCCCGTGTCGCCAGCAGCCCCTTTTGTACGAAACATTGCCCTCCCTCCAACTACAGCAAATTCAGGTGCAATGTCGAATCCAATACCAATCGCATTCACCTCTCCCTCTATGCTCGTCGGATCGAAGTTTCCCAGCGATCTTCCATAGAATATGGAAAAGCGATGCTTCCATTCCTCACCGACCAGCGGATATATATCCCGATCTTCAAAGAGCCCGCGCAGTTCAATTTCTGCTGCGGCCATAGCTGCCGTATCCGATGGATTGGCGGCCGCTCTGACCACCTTCTCTGCCGCCTCCTTTGGAGTCGATCCCTTACGCACCGCATACCATTTTCCACATGGATAAACCTTGATTGTTGCGAGGATTCCAGAAGCAGCGAGCCCCCCTGCAACATTGTCGATGCTTGCATAACCTAAACCGACGTCGAAATATCCCGGCTTCTCAGTTTGGAAAGTCTGTCCAGTACTCAGATCCTTTGCCTTCCACTCCAACTCGCCACAACCCGCCGCATGGGCACTCTGTGTAACCATATACAACATCAATGCTGAAATTATTCTTTTCATAATCGTACCCTACTATTGAATTAACAATTCATCGCCGATGATTCTGGTTGGATTTCGCAGACTCTCAGCTCCTGAAATATCTTCACAATTCCTTCTGACTAACGCGCCCCTGGCGCCAATCGTTCTCGGGCAGTTTTCATATTGACCCAGCATGCTTCGCACCAACTTGTTCGCTTCCATTCCTATGTGCAAGGTTTTGGGTTTCCACCCCCAGTAGTCAGAGTGACCTGCGCCATCCACCGGCTTCTGTTCGATGTATGCATTCCCATCCACCCAAATGTTATGCCCGAGTGCTACCGGCAATATCCCCTCATCTCCCGGCGCAAATGTTTGTCCAAGCGGGAATGCCGTCGACAGTACTATGTCGGAATTAGAGTACAGACTTTTGACCGGCACATTCTCGATCACGGAACGCAAGTTCCCTCGATTCGAGTTTTCCAACTTAAATGTTGGCACTGCTGCCGCCATAAGCACCACGCAATTGATCCGGTCATACAGCCAGAACATTTGACTGAGTAGCTCCAGAGTCAATCTGCACCCCATGGAGTGGGCGACGATCTCTATCTTCAATTGCGGGATCTCACGACAGAGCTGAACAAGCACGTTCGCCAATTCTTTAGAAGACTGGAGGGCGTGCTCTATGCTGCCCATATAGAACAAGAAGGAAAACAATCCCCAGTTCGCGTCACCCGGCCAAAACACCTCTCCGACCACTCTGTTGTCAAGTATCGGCTGATTGCCCCGCTCCTGCGCAATCCTGCGCTGGCAGTCGCGAAAGCCGTTCTCGTAAGCTTTTGTCGCGTCTGCTTTGTCGTTGTTGTATCCGTGTACCAGCAGTAGGAGTACCGGCAGCGGTTTGGCACTTAATTCCTGTCTCAACTTCTCGAACAGTATCTGCCGCTCTGCCGGATCGAGCTGCTTGACCTCCCCTCCTTTTCTCTTCTGCCTGAAAGACAGAGAGGTGGCATTCCAGTCTGCGTCTGGCATCGCCTACTTTCTCTTGGCGTTCAAGCCAGACAAGGCCGACACGACATCCTTGGCAAAGGGAGAGACCATTCCGCCAATCACCGACAGAAGCGCGATCTCTAATTGTCCGAGATGGCTACCCGCATCACTATTCTTCAGGACGGAGTACATGATTATCGAGCCGAGAACGACGGCGGCACGCTGGTTATATTCAGCCCACAGATATTGCGTTTCGTTCTGAAATCCATCCAGTTTCCTGGCGACCAGGTTTGCCAGCCTTGCGCGAGATTGCGAAGCCTCGCGCCCCAACTTCTTCTCTCCATAGCTCTCATACGCCATCCCGTTTGATGCCATCGCACAGTAGTCCACCCACTGTCTTGCATCCTCATGCAGCCTGTTGGCGGATACGCTGCCCGTCAGGAATGCATACAACGCCGGATACCTCGCGGGAAAATCCATGACGATGTTGGCAGCCGACTGGAATTGCCCCATCATTTTCTCTGTCGGCTGGTCGAATATCACGTCACTGAAATGTACTTCCCCCATCGCCTTGTTAGTGATTCTGACGGAGTGGCTCGTCAGGAAGTCATCCTTGATTGGGTTGCCTGTGGCAATCGACATCATCTCTGAGTAGGCATCTGGATCACGGTCAGCTTTCAGCCACGCGCGAACGCGATTTTTGTGGAAGTGCAGTCTGGAATTCATCATGCTTTTGTATAGCTCGATGAGTGCCATGGTTATCGTACCGATCGCCGCCAGAATTATCGCGTAGCCCAATATCTCGCTGGAGAACTGGTTTACAGCTTCTCCCGTCCTATCGATTAGATTTGATTGCACCGAGGAATTTGCGGCAACTACCGAACTTGCGATCACCTGATCCATGAATATCTCTCCCGTCCCTGTTTGCGCATGGACAAAATCCTATCGCCTCCTGCAAAACGTTTGTCCTATCAAAGTTCACAGGTTGTCTTGGGAATATCGGAGTGCGCAGAATCCATCTCGTTTCCCGCACACTATGAGAATAGCCATGCCAGACAATCTGAACATCCGCCAACCGCAGGACCCGAAACGTATCAACGTAAATGAACCGTGGGAATTGCGATACTGGACAAAGTGGATGGGCGTATCGGAAGCGCAGCTAATACAGGCCGTTAAATCAGTCGGGCCGATGGTGATGAAGGTAAAAATATATCTGGGTGTTAGGTAGCACCACGAAAAGCTGGATGCAAGGAGACCAAATTTCATATGAGATGACTGCTGGTTGTTGGCATGTTGCCACCCTGTCTGCACAAAAACAGCGGATTCTATTTTTTTTCAGTCCGGATACATTAATCCCTACCATTAAAATGGATACTGCTAGTATCCGTATACAACACCCTTAATCGGCCAAGGATAAACAACTTCATGAAACGTGAACAATCCGGCTCCACATTGATACAAGCCGCCATCGTCATGGCGATCTTCTCCATGTTCATCACACTAACCGTCAAGGGGCGCGAGATGCTGGAAAGCTCACATTGCAGTGACCTTGCCAATAAATTCAGGGCGATAGAACAGGCTCTTTATGATGGACAGTTTCGTTCTGTTACTTCAGGCGGTACCAGTCAAGCCAACAAGCGCAGAACGCAAAACAACGAGAGTACAGGCGTCACTCAGGACAATCTACGCATCGCTGATCTGCTTAACACTTCCCTCAACGAACCGTTTTATATCTGGCAACAGATACCGGAGACGGAATCAACGCATAGCGCCTCAAAAAGTCGCGTGAGCGGCTATGCGCCAATCAATTTATCCAAGGGGCGAGTGAATGCAAGCGACATTCGCAACGCGCCCGTCCGCGGTATGGACGGCGGATTCATCATCTGCTCCGATAACATCCCGGGTCGCTTGGCGAAACAGCTGGACATGATGCTGGATGATGGCATCACGACAAAAGGTGCGATGCAGATTTCCCACGCACAACATGGTGGTGCGCCGCTCTCGTCTGACTTACTTAATGCGCACGAATTCTATCTTGCTTGTTTGAGCATCAAACGGGCGCCTCAATAATTTCATTTTCGTCGCTCCCACGCCTTCTCAGAACACGCCAACCGCAACAAGCGATGTTGGAATCCGGGCAAAACGGCGGAGAAAAAGTACTTTGCGTGGCAACAGGATTCTCTCCTTCAACTCCGCAATCTATTGGTCTGCAGTTCAACCACCTCACTCTTCGAGACTTAGTCGAAAATCTAATTATTTTGGAATATATGCTCAAACAAGGTAATGTGGTTCAATGCGCTTCGGAGTCTGCTTCTCCCTTTTCGTAATGCAATAAGAAAGTGCCTGTCCAAAAGCAATATCCGGCCCCATAGGTCTCTACAATAACCTTTTAGCATCGCAAACTCGCCACTTCGCACGTCGTCTATTCCTGCTGATTCAGAGTCAAGATTGCCGATGAAACCTTCAGCACTTCCCCATCGCGATGACGATGCAGTTCTAACGCTGTATGCACACTACTTTTTAGCAAGTGAGCTGATGCTAAACAACTACAAAAAGTTGACGAAGAAGTGGCAGCAACGAGGAAGCCTGACTCCGAATAATCGCGTGCAATTGTCGATCTATTTCGGCACATGGCTTGGATTTCTTGCCGTGACGGCCGAGGGCTTCAAGAAGCTGGCGATTCGCAAACTTGTTCAGGCTGATCGGCCACCGGACTTTGTCGAATTGGTGCCGCAAGCCGACATGCTAGGCAGCCTTCTGAAGAAGCACGATGATGCTTTGAGGAGATTCCGAAACACTGTCTTCCATTTACGAGAAGACACGCAAGACATAGAACGTTTTTTCAACGAGCAGCCCAACCGCCTGGAATGGGCAGAAGAGCTCCAGTCAGCATTTGATAACTTCTTTTCGAGTTACCGTATTCTGTGCCAAGTGCACTACGTGATTGAGAATCGAAGTGATGAGCTGTTCAAGTAGAAGCACATGCGGCAGGTCATGCAACACATGATGTCTAATCCATCATTGCACCGGGCTGCCTACGGCAGCCGGCGAATTCAAACGTTGATTGTGGACTCCCTTGGTTGAGACTTCGTGTGATCGGTTCGTTCGCCCCGTGCCTGCGCTGCCGCGATTCTATGACAGCTCGCCGGAAGTAGTCCGCACACTCGATCGCATCAGCTTCGAACTCGAGAGCGATGCCCCCTGAGGATGACCCGCGGCTGGGAGAGTTCACTTGGTTCGCTCGTGAGTGTCCCAGATGTTACAGGCATCATCTTGAGTGCGCGGAATTTCGGCTGCGCGACATTCACGATTTCGTTTCGAGAGATCCATACTGAACTCGCCCCGAGTGTCGAGTCGAACCCGCGCATGTTCAGCTGTTCGGTTGGTGACTAGCTGGTTACTAGCTGGTTACTAGCGCAAAACGGAAGTCTCCCGGCATAGTTTGCAACGGCCGCAATGGCCGAATTTCCGCCAAGACTGACCTTAAGTCTTTGCAGCCTATGGGCTACAATGTAAACGCAGTATTCATAGAGTGCTACTTAAAACACCGTGAACAATCCTAGGAGGATTAATTGTGGCCAATCTTACGTCAATGCTGAAGGATGAGATCGCGCGAATTTCTCGCAAAGAGATGCGTGGAGAGACTGACAAGCTCAGGAAGACATCCACTCAATACCGCTCAGAAATTGTATCACTGAAGCGGCGTGCATCATCTCTTGAGCAGCAAGTTGGCAGATTGGAAAAGCTCGTTTCAAAATTGGCTGGTGAAGCGCCCTCCTCCGAGCCCGCGAGCAAACCGCGTTTTACAGCGAAGGGTTTCAAATCCCACCGAAATCGATTGGGCTTGAGCGCAGAAGCAGCTGGCTCCCTTCTCGGAGTGTCCGCGCAGACCGTTTACAGCTGGGAGGCCGGCAAGTCGAGTCCGCGAGCTTCGCAAATGGAAAGGGTCGTAGCTTTAAGGGCGCTGGGGAAGCGAGAGGCCGCTGAACTGCTCAACCGTTGAAGGTGGCTCTATGGTGGTATAGCCCCCATAGGGATCTAGCCAACAACGCCCTTCCGAAAAATCGATACAACGTTTGTTCCGGCGAATTCCTTGTGCTCTTCAGTCATCTCGACAGAACGCTTGATCAGATCTCCGAAAGAGCCAGGAATCTGCTCCCCCTCCACAAGGCCGGCAATCTCGCCCTGGATGTACTTGGGCGTTCGCCCGATGGTGTGAGCCATTCTTTCTGGTCGCACCAGTCCATTGATCATCTCTGCTGTGTTTTTTTGTTGCTCATCCATGGTGTCGCGCTCTGCTGAGTGATGCGTCGATTGTATTTCAGAACACAGCTTTGCAGACGCCTGTATATGCAGGGGTATTTGGCTGTTTTGAACGGCGGCTTATATTGCCTGACTTTTTCTGCGAAAAGTGCAATTCTTGATAATAAGGATTATCAGGAATCAGTAGGCCCAAGGCGAGCCTTCATCTAGGGCATTTTCAATCTCGATCTTTGCGCAACTTGACATGCTAGACTGCTCGCATGAACAAGCCATGTTTCCATCCATTCACAATCATTGAAGGTGGCAAGGCTGAATCGGATTGTAAGATGCATCTACTATTCAACCAGCCATGGTCTCTATCCAGCGACGAGTTCGATCAGCTTTGTGTGCAGTTCGAGGTGCCAAGAGCTGTGGCGTTTGACTTGCAGCTGATGTGTATCCGCCACAAAGCCAAAACGAATTATGAGGCCGCCGCTGTACTTGCTCTCTTCGAGGGGAGCGGAAACGCATCAGACATTCTGGCCAAAGGAAGGCGGAACAGCTTTAGGCTTGCATCCGGTGCCCCCCTTTTCTTTCCTCAACCATCCACTCCAAACGAACCGGGGATTAACACGATTCGTTGATTCGCCCAGATACCTGTGGTGGTGTCTGAAGTAATCTAAGCTGTGGTGTCTGTATTATGTTTTTCGCTTTTTGGCGGACAAGGCACAGGCTTCTGACCAAACTTGTTTTCCTAAACTGCTGCACCTTGTTTGCCACAATTGGGCGAACTGGAATCCTGGGCCCGCAGCGCATAAATGGCCTCCAAGATAGCTTGCTTGTCGAGTCTGTAGTAAGGCTTGGCCGGAATCCCGGCTCGCTTGTATTTGATAAGCCTTCGCTCGACTAATTTCTTTCGAGCTCCTTCCACCTCAGATACAGTCAGCGCTGTCTCAGTAAACCATTCGGGCGCCGTTTTCCAGATCCAGCCATCCTCATTTTTCGTTCGGCCATCAGACCAGTACCATAGTTGCGACAGCATTACTCCTGCATTCACGCTGCCGCCAAGTTTTGCAAAGACCGGGAAGAATGCGACTGGGCGAATTAATAGTTGATCGAGAGCGAAATGAACATCATGACTGTTCAGCATTTTGCGTCCCTTTTCCGGCGGCCTACCCCATTGTTTCTCCACCAGTCATTAGGGCGTGTCGTTCCGAGTCGGCGAACATGGCATTCTGTTAGCTCTGCGAATGCTTTCGCATCGAGTCCGAAAAGAGAAAATGAAGAAGCTATTTCTGACCTGCCCCCTGTAGCCCTACCACCGATCAGTAGTAAAGCCCTTGGGTTGCGAGCTTAAACTATTTCACTGCTCGATTGCATTGCTCCATCTTTGTTCTGCCGGTGCT
>NZ_BAAHSJ010000018.1:0-14616 GCF_054601595.1 Sideroxyarcus sp. TK5 | reverse complement strand
CTGTCGATCAGCTCTGCGGGTAGTGCTTTTGCTACGGTCATCGCGACTCCTTTCAAAGTTCCGGCAGTTTCCTGCCTAATGACCGTTTACACAAAATTACTTACACCCTCCAAGCGCCGAGCGACTGCCTGCATCAAGAGTTCGTATGATTTCTTTTAGCAACCCCATTGATTGGGCCACAAACTCATCCAACCCGCTCTTCGAAAGAATAAGGTTCTTTGTGAAGAGTGGGCTGCCTAGACGCCTCGCTATCTCAGGACTAAAACGCTGATGGGAGGCCACATCCGTCAAGAATGGTTTAACTCTAGTCTTAAACTGGGAAGACTGTGTTCCTAGTCGAATATGGTTGTAGAGTATTTGCTCACGCTCTTCTTTCGTTAACCTCTCTACATTTATTACTACTTGTGACTCATGAATATAAGGGAACGCTGATTCCTTAAGGTGGTTTCTCGCCGAGCGGTAAATATAGTCACGAGATGTGAAGACGACTCTAGCCCCACGGCGAATTGCTGCATGAACATGGGGAAACACACTGTTCCATTTTACTGTACTTGACCAGTCAAGTTGAGTAGCTCCGAAGGCGTCATCCACCCAAAAGAACTGTTTGGGTTCATGCGGATTCGAGTGCCGAACAAAGTCATCTGCATTTCGAATCTTTACTGTCGAGCAACCCCATTCATCTAGCGCTGCTACAGCTAGTGATGCGGCAATTGTAGATTTACCGCAGGCTGGTTCACCAAGTAAAAGTACAAAACCATGCTCGACCAATGCCCTTGCGCTCTTCTGGTACGCATCTGTAATGACGAATTTAGCCAAGTCGTCGCCGAGTGCGCTGAGTAACTCTTGTGCTTGGGAATATGCGCGCTCGTCCAATATTTGGCTCAAGTCGCCAAGGCCATACACTCGTGGAACAAGCATGCGTAACCTAGGAGACTCGCGGATAAATTGAGAAATACGCTCTGCGCCATAAACCGCGAAGTGCTTAATGCCTGGTATAGACTCAAATGCCTCGCGAACATTTTCATCTGAAACACCGGTTAACCGTGCATTTGTAAGTAGGAGGTAGTTGTCTGCGAGCCCCCGAGCTGCAAGGCGTTCTGCCTTGGTTAGTTCGTCCCGTAGATCAGAGAGATGAATAGCGCTGGCAGGTTTGGATGTAAATTTACACTGAACCGTGAATGATCCCTGAAGGGATTCCGCAGCCTGTATGGCCCATGTGCCATAGAAAGCTCCGTCACGTCCTCCATCATGTGAATCATGAAAGCCTTGTACCGTCTGCCCCCATACTTCACTCACTACAGAAACACAAAGTTGCTGAAAAGCTTTCCATCCAAGTGAATGAAGCTCGTAATTTACTTCAGATGCTTGTGCACTAGCGGGATAATTGGTTGGCAAATGAATTTCTCCTAAGTTAGTTGGCATCTATATAGCCAAACTAGAAATTGGCGTTAACGTTTAGTCGACCTGGGGTAGCTGAATGTTGTATGATTCATTGAGCATTTTCATTTCCCTATACATAGTTATCCCAAGCTTTCCTGCTCAACCGTAAACCCCGCCTTCTCAATTTCCATCGAGATTTCATCCCAGCCTGCTTGTCTAGCAAAGTACGCCATACGCTCAATCGTTTTCGGGCTCGCAGATCGGCGATGTTCCGTCGGAACATCTTGAGGGTGCATCTTCATTGGGAGAATGTTGTGCCCTGCCCTGACGGCTTCTTTGGCTAGCACGGAGGCAATCCTGAAACCTCCCTCGTCTATATCCCCCCAGTGGAAAACGGGAACCTCTCTTGGCAACCCCTGCAATATGCGGACGTACATTTCGCGCCATGGCGGATTGGGCATGCCGGCTGTGTAAATCAGCAAGACATTTTCCTCATGTCGAGCCCTAGCCTCTTCATGAAAGGTCGTTTGATTCTCAATGGTGATGACAACTGACGGCACGCTCGCGATCCGTTTCACGGATTCGGCCGGGAGCCCCGAGTATGGGGTATCCAGTTTGGCGGCAACTCCTTCCCGTTCGACGACTACATTTCCGGCCATCCTCACCGGATGCTCTTCCCTGAAAAGGCCGATATCGTTCCAGATCTCATACCCTTCCCTGCCACTGACCTCAATACTGCCAGTCAGCAGAACATCGAGAGGAACTTCAAGGCGTCGAATCCGTTTCGTGTCCTTAAAGAGTTTTCCGCTTGCCACGTTGAGCGGCATTGAGATGATTCCCTTCCTGAGGTTCTCTTCAGAGAAATCGATCACTTGGATGGCATCGAGCCAGTCCTGAACGGAGGTGGCGTCATGGTTGCGCACTTTGCGCAACTCCTTCCACTGCTCAAGAACATCTGCCAAGACGGGGAATCTGCCAACAAAAGGAGCAAGGGTCTTACCGGCCCGCTCCAGTGTTGCATTCAACGGTTCTCGACCAAGGAAATTGGCGAGTATGACGGGGTCACGAACCACCACGCGCACGATAAACCCTTCCTGAGCCCCCCGATCTGCCTTTTCTAGGTCAACTGCTCTCGCCATTCTTGCTGATTCGAAGACGGCGTCAAAAGCTTCTTTTCTCTGCAAGGAGTTGCAATGAAGGTAAGCCGATAGGTTCGATGCAGTCAGCGCGGCCACACGAGAACGTCTACCCGCCTCCTCCTTATAGGCATCATCGAGAAGTTTTCCGAGCAATGTACGGGCTAGTGCTTCCATGATCAGGCTGCCGCAACCGTCGTGCCTAACTTGGCCGCCCTCATGGTGGCGAGCTCCGCAGGCAGAAGCGTGTCATTGAATTCGGGGATATCTCCCCGGAACATCTCGCGCGTCTCCTCAGATACATCGTGACCGGTAATCAATGCAGTGCTGGTTTCCGCATCCCTGACGATGTCGTAGTAGCGATGCAGGAAGGCCGTCAGCGTTCCTTGGTTCTCTCCCGGGCTAGCCAGGAACACCTGTAAACCGATCGCCTCCATGTAGCGCATCGTAGCCAGGATGTTGCCAGCGTCCATCTTGTTGAATGCCTCGTCCAACAGGATGAGTCGGATTCCGTCGGTGTTGCCCGCATCCAACTTATACGCCGAGGCCAAAGCTGCGCCGGCAATCACATAAAGGGGGGCCCGGTGCTCACCACCGGAACCACTCTTGGCACGTCTGCTCAACATGCCTACGCTCACGAGCTTCTTCTCGCTCGGGTCGTCACGCAGGATTTCGATGTCGAAATCGAAGAATTCCCGGTAGTCATCAAGAGGATTCGGTGCACCGGCCCCGCCCGGCGTAACCTTCTCCCCCAGCAATTTCTCGAACTCTTCAGGCATTTCCCCCGCACTGCCAAACAAGTCGCCTCCCGGCCCATGAGCAGCAATATCTTTCACGAACCTGAGCAGGTCGCTTAGGTGGGGTTTGACAGTTCGGCGGAACTGATATCGTTCTCCATTGGTGAAGGCCGGACAAGTGCGCAAAACCTGATTCAGCCTGTCCATTGACAGGCTCATCTGATCGAGGTTTGAACTCAGGGCGACGGCGACATCGGTACGGAATGTCTCCTTGGATGCCTCATAGGCATCCGCCACCTGCTGTTCGTAATTGACCAGATCAGTCTCGCGTAAGCGGCCAAGCAGCATTGCCATCCATTCTCGTACGCTACGCCAGTCGCTACTGTCACAGGCAGGACCGGCGTCACCGCTGTATTTCTGCCTGAAGATGGCAGACTCCTGAAGCCCTCTGTTGATGGAATTTTGCATTGCTTTTGCAGTTGCCGCCTGCTGAGTGCCGCAATGTTCTGCCATCTCGTGATAGCGAACATCGAATTTCTCAAGCAGCGCGTCCCACTGCCTTGAAGCGTAATCACGGTCGTATTCGGCATCTGACGTAGCTTGTTCTGAAACTTGAGTGGCTCGCTCAAGCGCACTTTTTGTGGATGTTTCCGTTTCTATACAATTCGCGAGCTTTATTTCTGCCGCGACAATTTTTCCGGCGATGGAATTGAACTGTTGTTGCAGCTGCTTTACCAGTGAATTGGCTAGCTTCTCAGCTTCGACCAAAGCGGCATATTCTTGGTCTGCCGGGCTCTCGGCCTGTGCTTGCAGATTGGCAAGCTCCAGCCCCGAACTGATCAGAACTTCGTGCACTTCAATCGCCCTGGATGCCAAGCTTGACTCTCCAAGAAGCCATAAAGCTTTTGTGAGTTTCTCAATCTCGGCGACTTCAGATTCCAACTGTTGAATGCGAGATTTTCCATCCCGGATCTCACGCTTGACCGCATCCAGCTGTCCAGGTTCGCCCGCTCCGATCTTGAGTTCAGACACCGATACCAGCTTGATACGTTCATACTCGCCAGACTGAACGATCATTCCATCCTGCGTCAAAGTCCTTTTTCCAGAGATTGCATCCTTGTCGCTCACTGCTCGCATCATGTCCCCAAAGCGTCGGCGCAAATAGGAGACGGCGGCAGGATGGTCGCCCTCTATCAGTTCTGCAACGGATCCCGGTAGAGGTTGAACATCATGTTGCTTGCTTGCAGCAACGATCTTTGCTCCATAGATTGTTCGCGGACCGGTCAAACCTCGATAAATACCGAACGCCTTAGATTCCTTCTCGGAACCCTCAATGAGCAATGCCTCAACATTTCTTCCAAGGTAGGCCTCGATAACTGGCTGCCAGCTCTTATCTGAAATTCTGACGAGATCGCATACCGGGATGGGGGCCAGGCCATTGTCATTGAGTTCACGCATCAGAGATTCCACATTGCCGCTCAAACGCGCTCGCCCCTGACTCACCCGGCCGAGTGCCGCCTGCAACTGTTCCTGTTGGATTGCCTCCTGCTCCAGGCTGGCATGCAGAGCTGCGCTGACAGGTCGAAGTGCATTGATTGCCTTGGTGGCAACAGCAGAGATAGGCTTCAGCGCTTTCGAAAAATCTTCTGAGCTTAGCTTGGTATACCCCACTTGTTTCAACTCGATGGCCTGACTCTGAACGGAAGAAATCTCCGAAACTATGCCCGACAGTTTGGGGTTAGAAGCTGCAGTTTTGAGCGTGTTGGCAGCCAGCAGCAGTGCGCCATTGATATCGGAGGTCGCTTTATCTGCCGCGCTTTGTTGCGTATCGATTCTAGCCTGGCGCAAACCATTCTCTTGATGGGCGGAATGGTTGATGCGCATATTCATTGCGGATTCTGCGCTGTTTTGGGCATCCTGCAATCGTCTGCCAGTTGTATTGGACTCGCGCTTCAGTTCGTCGAGGACGTCCTGTGCTTCCTGCATTTTTCCCATTGCATCGTCCGCCTTAGCGGCCGCATCTTCACGCAAGGCCAGCGCTTTGAGCCCGCCCCAAGTTGCGGCCCGAATCGATGCGTCTGCAGCCGCATTCAGTTCTCGCTCGACCTTCTCGCCATCCTCGATCTTCGTCCTGATTTCCTTGATCTTGTCGCGCAATCTTTTGAAGGTATCGGTAACTTCCTTGAAGCGTTGGATGTTAGTTGGTCGAGCTTCCAGAATATCGCGGCGAATGACCTCATCCACTTGGTCATTGAATTTCATCTTCAGGGCGAACCTGAATGCGCTCTTGAAGGCTTCCGACGAAGGAACACCAGCCCCACGAAGTGCATGAAGCACTGCCTTGATGTACCGTTCCGAGTCTGTGTAAAGAGGATCCTCGCCGGATACCTTGGAGCGTTCCTTGATCTGGATGCGGAAGGCCTCCCATGACCTGGGTTGTTCCTTGTTATCGAACACCTCCAGATGGTCATGCATGGCCAGTTCGATGCCCGGCAGGACATACCGCCCTCGAACCTCATGTGAGTCGCTGCCGGTCGAAGCGTAAATACAAACCCCCATCGACAACGGCTCCTGCGTTTCGGTGTCGCGCCAGACCATGGTGATGTATGTCGTCGAATTGTCCCGCACCACACGATCATCATTCATCCCCAGGCAATAGGATTTGATGGTGCGTGCACTCTTGTTTTCGTCAGCTTGAGCGTTCAGTGTCACCAGATTGCCATTGGCACCGAACATGGCGATCTGCATCGCATCGATTAGTGAGCTTTTTCCGCTGGCATTCGGGCCAAAGATGCCGGTGATCTCTCCGCAGCGAATGTCCTCCCGTTCGAACAGGTAGAAGTTGACCACCTTTATGCTTTCAAGCCGTTTCATCTTCAGCCCCTTCGCTATCAACCCCAACACTCTCGCCGCCTTCGCTATCAGAATCCCCGCCTTTCGACCAGCGGGTAAGCTTTTGCAATGCGGTATCCCCAAGAACCTCTACGATTGCAGGACGAATCAGGATGACTGACTCGGCTTCTGAATCTTCCATGTCGCTGTCGCTGGCAATTCTGACCAATCCCCAGCGCTTAAGCTGTCGGAACAGGGAATTCAATTCCATCTTTCCCGGAAGGTCGCGTCCTGTGGCCAGTTGATATTTCTGCTCCAATTCGACCAGCTCGCAGGCGACCTCGCTTTCGTCGTTGGCCATCTCCCCAACCTGCATGGCCTGGTCGTAAATGCTGCGCAGGACCAACGCCAACAGGGTTTGATTGGTGGTGGCGCTCCCGGCCTTCGCATGTCTCGGACGGGCGCAGATGTAGTTCAAGAGCGTGTTGATCTCGATGTCTAAGCCGAGCGGATCGAGCACCTTCTCGAATTCGCGCTTGTAGTCCTTGATGATCCAGAACGCCTTGCGACTCTGAAGATCGGCGTAATACAAAACCTGTTCAGCAACCAATCTATAGGCTGTCATCTCGAAATCCTCCTCGACATAGCGCCCATCGCTGCGCTGGGCTAATTCTTCCCATTGCTTACTCATGATTACTCTCCGATTTGTTGCGTCGAACTCGCTTCTCAAGCTGGAATGGAGCTGATGAAATCAATGGGCGCGGCTCTTCCTCACTTCCCAATCGCTTCACCTCCAAACCAGGAGTGGCAGCGCGCGCATTCGCTTTCAGCAAGTGCCCCTTGGCGCTCATATGGAGGCTCAGAGCCGATAAAGTCTGGAACATGCGCACATCAGCAATGCCATTCAGCGACAGTTCATTGCTGGCAATAGCCGCGCGATCCTTCATTTGCTTACGGGAAAATTCCACAAGTTTGACCGGGGTGACCTCGCGGGCCAGTCGGGCTCGCCTCATGATCGCGGCGTAGGCTCGTTTCTCATCTGAAACCACTGCATTCCTGAATGCAGTAGGCTGAGAGCGCTGGCTCGCCTTCTTGGGTTCGGCCAGACCTGCGGGAGTTACCATATCTCCAGGCGGAAATGGATCAGACATTTGATCCAAGCCATTATTCAATATTGATTCAATTGCTGCTCGCACCAGATGCTCTGAAGGCATCATCGAGCGCAACCTGTAGTCCAAATATGCCATTGCCCGTTTGTTGGCCTTGCCGATTTCATCATCAAGTCGCTCAAGGAATTCATCGATCCTCGATAAGTCGTTCAGACGCTGGACGTCACGCTCGAACAGTCGGGTTGCCTTATCGTGGTTGCCATGCGACAGCTTTGAGTCATACCAATTCATGAGCCCCTGTTTGCGTGATTCCGACTCGATGATGCGCTCAACCTTTTCCAATATTTGCTGCCGCTTTGACAATGGGTGCTCTTTGGTCCGCAACTCCCGGTAATCGCCAATGAATACCCGCTCGATGTAGTCGTTGAAAAAACGGTGAACATATTGGGATGTTGATTCCTCCCTGCTCAGCTCTTCCATGAAGTCGTGGATATTGGTGCCTGTATTTCTGACGTGCTCAAGCAACGCTCTGGCTTGCCTGGCCGCTTCATTGAAAACATCGCCCGAAGCTTCTCCGTCAACAACCAGCTTTAGATTCGCATCGATTGAGCGGATCTTTCCTGAGAGGAAAACTGGATCGGCTTCTGCAAACTCGACCACCATATCCAGAAACTGGCTGACGGTAGGATGCATGGATACCCTGCGGTCAAAGCGAGGATTCTCAATTCTGAACCAGCCGCAATCGTGCAGTCGGTCGAAAATTGCCCTAGCCCGCTGTTCGATGCTGCTACTGTCAGGTAAGTTTTCCTCATCGCTCCATGCCTCCTGGAGCTCAAGCTCATCGGCGATGTCTTGCAGGATTTCCTTGACCGTGAATCCCTTGACTGGGGGCACAGGCGCATCAGGCCCGAACCGCCTGGAATGCAGATGGCAAAGCAGCGCCCAATAGCGATGTCTGTTTTCGGAGGCCAAGGGCGCGAATATGCGGTCGGGGAGCTTTGCAAATAACTTCGAGACAGCTATTTGCCCATAGGTCAGCGAGGGAAAAGCCATGGCTCGACCTCCTTGATGTTGGAAACCGCAAGTTGATAGTTGGGCTGACATTGCTTCCTGGTATCGATGGCTGCTCGTATTTCCTGTATGAAATAGCTCACCAGAGCCCCCCGGCAAACAACCACCCTTGCTGAGGTATTCTTGAAATACTCGAATCTGATGACGGATTCTTGCTCCGGCGTAAGGTCTGGATGGGCAACCAGCCTGACTCGCACCTCTGTCATCCACGCCTTGTCATCGTCCATGAACTTTTCGGATGGCATCTCGATCAGATTCGCATCCATGATTCGGCCTAGCGCATAATCCCTGAACTGTTTCTTATCCGAACAATAGGCCCTGACATGCCAACGCCGGCCAACGTGAACAATGGTGTGCGGGGAAAGCATTCGCTTATGCGGCTGCGGCTCGCTCATGGAGCGGTAAGTAATTTCGACCATGCGATGAGTTCTCGCTGCAATCGAGAGGGTCGAAAATATTCTTGGATTGGGAGTGCTAATGTCAGGGAATGCCGCAACGACAGGATTGCCGTTGGAATTCATCGCATGCGGCAACCCGACTATCGAGAGGTACTGAGCGAGATCTCCCTCTGCTCCATCTTCATTCGCATAGAAGATCGGAGTGGCATCAAAAGAGCGCTTGATGCTATTCATATTCAGCCAGTCAGGCGACTGATCACGAAGTTCTCGTATCCACTGGCTCGCTCTGATTGAACTCAAGCCGAACAATTCACGGAGCCTTGCATTACTTATGCGCCCTTCCCAAGTCAGCAAGAGCTTCAGCTGCCGCAATCGATTCAGGTCGATTTTCTTTGCCATATGGTTGATATGATAAATTACATGATATTGTAAATTATATACTATGATAAATTATATTAACAAGCTTGAGCTCCACTGCGTCATGCTGGCTCTAGCATCGGGCATGGCGTGTTTGTCCGTCGCGAATCGGCCAAAGCGACCAATTCATCATGCATTGGATGTGACAGCTTAGCTGACCAAAGCAGAAATCAACGTTCGAGGTGAGGCCGCACATTTGGCACGCGGAGGCTCATTGGGATGGGTTCCAGTACCGCTGGATTGTTCGTTGCAATCGTTCGCTTCTCCAATCGTCGATCTTTCGCACTACCGTCTCATGCTTCCGCTGGAAGGAGTTGCATCTCATGTGCTCAATATCATTCCAGAACCAGACTACTGATTGAAGCATCTGCTCCAGCAGTGGCTGAGGCAACGTGATTGAGTCAAAAGATGGAGTATCAGGAGCGTCGAGGGGAACTTGGATAGAGAACGGGCCACTTATCACGATTCCCGGTGGTAGCCTGCTGTGCCACAGGGCCGGACAAATGGTGTAGACACGTTGTGCGGAAGCGCCGTTACCATGCCTAATGGCATTGCCAAGCGACTGTAGAAGATCCAGGTCGGCATACGAATCAAATGCTTGGAGCGGTACGCCAAGTAGAGCCTCGAAGTAGGACTGAATGCCTGGAGACCTTTCACTCCACGTTGCTTTCTGCAGGGTGTTTGCATTCATCCCGTGGTTCAGCTTGGCATCGCGGTTTATGAGCAACTGGCGCAACCCGCGCTCCCACATTGACTGCGTTGCTATCAGGCATCCCTCTACTGTCTTCTGAAAAAGTTCCGCGAAGTCGTCTTCCATGAACACGCTTGTTGGATCGTCGCTATTTCGAAGCCGAACGAGCTCGTGGTCAAGCGCTCGAAGAGACGGCCTAACTACGTTGTCGCGAAAGAGCGTTAGCGACTGAATATGGCTCGTAGCCAGCAGACCGACTGACTCATGGTCAAGCCATGCGTAGGTTGTGATGTCGCAGAAGGAACTTTCCATGCGAAATTCTATGCGATTGACGTGCCGCAGCAAGGAACTTTGCGGCCTAATGCGGAGCTAGCCGTCTGCGCGTCTTTTCGCGCAGGTCCGGTAGATGCAGGGTTATGCTTCAGCTCCATCCCCAAATATCGGTGGTCTTTGCGTCAAATACTCTGACCTTGCACTTGAACTGATTCTGAATCTGTTCAATGTGGTGCAAGTCCTCTTCGGAATAGACGCCGATGTAGACGCTAACAAGCTTAGGGAAGTCTTTTCGGCCGTGCTTTGCCGCTCTGTTTATCGCTTCAATAATGTGCTCATCGTATTGGCCAAAATTAAAACCAAACGTTACCAATGTGCCGGTGATGCTGGACAACGAGTCGTAACAGAAGGAGAGATAGTGATTGTGCATTATGTGCGCCAGTTTCTCCTTGCCATTTCCCGCCGTAACGAAGATTGGGTACTCCCCCTTCTCCATTCGGTTCCCGATCTTTTCTAGCAGGTAGTTGTGGGTGTCGTATTCCTCTTTAACGATATCGGCACCAGCGTCAAAGAAGGGCAAGGCCCCGTGAACATAGAATACGTTTTGTTCTTTGCGGTATTTTCCCCACCGTAGCTCAGACCACTCTTGTTCTTCTGCCGGCACGAACTCTCCAGTATCTTCGAGTTCTCTGCCAAAACCGTCAGCGTGTTTAATGGCGGAGTTGCGCATCAATATCCAGTAAAGCAAGAGGTCATAATTCGTGGAAAATATCTTCCCACCAGTGTCTAGGAAAGACTTCAGAAATACGGAGCAGGCTTCGCTCTGGGCCTCGGGTACGGTGAATACATGCTCAGGATGAAGTGCCTGAACAGCTTCAAGTAGACATGTCTTGATCTTGGTACTGGCTGAGTCGATCTTGGCCTTAAGGGCCGGGTCTCCACCGAAGGCACTGATTAACGCGGAGAAGCTATCCAGCTGCTGCATGATGAGTTCGAAATTCTTCGTCTCAATTACGCTAAGGATAGTTGATAAGTCCTTGTCATCCATTTTTTCGATGAAGTCGTGCAAGGCATTGTAGGAAAAGATTTCCGGGTCATAGGCCATGCTGAAACCGTTACCTAATAGTAGGTTAAATTCACGATCATGGTTCTTGCCGATAGAACTCAATACGTCATCGAAAGATTCGAGTTTCATTGTTTGTCCTCAGGTTCTAAGCAGCGGCCGTCTGTTGGTAAATCCGCATGCGCAAAGATTTTGGCATCACAGCGGAGGCGGCATGCAGGCGGAATGTCTTGCTCCTAGATTAAGCACATCCCGCTGCAATGACTGTACGCCGCTAAGGACAGCAGCTTGCATGCCCGAGAGGAGCGCTAGTCCATTTGCGTTACATAGGACGCCATGGGCGAGTGCCACAGGGTATCCGTCTGCGTGTCGCCGTAGTGGGTGGATGCCGGCGTGTGCATACGAATTGAGCGTTTTCCATGAGTTGTCCTTGAAGCGTACAAGCGCCGCGTGCGCTTCCTTAGGGCCGGATTTCTCAAGCGCATCCAACATTTGTTGGATCTGTGGGACGTTCTTTGCTGCTTGCTCGGTATCTAGGTCTAGGTTTGCCGACAGTTTGGACACATCAGAGTCCGAGGCTGCACAGGTCAGCCAAACCGAGCGAACGATGGCTTCGAACTGCGACCGGTGAACCACTAGGGCTGGGGGTAAGAGGCCATCTCGCAGAAGTAATCTCAGCGCATGCCAGTATTCGAACGCGAGCGAGCAAGCGACGTCAGCGGTAACAACCCTAGGGGAGTTGTTGTAGAGAGGGAGGTCGACAAGTGAGAGGAGTTCCTCCGCGACTGCGTCCGACTCGTCGAGGGCGCGGACAAGATCTATTGGGAGCATGTCAGAGGCTTAGCCATCACTGCGCAGGAATGCAGTTCGCTGGAAGGATTTGTTAACTCTCATACGGTAGCTTGAGCTTTGCCGATTCATTGGGTGCGAGCACCTTAATGATTGCAAGGCTGCTTGACAGAGCTTCTTTAGCTTCGTTTTCGTCCTTGAAATATCCGGCATGCGCGATGCTATTTCGGTGTTCGTGCAGCGACTCGATTTGCTTCTGAACTTTTTTAAGTGTTCCCCAAGTTTGTCGATGTTCTGCCGCAGGGCGAATGAGGCGTTTAAACTTTCCATCAAGGCCGTTTGCGAAAAGCAAAAGCGCATCGACATACGACGCGGGAAGGTTGTGCTCAGTAATGAGGAAGTGTCTAACGTAGATGTTAGCTGCAATCTCTGCGGATGTTGCGGCCCGAAGTGTCGAAGCCGAGAAGTCACCACGCTTGAACAATCCTCGCGCCTTCCGCCAGTTGGACTCAAGTCGCTGGTCGTCGGTACGTTCATCGTACGGAATTTCTGAAAGTTTGGCCATGAGAGTAACAGTTATTTAGACGGGCACGCCGGTCCATGTATGCATATTAGTACCGGCAGGCTCGAATGTCTCCTGCATGTAGCTCACTGCATAAGTAACACGCTTCATTCCCGCTTAACCGCTGAGGCCGACGACCGGGCTTCGGCCTGACCGGACGGTCAGGCCATGCGGGGCTGAATCGGCTGTGGACGACCGTTTTTCGGCGAGCAATTTGCAAGGTGCAATGAGTCCTCTGTGCCAATTGCCGACGATCGATAGAGCTACTGGGAAAGCTCAGTCTGGAGTCAGCGCCAAGAGGTTCGCCACAAGCTCTTTCAGCTCGGATTTTTCATTCCCATCATCTCGATACAGTGAACGCGCGATAATCTGCTCAGCTGTCATGCGCGGCCAGAACCTGTCAATAACATCGTCCGATTTCATCCCTACCGCATTTCCTATAATTTTCTTAGCATCACAAGTATCAGTGAAGTCCACATGCACACCGGCTTCGGCGTAGATCATATCCGGGCAAAGGTAGTTTTCGATCTCCCGTTTCCGAGTTGCGTAAAACGCCCTCCCTTTTCCTTCGACCTCTTGCTGACGCTTCTTGATCGACTTCACCTGGCTCGAATCGCCGCCCGTATCTGAATCTAGGAATACGCACCAAGGTAAGCCCAGATCATCGGCGAGGTTCAGTGTTACCCAATGCTTAACACTGCCACAGCCGCCAATCAGGATTGGGACAACACCAACATCCTCAAAATCGGACTCTATATGACCAGCAGCCTTCAGCACCTTGGCCGTATGACGTAGAAAAGTGACATCCGACTTTCCTTCAACTAGTACCACCCCCTTCGCCCGCTCCATACCGGTTTCTGGAAGTACACCGAGGCTCTCAGCAGCTTCCTTCAGCACGCCAGTGTCTGGCATCTTAACAACGGGGATGCCACGTGCATCTCTAGTTACGTAGCGAATGCCCTCGATTGGCATCAAGCCTGCCAGTGCCGGTACATGGGTGGTAACAATGATCTGCCGGTTGGGCTGATTAGCGAGAGTCAACAGTGCTCGCATCAGCATCATCTGATAGTTTGGGTGCTGCGAGGTTTCCGGCTCTTCAATTGCATAGATAACATTGCGTTGCGAGCCGACTACCGCCTTCTCCGCTTCGGCGCGAAAGAAATTCAAAAGAATCAATCTGCGCACACCGCTTCCGCGCTTGTTGATTGGGATGCCGTTCTCTCCATCAAGAGTGAAGCTGAACGTCCACTTCGGTTTTTCCTTGAACCTCGGCTTAAGTTCATTGGCCAGCTCCGGCGCCATTTCGCGCAGCTTGTCGAGGGTACGAGAAGCTACGTCCAGCACACTGGCTTCAATTTGATGCTCCAGTGCACCAATCTGTTCTTGAAGCGCAGCCTGAGCCTCTTTCACCGCCTGCTGCAAGGGGTTCTTCGCTTCGGCATCACCATCGCTGCTTTCACGGTCAGCCTTGAATAGGGCAAAGGTAGGTAGCTGATCCTGAATCTTTCCCCAAATGGACTTGCTATCTGTCGAGAGCCCCTTTTCGACATCCAATAGGGTCTCCTGACAAATGATCGGCGCAGAGGCATTGCGAATAGCCTGTCGCCAGAGCGAAGCTACCCGCTTATCCGAAACCGTTTCAGTAACACCACGCTGCTCCCCCAATTTTTTTATTTCAACGATTTTCATGCTAAGCAGCGTGCTTAGCACCTCGTCGGCTGGATGCTGGCAACAAATTGCCGTACGCTCAAGCTTTCCAGTAGCAGCCTTGAACGTCTTCACAATCTCCAGCGCACCTTCGGAGTTGAGCAAGTACTCCTGAGTCAAGGAAGTCTCAACGTTCTCATCCAACACAAGCGCCGCCGGCAGGTCGTCAAATACGCAGGCGATCTCGAACACTGCTTCTCCTTCTTCTAGGCTGAAGCAGTTCATATCGTTTTTGTCTACCTTGGCACCATCCGTCTCGAAAAAAATAGCCAGTGCTTCGAGGATCGTTGACTTGCCATAATCATTTCTACCAACGATGCCTGTCATGGCCTCATCGATTGTGACCTGCTCCCTATAGACCGTACCATCTAGAAGTTAGTAAAGTCCGCTTTTGAAGAGAGGCGGAAATGAAGAAGAGTCGATTTAGCGAAGAACAGATCATTGGGTTCAT
>NZ_BAAHSJ010000017.1:0-15354 GCF_054601595.1 Sideroxyarcus sp. TK5 | reverse complement strand
AACCGTCGTGATCGCCGCTGTCAGTGTGGTCTTGCCGTGGTCAACGTGGCCGATCGTGCCGACGTTCACGTGCGGTTTGGTACGTTCAAATTTGCTCTTTGCCATGATAATTTTCTCCGACTAGTCTTTGATTATTTTTTGCTGTTCATCACTGCTTCAGCGACGTTCTTGGGCGCTTCGGCATAATGCTTGAATTCCATCGTGTATGTCGCTCGCCCCTGAGTCGCGGAACGCAGCGCAGTGGAATAACCGAACATCTCTGCCAGAGGCACTTCCGCCTTGACCGCCTTGCCGCCGCCAGCCATGTCATCCATGCCCTGCACCATGCCGCGACGGGAGGACAGATCACCCATCACCGTACCCGTATAGTCTTCCGGCGTTTCCACCTCGACCGACATCATCGGCTCCAGCAGCACCGGATTAGCCTTGCGCATACCGTCCTTGAAGGCCATAGAAGCCGCCATCTTGAAGGCGTTCTCGTTGGAGTCGACGTCATGGTAGGAACCGTCGAACAAGGTGACTTTCACATCTTCGATCGGATAACCTGCGAGGACACCGTTCGGCAGCGTCTCGCGCAGCCCCTTCTCCACCGCGGGGATAAACTCACGCGGAACGGTACCGCCCTTGATCGCATCAACGAACTCGAAACCCTTGCCGATCTCGTTCGGCTCCATCTTGATCCACACGTGACCGTACTGACCACGACCACCGGTCTGCTTGGCGTACTTGCCTTCGACTTCAACCGATTTCTTGATCGCCTCACGATAAGCCACCTGGGGCGCACCCACGTTCGCCTCGACGCCGAACTCGCGCTTCATGCGGTCGACCAGGATCTCAAGGTGCAACTCACCCATACCGGACATGATCGTCTGACCGGACTCTTCATCGGTACGCACGCGGAAGGATGGGTCTTCAGCAGCCAGACGTCCCAGCGCAATACCCATCTTCTCCTGGTCGGCCTTGGTCTTCGGCTCGACGGCGACGTGAATCACCGGTTCCGGGAACACCATGCGCTCAAGGATGATCGGCTTGTTGACATCGCACAGGGACTCACCGGTCGTCACTTCCTTCAGGCCGATACAGGCAGCGATGTCGCCCGCTAGGATCTCATCCACCTCCTCACGGTTGTTCGCGTGCATCTGCACGATACGGCCGATACGCTCCTTCTTGCCGCGCACGGAGTTGTAGACAGTGTCACCCTTCTTCAGCACGCCCGAATACACACGCACGAAGGTCAGCTGTCCGACGAACGGGTCGGTCATCAACTTGAACGCCAGTGCGGAGAAGCTCTCCGCATCGTCAGCCTTGCGGGACAGCGGCTCACCTGCTTCCGACTCGCCAGTCACATCAGGGATATCCACCGGAGAAGGGAGCAACTGGATCACCGCATCCAGCATGCGCTGCACACCCTTGTTCTTGAAGGCGGAGCCGCACAGCATAGGCTGGATCTCGCAGGCAAGGGTGCGCGTACGCAGACCCAGCACGATCTCATCCTCCGTCAGATCGCCATTCTCCAGATAGTTGTTCATCAACTCTTCGGAGGCCTCGGCAGCGGACTCAACCATCTTGCTGCGCCATTCGGCAGCAACATCCACCAGATCGGCGGGAATGTCGCGATAGTCGAACTTCATACCCTGCGACGCCTCATCCCAGTAGATCGCGCGCATCTTGATGAGGTCCACCACGCCTTCGAATTTCTCTTCGGCACCGATCGGAACCACGATCGGCACAGGGCTCGCCCTCAAACGCGTACCCATCTGCTCGACCACTTTGAAGAAGTTGGCACCGGAACGGTCCATCTTGTTGACGAAGGCCAGACGCGGGACTTTGTATTTGTTGGCCTGACGCCAGACAGTCTCGGACTGCGGCTGCACACCACCCACCGCACAGTAGACCATGCACGCACCATCCAGCACACGCATGGAGCGCTCCACCTCGATGGTGAAGTCAACGTGCCCCGGCGTGTCGATGATATTGAAACGATGCTCGGGGAACTGGTTCTCCATACCCTTCCAGAAGCAGGTCGTGGCTGCGGAAGTGATGGTGATACCCCGCTCCTGCTCCTGCTCCATCCAGTCCATCGTGGCCGCACCGTCGTGCACCTCACCGATCTTGTGACTCACGCCCGTATAGAACAGGATGCGCTCGGTGGTTGTAGTTTTGCCCGCATCGATGTGTGCGCTGATGCCGATGTTGCGATAACGGCTAATAGGTGTTTTACGTGCCACGATGATTACCTGACTATATTCGTTTGATTAGAAACGGAAATGCGAGAATGCCTTGTTGGCATCCGCCATACGATGCACTTCTTCGCGCTTCTTGACTGCGCCTCCACGACCTTCGGAAGCATCGATCAACTCACCAGCCAGACGCAGATCCATGGACTTCTCGCCGCGCTTGCGCGCAAAATCCTTCAACCAGCGCATCGCCAGTGCGACACGACGGGAAGGACGCACCTCGACCGGAACCTGGTAGTTCGCACCACCCACGCGACGGCTCTTCACTTCCACCTGAGGCTTGGCATTGTTCAGCGCCATATTGAACACCTCGATCGGATCCTTGCCGCTCTTCTTGCCGACCTGCTCCAGTGCGCCGTACAGGATGCGCTCAGCCACCGACTTCTTGCCGGCAGTCATCAGCACGTTAACGAACTTGGACAGATCCTGATTACCGAACTTTGGATCCGGCAGGATTTCGCGTTTGGGGACTTCTCTACGTCTTGGCATTTCGATACCTCAGATAACTTGTTTAATTAAGCCTTCTTCGGGCGCTTGGCGCCGTACTTGGAACGGGACTGCTTGCGATCCTTCACACCTGCCGTATCCAGGCTGCCGCGCACCATGTGGTAACGCACACCCGGCAAGTCCTTCACACGACCGCCGCGCAGCAGGACGACACTGTGCTCTTGCAGGTTGTGACCTTCACCGCCGATGTAGGAGATGACTTCGAAGCCGTTGACCAGGCGAACCTTTGCCACCTTACGCAAGGCGGAGTTCGGTTTTTTCGGAGTCGTTGTGTATACGCGTGTGCAAACGCCGCGCTTTTGCGGGCTGCCGGCAAGCGCAGGCACCTTGCTCTTGACGATTTCCGTTGTCCGGGGCTTGCGCACTAACTGGTTGATGGTTGGCATTGTTTATCTTCGCTTCCTGAATACTTTTGGTTATTAAATCGACACTTACCTAATAATACTGAGCCGCAGGACAGGGCACATGCCCCACACAACAGATTCGCGCGGACCAAAAAGACCGCGCATTCTATTGATGGAACACCCGCCTGTCAAGGAAACTACACCCCTTCCTGAGCTTCGGTGCTGCTTTCCAGTGCTTCCAGACCCGCACCTTCTGCGATATCCAGACCGAGACGCTGCTTGCGGCGGGTGTTGTGATAGGCCAGACCCGTACCTGCCGGGATCAAGCGACCCACGATCACATTCTCCTTCAAGCCTCGCAGTTCGTCCTTCTTGCCCATGATGGCCGCCTCGGTCAGCACGCGCGTGGTTTCCTGGAACGAAGCCGCCGAGATGAAGGAGTCTGTCGACAACGAGGCCTTGGTGATACCCAGCAGCATGTAGCTGTAGCTGGCCGGCTGCTTGCCCAGCGCTGTCACACGCTCGTTCTCGTTCAGCAGCTCTGCGCGCTCTACTTGCTCGTTGAGGATGAAGTTGGTATCGCCAGCATCGACGATCTGCACGCGGCGCAGCATCTGACGCACGATCACCTCGATGTGCTTGTCGTTGATCTTCACGCCCTGCAGACGGTACACGTCCTGCACTTCGTCGGTGATGTAACGCGCCAGCGCCTCGATACCCAGCAAACGCAGGATATCGTGCGGATCGGCCGGGCCGTCCACGATCATTTCGCCCTGGTTCACCACCTGACCGTCGTGCACCAGCACATGCTTCTCCTTCGGAATCAGGAACTCGTGGGCCACACCGTCCGTATCGGTGATGACCAGTCGCTGCTTGCCCTTGGTTTCCTTGCCGAACGATGCGGTACCGGTGACTTCGGCCAGCATGCCCGCATCCTTCGGCGAACGCGCCTCGAACAGCTCGGCCACGCGTGGCAGACCGCCAGTGATGTCGCGCGTCTTGGAAGACTCTTGCGGGATACGCGCCAGCACATCGCCCACACCCACATGCTGTCCGTCTTCCACCGTGATGATGGAGCCGATCTGGAACGCGACCGAGATCGGGGTATCGGTACCGGCGATCTTGATCTCGTTACCGTTATCGTCCAGCAAACGCACCAGAGGGCGACCGCCCTTGGTCGAAGTCGAACGCTTGGGATCGATAACAACCAGCGTCGACAAGCCGGTTACTTCGTCGATCTGCTTGGCGACGGTAGAGCCTTCTTCCACGTTCTCGAAGCGCACCTGACCGGCGTACTCGGTGATCACCGGACGGGTGTGCGGATCCCAGCTTGCCAGCACGACGCCGGCTTTCAGGGTCTCGCCTTCGCGTGCAGCCAGATTGGCACCGTATGGCACCTTGTGGCGCTCGCGCTCGCGTCCATGCTCGTCGGTCACCATCACTTCGCCCGAGCGCGCCACCACCACCAGACCACCGTTGGCAGTGGTCACGGTACGCATGTTCGGACTGTATTTGATGATACCGCTGGCCTTGCTCTCGACTTGGCTGGCCACCACGGTACGTGATGCCGCGCCACCGATGTGGAAGGTACGCATGGTCAGCTGGGTGCCCGGCTCGCCGATGGACTGCGCCGCGATCACACCGACCGCCTCGCCCACGTTGATCAAACCGCCACGACCCAGATCACGGCCGTAGCACTTCGCGCACAGACCATAGCGTGTGTCACAGGTCAGCGGTGTGCGCACGCGCACCTCGTCGATGCCCAGGATCTCGATCTGCTCGACCATGTCCTCGTCCAGCAAGGTGCCTGTCTCGAACAGCGTCGCACCGTTCTCCGGATTGACCACATCGGCGGCCACCACGCGACCGAGGATGCGCTCGCGCAAGGCCTCGATCACTTCACCGCCCTCGACCAGCGCCTTCATGGAACGGCCGTTCTCGGTACCGCAATCCTCCTCGATCACCACCAGGTCCTGTGTCACGTCCACCAGACGACGCGTCAGGTAACCGGAGTTCGCGGTCTTCAACGCGGTGTCGGCCAGACCCTTGCGGGCACCGTGCGTCGAGATGAAGTACTGCAGCATGTTCAGGCCTTCGCGGAAGTTCGCGGTGATCGGCGTCTCGATGATGGAGCCGTCCGGCTTCGCCATCAGACCGCGCATACCCGACAACTGACGGATCTGCGCGGCGGAACCACGGGCACCGGAATCGGCCATCATGTAGATGGAGTTGAACGACTCCTGCGTCACCACATTGCCCTTCTTGTCGGTGATCGCTTCGCCGGTGGCACGGTCCAGCACAGGTTCGACACCCAGCTGGTCCATCATCGCCTTGGCGACCTGGTCACCGGTGCGGCCCCAGATATCCACCACTTTGTTGTAACGCTCGCCCTGTGTCACCAGACCGGAGGTGTACTGGGTATGGATCTCGTGCACTTCCTTCTCGGCGGCGCTGATCAGCGCGTTCTTCTGCTGCGGCACGAGCATGTCGTCCACGCAGATGGAGATACCGGCGCGGGTCGCGTAGGCGAAACCGGTATACATCAGCTGGTCGGCCATGATCACCGTGTCGCGCAGACCGCAACGGCGGAAACTGGCGTTGATCAGGCGAGATATCTCTTTCTTCTTCAGCGCCTTGTTGACATAGCTGAACGGCAGGTTGGCCGGCAGCAACTCGGACAGGATAGCGCGGCCGACTGTGGTTTCGTAACGTGTGTACTTGTCCTCTTTCGCACCCGCCTCGTTGGTCACCACTTCCTTGATGCGTACTTGCACCTTGGCCTGCAGGTCGATGTTTCCGGAACGATAGGCACGCAGCACTTCGGAGACATCGGAAAGTATCGCGCCTTCACCCAGCGCGCCGACCTTCTCACGCGTCATGTAGTACAGACCCAGCACGATATCCTGCGACGGAACGATGATGGGCTCGCCGTTGGCGGGCGACAGCACGTTGTTGGAGGCCAGCATCAATGTGCGCGCTTCCATCTGCGCTTCCAGCGACAGCGGCACGTGCACGGCCATCTGGTCACCGTCGAAGTCCGCGTTGAATGCGGTACAGACCAAAGGATGCAGCTGGATCGCCTTACCCTCGATCAGGATGGGCTCGAACGCCTGGATACCCAGACGGTGCAGCGTCGGTGCGCGGTTCAGCATCACCGGATGCTCGCGGATGACTTCTTCCAGGATGTCCCACACGATAGGCTCTTCGGCCTCGACCATGCGCTTGCCGGCCTTGATGGTGGTGGCCAGACCCATCTTCTCCAGACGCTCGAAGATGAACGGCTTGAACAGTTCCAGCGCCATCTTCTTGGGCAGACCGCACTGGTGCAGCTTGAGCTGCGGGCCCACCACGATCACGGAACGTCCGGAGTAGTCCACGCGCTTGCCCAGCAGGTTCTGGCGGAAACGACCGCCCTTGCCCTTGATCATGTCGGCCAGCGACTTCAGCGGACGCTTGTTGGCACCGGTCATCGCCTTGCCGCGGCGGCCGTTGTCCAGCAGCGAATCGACGGACTCTTGCAGCATGCGCTTCTCGTTGCGCACGATGATGTCCGGTGCCTTCAGTTCGAGCAGGCGGCGCAGACGGTTGTTACGGTTGATGACGCGGCGATACAGGTCGTTCAGGTCGGAGGTCGCGAAGCGGCCGCCGTCCAAAGGCACCAGCGGACGCAGCTCCGGCGGCAACACAGGCAGCACTTCCATCACCATCCATTCCGGCTTGATACCGGACTGCAGGAACGCCTCCAGCACCTTCAGGCGCTTGGCGTATTTCTTGATCTTGGTCTCGGAACCGGTCGCTTCCAGCTCGGCACGGATCTTCTCAACTTCAGCAGGAACATCCAGTGCACGCAACAGGGCACGGACACCTTCCGCCCCCATCACCGCCTGGAACTCGTCCCCGTATTCTTCGACCTTGGCGATATAGTCGTCCTCGGTCAGAAGCTGGCCGCGGTTCAGCGGTGTCATGCCTGGCTCGGTCACCACGAAGGCTTCGAAATACAGCACGCGCTCGATGTCGCGCAGCGTCATGTCCAGCACCATGCCCAGACGGGACGGCAGGGACTTCAGGAACCAGATGTGCGCGACCGGCGAAGCCAGCTCGATGTGGCCCATGCGCTCGCGGCGCACCTTGGACAATGTGACTTCCACGCCGCACTTCTCGCAGATCACGCCGCGATGCTTGAGGCGCTTGTACTTTCCGCACAGGCACTCGTAGTCCTTCACCGGGCCGAAGATCTTGGCGCAGAACAGACCATCGCGCTCCGGCTTGAAGGTACGGTAGTTGATGGTTTCCGGCTTCTTCACTTCTCCGTACGACCAGGAGCGGATCTTCTCGGGAGAGGCCAGACCGATCTTGATCGCGTCGAACTCTTCCTTTTGCGTGACTTGCTTGAACAGGTCCAAAATTGATTTCATGTGGTAGCTCCTTGTTTTCTTTTCGCAGCGGTCTTAGTGACGTTCCAGATCGATATCGATACCGAGGGAGCGGATCTCCTTGGTCAGCACGTTGAACGACTCGGGCATGCCCGCATCGATCTTGTGATCGCCCTTGACGATGTTCTCGTAGACCTTGGTACGGCCGTTCACGTCATCCGACTTCACGGTCAGCATCTCTTGCAGGATGTACGAGGCACCGTACGCTTCCAGTGCCCAGACTTCCATCTCACCGAAGCGCTGGCCACCGAACTGCGCCTTACCGCCCAAGGGCTGCTGCGTAACGAGCGAGTACGGACCAGTGGAACGCGCGTGCATCTTGTCGTCGACAAGGTGGTGCAGCTTCAGCACATGCATGTAGCCCACGGTGACCTTGCGGTCGAAGGCGTCGCCGGTGCGTCCGTCGTACAACTGGATCTGGCCGGACGGCGGCAGGTCTGCCAGTTCCAGCAGTTCCTTGATCTCCTCTTCGCTGGCACCGTCGAACACCGGCGTCGCGAACGGCACACCGGCACGCAGGTTGCGGCACAGTTCGACCACTTCGTCGTCGCTCAATGCCGCGACTTCGTCGGCCTGCTCGCCCTTGTAGATCTTGCCCAGGAACTTGCGCAGCTCGGCGACCTTGGCTTGCTGTTCCAGCATGCCGGCGATCTTCTTGCCCAGCCCCTTGGCGGCCCAGCCCAGATGCACTTCCAGCACCTGACCGATGTTCATACGCGACGGCACGCCCAGCGGGTTGAGCACGATGTCGACCGGTGTACCGTCTGCCATGTGCGGCATGTCTTCCACCGGCACGATGCGCGACACCACACCCTTGTTTCCGTGACGACCGGCCATCTTGTCGCCAGGCTGCAGGCGGCGCTTCACCGCCACATACACCTTGACCATCTTCTGCACGCCGGCTTGCAACTCGTCGCCCTGCGTCAGCTTCTTCTTCTTCAACTCGAACGCGGCGTCGAATTCGACGCGCTTCTGCGCCAGACCTTCCTTCATCTGTTCCATCTGCGACGCGACGGCTTCGTCCGCGACGCGGATGTCGAACCAGTGATGGTGCTCGACACTGCTCAGGTATTCCTTGTTCAGCTTGCTGCCCTTGGCCAGCTTCTTCGGACCGCCGTTGGCGACCTTGTTGTGCAGCAGCTTTTCCAGACGGGCGAACACGTCGGCTTCCACGATGCGCATCTGGTCGGCCAAGTCCTTCTTGTAGCGTGCCAACTGGTCGTCGATGATCTGCTGCGCACGCTTGTCACGCTGCAGGCCTTCACGTGTGAACACCTGCACGTCGATCACGGTGCCGGACATGCCGGCCTTCACGCGCAGGGAAGTGTCCTTCACGTCGGAAGCCTTCTCGCCGAAGATCGCGCGCAACAGCTTCTCTTCCGGCGTCAGCTGGGTCTCGCCCTTCGGCGTGACCTTTCCCACCAGCACGTCGCCCACGTTCACTTCTGCGCCGATGTGCACGATACCGGACTCGTCAAGTCGGCCCAGTTGTGCTTCGGACAGATTGGGGATGTCGCGGGTGATCTCTTCGGTCCCCAGCTTGGTGTCGCGCGCCATCACGGTCAGCTCTTCGATATGCACTGAGGTGAAGCGGTCTTCCGCCACCACGCGCTCGGAGATCATGATCGAGTCCTCGTAGTTGTAGCCGTTCCACGGCATGAACGCGATCATCATGTTCTGGCCGAGCGCCAGTTCACCCATGTCGGTCGAGGCACCGTCCGCCACCACGTCGCCGCGTGCGATCACATCGCCCACGCGCACCAGCGGACGCTGGTTGATGTTGGTGTTCTGGTTGGAACGGGTGTACTTGGTCAGGTTGTAGATGTCCACACCGACTTCGCCTGCTGTGGTCTCGTCGTCGTTGACGCGTACCACGATACGGCCGGAGTCCACGTAGTCCACACGGCCACCGCGCCATGCCTGTACCGCCGTGCCGGAGTCGACCGCCACGGTTCTTTCGATGCCGGTACCGACCAGCGCCTTCTCGGCACGCAGTACGGGGACGGCCTGGCGTTGCATGTTGGCACCCATCAAGGCGCGGTTCGCGTCGTCGTGTTCAAGGAACGGGATCAGCGAAGCCGCCACGGACACCACCTGCGCAGGTGCCACGTCCATGTACTCGATATTCTCAGGCTCAGCCAGCACGAACTCGTTGTGTTGACGGGCAGAGACGATGTCGTTGGTGAAGTGGCCCTTCTTGTCCAGCTCGGCATTCGCCTGAGCGATGGTGAACTTGCCTTCTTCGATCGCGGACAGGTAATCCACATCGTCCAATGCACGGCCCTTGGCCACCTTGCGGTACGGCGTCTCGATGAAGCCGTATTCGTTGGTGCGTGCATACAGCGCCAGCGAGTTGATCAGGCCGATGTTCGGACCTTCCGGTGTCTCGATCGGACACACGCGACCATAGTGGGTCGGATGCACGTCGCGCACTTCGAAACCTGCGCGCTCGCGCGTCAGACCACCGGGGCCCAGTGCGGAGATGCGACGCTTGTGCGTCACTTCCGCCAGCGGGTTGGTCTGATCCATGAACTGCGACAGTTGCGAGGAACCGAAGAACTCCTTCACCGCCGCCGAGATCGGCTTGGCGTTGATCAGGTCGTGCGGCATCAGGTTGTCGGCTTCCGCCTGGCCCAGACGCTCCTTCACTGCACGCTCGACACGTGCCAGACCGACACGGAACTGGTTCTCGGCCAGCTCGCCCACGGCTCGCACGCGGCGGTTACCCAGGTGATCGATGTCGTCGATCTCGCCGCGCCCGTTACGCAGTTCGACCAGGATCTTGACCACGTCCACGATATCCTCGTTGGACAGGGTGGCAGCACCGGTCAATTCTTCGCGACCGACACGACGGTTGAATTTCATGCGTCCGACGACGGACAGGTCGTAACGCTCTTCGCTGAAGAACAGGCCGTTGAACAGTCCTTCGACCGCGTCTTCGGTGGGCGGCTCGCCGGGACGCATCATGCGATAGATCGCGACACGCGCAGTCCACTGGTCGGTAGTCTCGTCTGTACGCAGTGTCTGCGAGATGTAGGCCCCCTGATCCAGTTCGTTGGTGTACAGCGTCTGGATCTTGCTCACACCTGCCTGGCTCAATGTCTCCAGCAGGTTCTCGGTGATCTCGTCGTTGGCATTGGCGATGATCTCGCCGCTGTCGGTATCCACCACGTTATGTGCCAGCACGCGGCCGATCAGGAAATCTGTGCCGACGAACAGCTTGTCGATGCCCGCTTCCTGCATCTCGCGGATATGGCGCACGGTGATGCGCTTGTCCTGCGCAACGATCAACTTGCCACCCTTGCCTTCGATGTCGAATCGCGCGATCTCGCCACGCAGACGCTCCGGCACCACTTCGAACTGGATGCCCTTCTTGCCGAAATGGAAGGTGTCGAACTGGAAGAACGTCGCGAGGATCTGCTCAGGCGTATAGCCCAGCGACTTCAGCAGGATGGTCACCGGCATCTTGCGGCGACGGTCGATACGGAAGTAGACGAAGTCCTTGGCATCGAACTCGAAGTCCAGCCAGGAACCGCGATAGGGGATCACGCGCGCGGAGAACAGCAATTTGCCGGAAGAATGGGTCTTGCCGCGGTCATGCTCGAAGAACACGCCGGGCGAACGGTGCAGCTGCGATACGATCACGCGCTCGGTACCGTTGATCACGAACGAACCCGTGTTGGTCATCAGCGGGATCTCGCCCATGTAGACCTCCTGCTCCTTCACTTCCTTCACGGTAGGCTTGGAAGCTTCCTTGTCCAGGATGGTCAGACGCACGCGTGCGCGCAAGGGGGAAGCATAGGTCAGACCGCGCTGCTGGCACTCGCGCACATCGAACGGCGGCATGCCCAACTGGTAGCTGACAAAGTCCAGACGCGCAAACTTGTTGTGGCTCTCGATCGGGAAGATGGAGTTGAATGCAGCCTGCAGGCCTTCGTTCTTGCGCGCTTCGGGAGCAGCCCATGCCTGCAGGAAGGCACTATACGACTCCAACTGGGTGGAAAGGAGGAAGGGCACCGGCAAAGCGCCTTTGCGTTTTGCAAAACTCTTACGTATGCGTTTTTTTTCGGTGAAAGAGTAGCTCATATAATCTCCACGACAGTTGGACAACTAGGTTTGCGAACTCGCGCCCGCTGGCGCAAGCCTGATGCAATATTCAAATATCCCCGGCATTCCCTGGGACACTTGAAGACAGGGGGTAAAGAGCGGATACACTCCCTAGCCGCTGGCTCCAAGCCATACCTTTCTGTTCCGTTTTCAGAAGCGGCAAAAGGCTGACGGCAGAACCGTCAGCCTTTCACACAACGCAATGCTTACTTGACTTCAGCAGTTGCGCCAGCTTCGATCAGCTGTTTGGCGATCGCATCCGCGTCCGCCTTGCTGATGCCTTCCTTCAGCACCTTCGGAGCGCCGTCGACCAGATCCTTGGCTTCCTTCAGGCCCAGACCTGTGATGGTGCGCACCACCTTGATCACGTTGACCTTGGACTCGCCAGCGGATGCCAGAGTCACGGTGAACTCGGTCTGCTCGGCAGCAGCAGCACCGCCGGCAGCAGCACCGCCACCGGCAGCAGGAGCAGCCATCGCAGCTGCGGACACGCCGAACTTCTCTTCAACAGCCTTCACCAGCTCGTTCAGTTCCAGCACGGACATGCCGTCCAGCGCTGCCAAAAATGCGTCTTTATCAAATGCCATTTTGTTCTTCCTAATTTGAGTGATTGATTAATTAAGCAGCAGCGCCGGCCTTCTTCTCGGACAGGGCCTTCAGTACGATAGCCATGCTCGTGATCGGCGACTTCATGACGCCCAACAACTGCGCCAACAGCACTTCCTTGCTCGGTACGCTTGCCAGTGCAGCGACTTCTGCAGCCGTCATGACTTTGCCGTTGTAGGCGCCGCCCTTGATGACCAGCTTGTCGTTCGTCCTGGCGAATTCGTGCACAACCTTCGCTGCGGCAACGGCATCAGCGCTGATGCTGTAAACCAGAGGACCAACCAGTGTATCGGCCAGACCTTCGAAGGGAGTGCCCTGTACTGCGCGACGCACCAGTGTGTTCTTCAACACGTGGAAATACACCCCGTTCTTGCGTGCGTTGGCACGCAATGTGGTGATCTCGGAGACTGGAATGCCGCGGTACTCAGCCACGACGATGGTCTGTGCCTGCGCCACTTGTGCGCTGACTTCTGCGACCACTGCCTGCTTTTCTTGCAGATTAAGAGCCAAAGTCTTTCTCCATCTTGTTTCGGGTAAACCCGGGTTAACGACCGCGTCCTCAAGTCAGGAGAATCAAACAAGCACTCCTGCTCGCGGGCACACCATCTACGTGGGTTGACGAGACTTCCGTCGATTAAGCCTGGGGCTGACTGCGCCTTCGGCACCTACGGTCTTTGATGCTGCCAGCCACGCCAGCAGTCCAAAGAACAAATGACACCGGGGTCGCCCCCGGCATCAAATTCAAAACACTTAAGCTACCAGGCTAGCCTGTTCGACGCGGATACCGACACCCATGGTGCTGGAGATCGCGACCTTCTTCAGGTAGACACCCTTGGAAGAAGCGGGCTTGGCCTTGTTCAATGCATCGATCAGGGCCAGCATGTTCTCCTTCAGCGCTTCAGGCGCGAAGGATGCACGACCAATGGTGCACTGCACGATACCGTTCTTGTCGGTACGGTATTGCACTTGACCTGCCTTGGCGTTCTTCACTGCGCCAGCGACGTCAGGTGTCACGGTACCGACCTTGGGGTTCGGCATCAGACCGCGCGGACCGAGGATCTGGCCCAGCTGACCGACGATACGCATCGCGTCCGGAGAAGCGATCACCACGTCGAAATCCATCTTGCCGCCCTTGATGCTTTCAGCCAGATCGTCGAAGCCGACGATGTCTGCGCCGGCTGCCTTGGCTTCTTCAGCCTTCGCGCCTTGTGCGAACACAGCCACGCGCATGGTCTTGCCAGTACCCTTGGGCAACACGACGGAACCACGCACCAACTGATCGGATTTCTTGGCGTCGATGCCGAGATTCACCGCGACATCGATGGACTCATCGAACTTGGCCTTGGCAGTCTCTTTGACCAGCTTCAGCGCCTCATCGATCGCGTACAGCTTGTTGCGATCGACTTGAGCGGCGAGCGCCTTGTAACGCTTGGAAACATTAGCCATGATTATTTCACCCCTTCCACAGTGATGCCCATGCTGCGCGCGCTACCGGCGATGGTGCGCACGGCCGCGTCCAGATCAGCCGCCGTCAGGTCAGGCTGCTTGGTCTTGGCGATATCTTCAGCCTGCTTGCGGGTCAGGTTGCCAACCTTGTCGGTATGCGGTGTCTTACTGCCCTTTTGCACACCGGCTGCCTTCTTGATGAGGATGGTCGCCGGAGGTGTCTTCATCACGAAGGTGAAACTCTTGTCCGCATAAGCGGTGATCACGCACGGGATCGGCAGGCCTGGCTCGACACCCTGTGTCTGCGCGTTGAACGCCTTGCAGAATTCCATGATGTTCAGGCCGCGCTGACCCAGTGCAGGGCCGATCGGGGGACTGGGATTGGCCTTACCGGCCGGGACTTGCAGCTTGATATAGCCGACAATCTTCTTTGCCATTTTGATGCTCCTAAAAGTGGGTTATGCGCATGCCGCAACCGCTCCGACACGCTCCCCGTTTGCAATGCCGGAACGCTCCGGCGCTCAACCTCAGGCTTTTTCGACTTGCCCGAAATTCAGTTCGACCGGCGTGGACCGGCCAAAGATAGTGACTGCGACACGCAGTTTGCTCTTGTCGTAATTGACGTCCTCCACCATGCCATTGAAGTCCGCGAACGGACCTTCCTTGACACGCACCGACTCGCCGACCTCGAACAGCACCTTGGGACGCGGCTTTTCCACCCCTGCCTGCATCTGCTCCATGATGGTGTCGACTTCTTTTTGCGAGATCGGAGAGGGTTTCATGGCACTGCCGCCAAGGAATCCGGTCACCTTGGGCAGACTCTTCACCAGATGCCATGTGTCGTCGGTCATCTCCATCTCGACCAGCAGATAGCCCGGGAAGAACTTGCGCTCGCTGATGCTCTTCTGGCCGGACTTCAGTTCAACCACCTCTTCCACCGGGACCAGCACCTGGCCGAACATATCCTGCATGCCCGTGCGCTCGATGCGCTCCAGCAATGCACGCTGCACACTCTTCTCGAATTGCGAATAGGTGTGCACTACATACCAACGCTTGGCCATCAATCCCCCCGACCCATCAATTTGTTGACGATCATCAGCAGACTCGCATCCACCGCCCACAGGAACAGTGCCATGACGACAGCGAACAAGATCACTACGCCGGTTGTCTGCATAGTCTCCTTGCGCGTCGGCCACACCACGCGCTTGGCTTCGGCGACCGAGTCACCCGCGAAGCCGAAGAAACGCTTGCCCTGCGATGAGGTCCAGAAGACACCGGCCGCAGCCAATACGCCGAACAACACCGAGGCGACACGCAGCACTGCCGCAGCGTCACCCAATGCGTAAAAGCCGACCACCCCTGCTGCGATGAACAGGAAGGCGACCAGCAACTTGATTTTGTCAGCCATTTACGTCCGTTCTACTTTTTAACTGGCAGGCCAGGAGGGTCTCGAACCCCCAACCCTCGGTTTTGGAGACCGATACTCTACCAATTGAGCTACTGGCCTATTAAACCTACAAACGACAACGGCGGAGCGACTCGTCGCCCCGCCAGCATCGCAGCTATTACTCGATGATCTTCGCGACCACGCCGGCGCCGACGGTACGGCCACCTTCGCGGATCGCAAAACGCAGACCTTCTTCCATCGCGATCGGGTTGATCAGGTTGACCGTG
>NZ_BAAHSJ010000016.1:0-15493 GCF_054601595.1 Sideroxyarcus sp. TK5 | reverse complement strand
AGCACCGGCAGAACAAAGATGGAGCAATGCAATCGAGCAGTGAAATAGTTTAAGCTCGCAACCCAAGGGCTTTACTACTGATCGGTGGTAGGGCTACAGGGGGCAGGTCAAAGGTTACGTGCGTGAACACCGTCGCTTGTGGAATCGATCACGCTCGACGTATCCACACAAATCATGGCGTGGGAGATGTCCGTGCCGGTGAACTTACGTATCGTTTGGCTCATCGGGTCGGGCGTGGTCGTCAAGACAACATCGCCGGGCTGGATGAGGTCGGCGACGAATACCCTTGGCCGCAATTCAGATTCACTCATTTCACAACTCCGATTGACCAACGATTCGGCACCGGTACTGAACGATAGCCACAGCCCAGAAGGCTTTCATGCCTGCTCGATTGAAACCGTTTTGCATCACCTTGTTAGCTGCAATAACAGTTCCATGCGCCCTTCCTTGCCACCGATAAGCTTCAGCGACCACCTAGCCTACATTGAAAAAGGCTCACCTTCGACCGGGTCGCACGGAATGAACTGCACGAGTGTCACAACGGCATGTCCAGTCATCCGCGCGTAGCTCAGCCTAGTCTCGCCGGTGTGGTGGTCCAGGTGGGCCACCATGTCTCGATAACGGTCGCATCTCTGCACCGTTATCGCATTTAACGCTTATCCCCGCGCCCGATCCTGATTCAACTGCACCGCATTGAGGTTCTGGTTTGCCTGCCCCAACGCCATCAAGCTGCTGATGCTCATGTCCTTGAAGGCCGGGCTGCCCAGTGAGGCATCCTCACCGTCATCCACATGGGCTGTTGCCAGTGTCTGTGCGGCGTTCCAATGCTGGATCGTGCTGTCCGCCGCCCAGGCCTGATCAAAGGCCGCGACCACGGCACTGAAATCGTACTGGTCTATCGTGGTCTTGATCTCTTGATGGTCTGACTTATGTTCAGACTTGCATTTCGACTTGCGATCGAACTCGGTAACGGCCTGAGAAATAATATCCAGTGTGAGCACGCTCTTGTAGTTGGCGGTGTTGTCGTACCAGTTACGCAGGGTTATCTGGTCGGTTGCACCCGCTTCCAGGATGAGGTCGTTGGCGTTTCGGGTAAGGGCGATGTCGGTCATTTGGATGCCGTCGGTCAGGATCAGGGTGTTATCCGTCCCTTCTCCGCCGTAGACCGTGTCATGCCCATCCCCGCGACCGAAGAGGATGCTGTCCGCGCCGTTGCCGGTGTGGATGATGTCATTCACGCTACTGCTGACGATGATCTCGTCCTGCGTGGTGTCTGGGACGGCGTGGTGGTCATGCTCGTCATCATCATGCTCATTGTCATGATGCTCGTCATCGCGATGTTCATCCTGTTCGTGCTTGCCTGTGTTGAGGGTGAAGACCTGCGAAACGCTGGCGCCGGCTTGGTCGGTGGCAGTGAGCAGAATGTCGTAGCTGTCCGAACCTTTTGCCTTGCCGCTGAAGGTGCCGGTGGCGGCATCGAAGCTGAGCCATTCCGGTAGTTCCTCACCGTTGGCAAGGGTTGCGCTGTAGCTGAGGCTGTCGCCATGCACGATGTCCCAGTCATCGAAGGTGCTGGCCGGGATAGTGATGCTGAAGCGTTTGCCGTTGTCGACACGCTGATCGGCCATATGCGCCGTGACGACGGGGGCGTCATTGACGTTCTGCACGTCCAGACTGAAGGTGCTGGTGGCAGTGGCTCCGTGGGGGTCGGTAGCTGTTACCGAAACATCCATAACCCCAACGTCCCAGTTGGAGGGGATGCCGCTGAAGGTCTGTGTGACGGCATCAAACTTGAGCCAGTCTGGCAGGGCAGATCCATCAGACATGGCGGCCTGATAGCTCAGCACATCACCTTGGTCGATGTCGGTGAAGGTACCGTCCGGCACACGATAGCTGAAGGCCTGGTCTTCCAGAGTGCTGGCATCGGTCAGCGGTACAGCGACGATTGGGGCATCGTTGGTGCCGGTGATGCTGACGGTCAGGGTTGATGGGGTCGAGGTGATGCCATCGGTGGCTGCGTAGTCGAAGGTGTCGGTAACGATCTGACCTTGGGCCAGAGATTGAACGCCCAGCGAGGCATTGTCCAGAGCGTAGCTGTAGCTGCCATCGGCATTCAAGGTGAGCGTGCCGAACTGGCCGATGAAGACGCCAGCGTTGGCGACCTGCAATACCGTTCCTTGGTCGATGTCGCTATCGTTGGAAAGCACGTTGCCGGTGGCGGTGATACTTAAGTCCTCCTGTACGGCGTTCACATCCGCAACGACTATCGGCGCATCGTTAGTGCCGGTGATGCTCACTGTCAGGGCAGAAGGTGTGGAGGTGATGCCATCGGTGGCGGCGTAGTCGAAGGTGTCGGTGACGATCTGGCCTTGAGCTAGAGACTGAACGCCAAGTGAGGCGTTGGCCAAGGCATAGCTATAGCTGCCATCGGCGTTCAGCGTCAAGGTTCCGAACTGGCCGACGAAGACGCCAGCGTTGGCGACCTGCAGCACAGTGCCTTGGTCAATGTCGCTGTCGTTGGTCAGGACGTTGCCAGTTGCCGAAATCACCACATCTTCTTGTACGGCGGCGGTATCAACAGTGGTGATCGGTGCATCGTTGGTACCCGTGATGCTGACGGTCAGGATCGATGGTGTTGAAGTGATGCCATCTGTCGCGGCATAGTCGAAGGTGTCGGTTACTACCTGCCCTTCTGCTAGAGACTGAACACCGTAAGAGGCATTGTCTAGCGCGTAACTGTAGCTGCCGTCGGCGTTCAGCGTCAGCGTGCCGAACTGGCCGACAAAGACACCCGCGTTGGCGACCTGCAATACCGTGCCTTGATCGATGTCGCTGTCGTTGGTGAGGACGTTGCCGGTGGCAGTGATACTCAAATCCTCTTGTACAGCATTTTCGTCGGCTGCAACCACAGGTGCATCGTTTGTGCCAGTGATGCTGACGGTCAGGGTTGATGGGGTCGAGGTGATGCCATCGGTGGCTGCGTAGTCGAAGGTGTCGGTAACGACTTGGCCTTGGGCCAGAGATTGAACGCCCAGCGAGGCATTGTCTAGCGAGTAGCTGTAGCTACCGTCTGCGTTGAGGGTGAGCGTACCGAACTGGCCGACATAAACTCCGGCATTCGCCACTTGCAATACGGTGCCTTGGTCGATGTCGCTGTCGTTGGCAAGCACATTGCCGGTTGCAGAGATCACTACATCCTCTTGCACAGCGTTCACATCCGCAACGACTACCGGTGCATCGTTCGTGCCGGTGATGCTGACGGTCAGAGTCGAAGGTGTGGAGGTGATGCCGTCGGTTGCTGCATAGTCGAAGATGTCGGTGACGACTTGGCCTTGGGCAAGAGATTGGACGCCAAGTGAGGCGTTGTCCAGTGCGTAGCTGTAGCTGCCGTCCGCATTCAACGTCAGGGTGCCGTACTGGCCGATGAAGACACCCGCGTTGGCGACCTGCAATACCGTTCCTTGGTCAATGTCACTGTCGTTGGTCAGGACATTCCCTATCGCGGAAATGTTGATATCTTCCTGCAATGCAGTTGCATCATCAGTCACAGTGATCGGTGCGTCATTCACACCAGTGATGGTGACGTTAACCAATGTGCTGTCTGTTTCGCCTTTGCGATCACTGATGGTGTAGCCGAAGGTGTCTGTGACGGTCTGGCCTTGGGCAAGGGATTGGTAGCGCTGTCCAATGTCCAGAACGAGATTGCCATTTGCATCGTGTGCGACGGTGTTGCCAAGTGCACTGACGGCATCGAATCCTGCCAAGCTGATGACGTCACCCGTGTTCGGGTCGGTGTCGTTGGCAAGCAGTGTCGAGACCGGGATGGCAGTCTGTGCGGTATCTTCGTCAACGGTGATGTCATCCGGATTCGCGACTGGTGGACGATTCAACAGGCCTTCAATGCCGACTGCGTCCAAGAATGAGCCATCTGCGAATTCGATACGTTGCACACCTTGCCCTTGGGCGAACCAGTTGATCAGTGTGATGGAGTCGGTCGTACCCATCACACTGATCAACATGTCGTTCCCGACACGGAATCCTTCGAGATTGGCTTCGATCAGGTTGCCGCCCACAAAGAGCGTGTCGAGACCCGATGCATCAACAATGGTGTCGACCCCGTCACCCGGATTGAATTCGTAGTGATCATTACCTGCACCACCCATCAACGTATCGTTGCCTTGGCCGCCAATCAGGGTATCCGCCCCTGCTCCGCCATCCAGTACGTTCGCACTGCTATTGCCAGTGAGGATATTATCCAGCGCATTGCCGCTTGCATTGATGGAGGCTGCGCCCGTCAGGGTGAGGTTCTCGACGTTGTCGGAAAGGGTGTGAGTGACGCTCGATTGAACGGAGTCGATGCCCGCGTTCATGGCTTCTATTGCAACATCACCTGTGTCGTCGACGATGTATGTGTCATCACCTGTTCCACCGGCCATAGAGTCTGCGCCAACACCACCATTGAGGGTGTCGTTGCCAGCATCACCGATCAGTGAGTTGTTGCCAGAATTACCGATAATCTCGTTGTCGAGCGCATTTCCTGTACCACTAATATCGGCAGTGCCAGCGAGGACAAGATTTTCGATATTGGCCCCCAGCGTGTAATTTGCACTGGCTTGAACAGTATCGAACCCCTCACTCGCAGCTTCAACAATCACGTCACCCGTGTTATCCACCACATACGTGTCATCGCCTGCGCCGCCCGACATCGTGTCTGCACCGGCTCCACCATCGATCAAGTTGTTGCCGCTATTGCCGGAGATTACGTTGTTCAATGAATTCCCCGTAGCGCTGAGCGAATCTGCGCCTGTGAGAACGAGATTCTCCAGATTGTTGCCGAGGGTGTAACTGATGTTGGATTGAACCGTGTCAGTACCAGCGTTCAATGCTTCAGTTACCACATCGCCTGCATTGTCCACGACATAGGTGTCATTACCTGCACCACCTGCCATCGCATCTGCGCCAGCGCCACCATCCAACACGTTGTTGCCGCTATTGCCAGTGATCGCATTGTCGAGTGCGTTGCCCGTGCCGTTGATTGCAGCCGTCCCGGTAAGGGTTAGGTTCTCGATATTGTCGGCAAGCGTATAAGTCGCGGACGAGTTCACGCAATCGGTGCCCTCACCAGCATTCTCCACGATCACATCGGCCGTGTTGTCTACGTAATAGGTGTCATTGCCCCCTAGGCCGGCCAGCACATTAACGCCGCTGTTGCCTGAGATGACGTTGTCCAACGCGTTGCCGGTGCCATCGATGGCAGCTGTGCCTGTTAGCGTGAGATTCTCGACGTTGTCAGAGAGCGTGTATGTGACGCTGGACTGTACGCTATCCGTACCGGAATTGAGTTCTTCCACTATGACATCACCGACGTTGTCCACGACATAGGTGTCGTTACCCGCACCACCGGACATCGTGTCTGCACCCGTGCCTCCGTTCAGCACGTTGGCTGCTGCATTACCGATGATTATGTTGTCGAGCGCATTGCCTGTGCCGTTGATCGCGGCGGCACCCGTCAGAGTTAGGTTCTCGACGTTTGCAGTCAGTGTGTAACTGATGCCGGATTGAACCTGATCAATACCCGCATTCAACGCTTCCGTCACCACGTCGCTGGCGTTGTCCACCATGTAGGTATCGTCACCCGCTCCGCCAGCCATGCTGTCCGCACCTGCCCCACCATCCAACACGTTCGCGGCCGCATTGCCCGTGATCGTATTATTCAAAGTATTGCCCGTGCCGTTGATGGCATCCACCCCAGTGAGGGTGAGGTTCTCGACATTCGCCCCCAGGGTGTAAGTGATGGACGACTGAACCGTATCCGTGCCGGAGTTTGCTGCTTCGGTCACCATATCGCCGATATTGTCCACTACGTAGGTGTCGTTGCCTGCACCGCCTGCCAGGCTGTCAGCGCCGGTGCCACCATCAAGTGTATCGTTGCCAGAGTTGCCGGTCAGACTGTCGTTGCCCTCCAAACCGGACAGGACGTTGTTACCTGTATTGCCCACAATCACGTTGTCCAGCGCGTTGCCAGTTCCATTTATCGATGCCGTACCGGTCAGAGTGAGATTTTCGACGTTGTCCGTCAGCGTGTATGTGACGCTGGATTGAACGTTGTCGACACCTTCAGCAAGACTTTCGATAACAAGGTCGCCGGCATTGTCCACGACAAATGTATCGTTACCGGTGCCACCCAGCATGGTGTCCGCACCCGCACCACCATTTAGCGTGTCATTACCTTCCAGACCCGTCAGCAGGTTAGCACCGCTGTTGCCAAGGATGACGTTATTGAGCATATTGCCCGTACCGTCGATGTTGGCCGCTCCGGTCAGGGTGAGGTTCTCGACGTTGTCGGTCAGCGTATAAGTGATGGAAGATTGAACAAGATCGACACCCTCATTCAGATTCTCTGTAACCAGATCGCCGACGTTGTCCACCACATAGGTATCGTCGTTCAAACCACCGGACATCGCATCTGCGCCCACACCACCGTCCAGAATGTCGTTGCCTGCCCCACCTAGCAGCGTGTCATCACCCGCTCCAGCATAGAGCGAATCAGCACCTGCACCGCCATCCACGATATTGTTCGCAGCGTTGCCCGTGATGATGTTGTTGAGTGTATTACCCGTACCGTCGATGACATCAGCGCCGGTCAGGGTCAAATTCTCGACATTGGCGGTGAGCGTGTAAGTGATGGACGATTGCACCAGATCTGTTCCCGCATTCACTGCCTCGGTCACCAAGTCGCCAACATTGTCCACCACGTAGGTGTCGTTGCCCGCGCCGCCCGCCATCACATCCGCCCCCGTGCCACCGTTCAGCGTGTCGTTGCCGGAATTGCCAGTCAGGCTGTCGTTGCCATCCAGGCCAGACAGCACATTGTTGCCGTTGTTGCCCACGATCACGTTGTCCAGCGCGTTGCCCGTGCCGTTGATCGAAGCCGTACCGGTCAGGGTGAGATTCTCAACGTTGTCCGTCAGCGTGTAGCTGATACCAGACTGCACATTGTCGATACCTTCGCCAAGGTTCTCAATGACGATGTCACCCGCGTTATCCACCACATACGTGTCATCGTTCAAGCCACCCAACATGGTGTCTGCACCCGCACCGCCATTCAACGTATCGTTACCTTCCAGACCCACCAAGGTGTTGTTGCCTGTATTTCCAAGGATGATGTTGTTGAGGATGTTGCCCGTGCCGTTGATCGCAGCCGTACCGGTCAGAGTGAGGTTTTCGGTGTTATCCGTGAGCGTGTAGGTAATGGACGACTGCACAAGATCCGTGCCTTCTGCGAGGTTCTCCACGACAAGATCGCCGACGTTGTCCACCACATAGGTATCATCGTTCAAGCCGCCCTGCATCGTGTCCGCATCTAGGCCGCCATTCAGCGTATCGTTGCCCGAACCGCCCAGCAGCAGATCATTTCCCTCGTTGCCGTAAAGTCCGTCATTGCCGTCGCCGCCAATTAGCGTGTCGTCGCCTGTGCCTGCATAGATCGTGTCCGCGCCTGCGCCGCCGTCCAGCACGTTCGCCGAGGTGTTGCCGGTGATGATGTTGTTGAGCGCATTCCCGGTGCCGTCAATGCTGTCCGCGCCGGTCAGGGTGAGGTTTTCGACGTTCGCGGTGAGCGTGTAAGTGATGCCGGATTGCACCAGATCGGTTCCAGCGTTCAACCCTTCTGTTACCAGATCGCCCGCATCGTCCACTACATAAGTATCGTTTCCTGCACCGCCCGCCATTGCATCCGCCCCCGTGCCACCGTTCAGCGTGTCGTTGCCGGAATTGCCGGTCAGGCTATCGTTTCCGTCCAGGCCAGACAGCACATTATTGCCGTTGTTGCCCACGATCACGTTGTCCAGCGCGTTTCCCGTGCCGTTGATCGAAGCTGTGCCGGTCAGGGTGAGATTTTCGACGTTCGCGCCCAGCGTGTAAGTGATGGAGGACTGCACAGTATCGACACCTTCATCAACATTCTCCGTCACTGCGTCGCCCGCGTTATCGACGACATAGATGTCGTCGCCTGCATTGCCAGCCATGCTGTCTGCGCCCGTGCCGCCATTCAATACGTCATTCCCGGTATCGCCGATCAACGTATCGTTCCCTGCCAAACCGTACAAACCATTGTTGGCCGTGTTGCCGATCAGAATGTTGTTCAGTTCGTTGCCGGTCGCATTGATGTTGTTCGCGCCGGTGAGCGTGAGATTTTCGACATTGGAAGCCAAGGTATAGCTCACAGAAGAGAGCACGGTATCGATACCCGCATTGAGCGCCTCGACCGTCTTGTCACCCACGTTGTCCACGATATAGGTGTCGTTGCCCGCCCCGCCCGTCATGGTGTCAGCGCCTGCTGCGCCATCCAGTACGTTTGCACCGCTATTGCCGGTGATCGCGTTGTTCAGCGCATTGCCCGTGCCGTCGATGTTGGCTGTGCCAGTGAGGGTGAGGTTTTCGACGTTATCAGAAAGCGTGTAGGTCGCCGAGGCAAGCACACTGTCTGTGCCTTCGTTGACATTTTCTGCGATGACATCGGCTGTATTGTCCACATAGTAGGTATCGTTACCGATACCGCCCGCCATCGCATCCACACCCGCGCCACCATCCAGCGTGTCGTTGCCCGCCATGCCACTCAAGACGTTGTCGCCAGCATTGCCGGTGATAAGGTTATTGAGCGCGTTGCCTGTGCCTGACACTGCGCCGTCCGCGAGGGTAAGATTTTCCACATTGTCCGAAAGCGTGTAATCCGCCGAAGCGATCACGCTGTCCGTCCCTTCGCCGGCCAGCTCGACTACCGCGTCTGCGGAATCGTCCACGATGTAAGTGTCATTTCCCGCACCGCCTGCCAAGCTGTCCACTCCCGCACCGCCGTCCAGCACATTGTTTCCGGCCGTACCGACGAGGCTGTTATCCAGAGTATTGCCGGTACCGTCCAGATTCGCCTCGCCAGTCAAAACGAGGTTTTCAACATTGGTACCCAAGGTATAGGTAATGGAGGACTGCACGGTATCCGTGCCAGCACCAGTAGATTCATTCACCACATCGCCGACTTCATCCACGATGTAAGTGTCATCACCCGCTCCACCCGACATGCTGTCCGCACCGAGACCACCGTCCAGCAGGTCATTGCCCGCACCACCCATGAGCGTGTCGTTGCCTTCCATGCCATTCAGGATATTGCCGCTGTCATTGGCGGTGATGACGTTGTCCAGTGCGTTGCCGGTTCCATCGATCACGGTCGTGCCGGTAAGGGTGAGATTCTCGACGTTGTCGCCCAACGTATAGGCGATGGAGGACTGCACGGTATCCATGCCTTCGGCAAGATTTTCAGTGACGACATCGCCGATGTCATCAACGATGTAGGTGTCGTCGCCCGTGCCGCCGGACAGGGTGTCTGCGCCTGTGCCACCATCCAGCAGATCGTTGCCCGCACCACCCACCAGCGTGTCGTTACCTGCCAGAGCGAAAAGGATGTTGTCGCCTGCATTGCCAGTGAGGGTGTTGATCAGCATGTTGCCGTTGGCATCAAGGTTGTCGGTTCCTGTCAAGATCAGATTCTCAACGTTGTCGGTCAGTGCGTAATTGATGGCGGATTGAACAGTGTCAGTACCTGAATTGAACGACTCATTCACAACATCGCCGATGTCATCCACGACATAGGTATCGTTACCTGCGTTGCCTGACATGGTGTCAGCACCTACGCCCCCATCCAAGGTGTCGTTGCCAGCATTGCCAAATAGGGTATCGTTTCCTCCCATCCCGAAGAGCGCGTTGTTAGCTGAATTTCCTGTAATGATGTTGTCGAGTGCATTACCAGTGCCGCTAACGTTTGCTGCGCCTGTCAGCGTCAAATTCTCAACGTTGTCAGACAAGGTATATTCTGCACTGCTCAAAACAGTGTCGACACCCTCGCCCACATTTTCGATAATCACATCACTCGTGTTATCCACCACGTAGGTATCGTTGCCCACACCGCCCAGCATGGTGTCTACACCAGCACCACCATCGATTGTGTCGTCACCTTCCAATCCTGCCAGTGTGTTGCTGCTGCTGTTGCCAACAATGACGTTGTCCAACACGTTTCCAGTGCCACTAATTGCAGTCGAGCCGGTCAAGGTTAGATTCTCAACGTTATCATTGAGCGTGTAGGTAATGCTCGACTTGACTAGGTCGATGCCTTCGCCCGCATTCTCGATCACCAGATCGCCTGCGTTGTCCACCACGTAAGTGTCATTGCCTGTGCCGCCCAGCATGGTGTCAGCACCTGCACCGCCATCCAGCGTGTCGTTGCCTCCCAGCGCGGTGAGTGTGTTGTCTGCCACGTTACCGAGAATCACGTTATCCAGCACATTGCCCGTGCCATCGATGGCTGCCGCGCCAGTGAGTGTGAGGTTGTCGAGGTTGTCCGCCAGCGTCCATGTCAGATTGCTCTTGACGGTGTCGATGCCCTCACCCGCCGCTTCGATGGTGGTGTCGAGTAGGTTGTCCACTACGTAGGTGTCGTTGCCAGTGCCGCCAACTAGCGTATCCGCACCGATGCCGCCATCCAGCGTGTCATTGCCCGCTAAGCCGGTCAGTATGTTGTCGTTGCTGTTACCGATGACAACGTTGTTGAGTTCGTTGCCAGTACCGATTATTGCAACGCCTTCGGTGAGGTTGAGGTTCTCGACGTTCGCGCCGAGCGTGTAATTAAAGGGACTAATGACCGTGTCTGTCCCATACCCTAATGCTTCGTTGACTGTGTCACCGAGGTTGTCGAGGATATATGTATCGTCACCACCACCACCAGCCATGGCATCCGCCCCCACACCGCCATCCAGAACGTTGCTACTGCCGTTGCCGACGATGACATTGTCGAGCGTATTGCCTGTACCGTTTATAGCTGACCAACCAGTGAGCGTGAGATTCTCGACATGGTCACCGAGCCTATAACTGATGCCGGACTGTACGGTGTCGATGCCTTCAAGTGCATTTTCAGTGACAACATCGCCTGCATTGTCGACGACATAAGTATCGTCGCCAGCTCCACCCAGCAATGAGTCTGCACCACCCTTGCCATCCAGCGTGTCGTTGCCTTCCAATCCAATTAGAGTGTTAGCGGCATCGTTGCCGGTGATGAAGTTGTCCAGCACATTGCCTGTGCCATTGATTGCTGCTGCACCTGTCAGCGTGAGATTCTCGACGTTATCGGTGAGTGTGTAAGTGATGGATGACTTGACTAGGTCGATCCCCTCCCCCAAGTTCTCGACTACGAGATCGCCCGTATTTTCTACGATGTAAGTGTCGTCACCCGTCCCACCCAGCAAGGTATCAGCACCTGCACCGCCATCCAATTTGTCATTGCCGGCCAGTCCAGTCAGCGTATTGTCGTTACTGTTGCCGGTGAGGATGTTGTCGAGTTCGTTGCCGGTCGCGTTCAATGCGACACCCTGTGTCAAGGTGAGGTTCTCGACATTCGCGCCCAAAACATAATCGAATGGACTAACGACCGTGTCTTTACCTTGTCCGACGTTTTCCATCACCGTATCGCCGAGATTATCCAGAATGTAGGTGTCATCTCCTGCACCACCTGCCATCGCATCGGCACCTGCACCACCATCCAGCAAATTAGCCGAAGCGTTGCCAATGATCACGTTATCCAGTGCATTGCCCGTACCGCTGATGGAATCGCCACCCATTAAGGTCAGGCTTTCCAGATTGTCGCCCAAGGTATAGCTGATGCCGGATAGGACAGTGTCGATACCTTCAGCGATATTTTCTGTGACGACATCTCCTGCATTGTCCACCACGTAAGTATCGTTGCCTGTGCCGCCTGTCATCTGGTCGATGCCAGCGCCACCGTCGATCCAGTCATCGCCTGCACCGCCATCCAATGCGTTATTGCTGCTGTTGCCATAAAGAATGTCATTGCCGCCCAAGCCTTGGGGAGATACGGCATCGCCCTGCCATGCGAACAAGGTGTCATCACCCTCGGTGCTCACCGGCACAGGAATATGTGCTTGTATCTGTTCTGTATCCCACACCACACCAAGTTCCCCCGCAACTGTGGGGGCGAATTCAAAACGCTCAATGCGGTAGACATCGCCTTCCCCCCAGTTGTGGATGGTGATCTGATCAGCAGCGAGTCCAGAATCTAGCGGCGGGGTAATAGTCAGCACCAAATCGTAGCCGCTACGCGTCAGGGCGATGTCGCTTTCGGTAATTCCCGCACCGAAGCGGATGGTGTCTGTATTGCCTATCGTGGCATCCACATCGTAGACGATGTCGTTACCGTCACCGCGCGCAAACAGGTAAGTGTCGTTGCCCGCATCACCCACCAGATAGTCATCACCGGTGCCGCCGTTGAGGATGTCGTTGCCGCCGTTGCCGTACAGGTTGTCCTGCCCGCCCATGCCATACAGGGCATCGTTGATGGCACTCCCGCGCAAAGTGTTGTTGCCCGCATCACCCATGGTGGTATCCAGCCCGATGATGGCGAGCAGTTGGGCGAAGCCTGAGCCTGTGGCATCGCCTTGGGCGCGCAGTGCGCCGAGCACTTGCAATCCGTTGGCATCGCTTTGTTTGAGGACGTTGGCGAATTCGCTGATATCGAGGATGCTGTTGCTGGGGTCGGCATCGTAGATGGCCTGTAATACGGTGATAGTGTTGCTGATATCCCAGTCGTATTGCAGGGTGGTGGCGTTCCAGGTGTAGCTGATGGTGTCGATCAGCGGCTGGAAATGCGTCTGCGCCATGAGTTGGTTGTAAACGCTGTCGGCGAATTCGTTGAAGGCTTCGAGCAATATCTTGGAGGCGGGGCCGTGCGGGTTGGGGTCGCGTTCGCCCCAGCACCATGTTCCTAGATAAGGTTCACCCAATATGGCCTCGAGGGTGGCGAGCTTGCGCGCGTCGCCGATGACGTTGCCGTAGATGATGCGGGCGGCGCGGCTGGCGGGATCAATATTCTCTACTCCGACCCATGCGTAGATGAGTTGAGTAGTGAGCGCGTGGCGGGCAGCAGGATCGGTCTCGTTGATGAATTGCTGGACAAGGTCTTGCAGATGGCCAGTGCTGTCTCGCAGGATAGTTTGGCGCAGGTCGTAGACGTTGCCGAGACCTTCTAGGTCAGGCAAGGCGGCAACAATGTCGGCCTCTTCGATCCAGTCGTTGGCGATGGTGTAGGTTTTATCGGTCTGGAACCAGATGTCGGCAGTAGCACTGGTGCTGCCGTCTGTTTTGGTGAAGGTGCTGGTCTGTTTGGTGATGTTGCCGTTGGCATCGGTCTGGTTGACGGTAGCGTAACCGGTGGCGATGCTTTGTACGCCTGCGTCAGCGAGCGACATGAGTTCGTCAGCATTGCTGTAGCCGTCGCCGTCGATGTCTTTCCAAACTTTGAGGGTGCTGTAGGCGGCATCTTGTACATCGATCTGGCCGTCGTGGTTGGTATCGAGTTCGGCGAGGGCTTGGTATCCGTTGGCGGCTTTCTGGCCGTTGGCGAGGATTGTCTCGGAGCCGAAGAGTTCACGCCCGGTGTCTATGGTGCCGCTGCCATCTAGGTCACGTACCAGTATTCCGTCATCAGAATTCACCCAGCCGGTCTGTTCGGCGAAACCGTTGCCGTCGTGGTCGAAGTAGGCGCCGGCAGTCAGGGGGGTGGTGGTGACGCCGTCGCCGTTGAGGTCTAGCGCTATCGGAGAGCGGGTGACGGTGGCTTTGGCGACTTTCTTTTTGATTTCATTGATAGGCGTGTCAGGGCAGAGTGATGGATCATCAATAACTCCGCTGTCCCAGTAGGCAACAGGATCAAACGGTGTACCGCCAACTTTCATGGTGTAATGAACATGTTGCGATCCAGGCGACCCTGTATCGCCCATTGTACCAATTAGTGCGCCCGCACTTATATTGGCCCCTACTGTTAGATTTGAATCTAATGTCTCGAAATGCCTCAGCTCGTGAATAAATCCATATTGGTCTCGAATAATGACTCCATTAGTTCCACTTTGAATACCAATTACCTTTCCAGATACAGGCGAATAGACTGATGGGTTGGTCAAGTTAAGGCCATTTTGGCCCAAGCCTGCATAATTAATATCGACGCCAAAATGAATTTGTCTTTTAGGAATCGGACGATCACGATGACTACAAAAAGTATTTATTCCGTTACTGGTGATTCCCGCAGAAACACCATTGTTCGGGGGCAGCATTTGGTTCATTACATCTTGAAAGCTCATAATATTCCCCTTTGTCGTAACTACTTAATTGTGTATATCTAGCTTGATTTTCTTGTACGAGACCTTCGCTTTAGATTTTTCTGACAACCCACAAGTGTGCTCAGTTATCTGTATCTCCGCTGTTCGCTCATCCACCAAACGATAGTCAAGATGTCCACCTTGGCAGCTTGTTTGCTCTGGATCTTCCGCCCACTTGGCATTTTCTTTGTGCAAAACAGATATGTCGCAGTTTAGTGATAGCTTTATGAAGGCAATCATGTCCCACCCGCCCATCCCCATGTCGTCACCATCTTGTCCGGATGCGTGCACCCCGATTAAGTAACCACTATTTGAGGTTGACTTAACCTTCATTGAGTTCCATCGGGGGTAGTAGTGGCGAACACTACTTAATAGATTGACGCTTCTGTAACAGGCAGGAAAATCAAATTTTTCGTTATCGAATCGCGCAAATATTGTCGACTTTTGTGTATCTCCATACTTTGGATATGCGAGCAAAGCTAGGGTGCTATAAGTTCCTGCCACATTTTGCGTCAAGAAAATATTGTCTAGTCCCGCGATATTTTCATTGCCGCCTTTGTAGTCGCTTGGCAAAGCGGAAATTGAATAATCGTCCCTGTCCTTAGGTGTTACTAGATAAGAGGTATTAATAATTTTTAGAGCTTCTGTTGGCAAACCAATCACTCCATCCAAGAATGCATACGTTATATAACGTCCATCAATCAAAGCATTGGTCAGATTGGCGCCTTGAAGCTGTGTTCTAAAGAATAAAATCCCACGCATATCAGCGCCCTGTAGATCCACATTCCTTAAGTCAGCGCCCTTAAATCGACAGTGCCTTAAATCTGTGAAGGATTTGGGATCCAAACAATCCCCTTTAGGCAAAGTTGCCGCCTCGGCTGAACCAATAATTGTCAAACAGAGCATCGTCAGACTGATGTACCACCAACGGACACCTCCATGACTAGCTATAGGCATTTGATTTTCGATCATCCCAATCTCCTCATCTCAAATATCGCATCATTTGCTGCATCCACATCGTAAACAGGAAATCAAAGGGGCAGCATCGAATTGCCCTTTAGGGGAATCATTGGGCACGTACTACAATTAATCATCATGCCGCTTTCCTCAAAATATTTTTTTCGCAATTCTGATCGTCAGCGTACCCGTCAAGACTTTCAACTTCATTCCCCTCACCGCTCCCTCCCCGCCTCCTGAAACGCCCCCATGACCGGTGAGAGCAAATACTCAAGAATGGTTCTGGTACCAAGGTGTATCTCCGCCGTGACTTGCATGCCGGG
>NZ_BAAHSJ010000015.1:0-16498 GCF_054601595.1 Sideroxyarcus sp. TK5 | reverse complement strand
TCGAGTTTAGGTAATCTGACGCCAAGCGCGTTCAGATCAATGGGCGGCAAGACCGCTGAAACCGAGGCCGTTCTCCAAGAATGAATGGTCCGAAGAATCTGGGCAGGTCAGGCCCAGAGTACTTCGATACCAAGCCTTATAACGAGAAGGAGCATCAGCAAACCTGCGAGAAAGATAACCAACAAAAACCAAGCAAAAATCACCAAGGCTACGTTTTCACCGGCGAAGAACTCAAAGATATTCGAGATGCTCCCCCCTTCACGGATTGAGAGCGCGGTCAACACAGACACAATAACTACCAAGAGTGCATAGATACGCTGTTTTGAATCCGGGTCGTACAGGAAGAGAAGGACTCGTGAAAAATCAAATGCCAGGGGATTTCGCAATTGATCCTGATAGGCAATTGCCTTCTGAATGTCGTCTACAAAGGAGAGATACTCAGATTCGTGGCGCCCAAGGAGCCGCCGTAGCAAGAAGCGGCGCGTTTGCTCAATTGAGGAGAATGACTGTCGATATTTTGAATTTATTCTCTTCAGGACGAACTTTGTCTTTTCCGACTTTAGCTTGCTCGAAAGGGCGAGGATGGCAAACTCAAGCACGATTAGTGATACGAACTGCCAGTCGAGGAAATGGGCCGTTCCGTGCAACTTTGGGCCACTTGTCACAAATGCGAATCCTTGCCAGATAAATGCAAATAGCAAAGCTGCCAATAACCATGGCCAAGGCGACTTCAGCATGTACTGAAGACCAAACCGCTCCAATGCGGAGTAGTAGTGGTTCGCGGTTACGAAAAGACGGTTCATCGCTTCAGATGGCTAACGTTGCAACTCAGACGTCGCGAACGAAGCGAGCGTCGGCTGGAGCAGCTTTGTTAGAGCGAATGACATTTGTGATTCCATGAGCCAGCAATTTAGACACCTCCTGCAGCCGTAATTTTTCGTTGCAATCCATTCCCTCTCAACCAGCAGAGGGACAGCACTCATCAATTTGCCCCACTGCCAAGCACCTAATTATTCAGGCACACCATCTCGATCAAATGATGACGACCTCAAATGCTTATCCCCGCGCCCGGTCCTGATTTAACTGCATCGTATTGAGGTTCTGGTTTGCCTGCCCCAACGCCATCAAGCTGCTGATGCTCATGTCCTTGAAGGCTGAGCTTCCCAGTGCGGCATCGTCGCCGTCATCTACATGGGCTGTTGCCAGCGTCTGTGCAGCGTTCCAGTGCTGGATTGTGCTGTCCGCCGCCCAGGCCTGATCAAAGGCGGCGACCACGGCGCTGAAGTCGTACTGGTCGAGCGTGGTCTTGATCTCTTGATGGTCTGACTTATGCTCAGACTTGCGTTTCGACTTTTCATCGAACTCGGTTACCGCCTGAGAGATGATGTCCAGCGTGAGTACGCTCTTGAAGTTGGCGGAGGTGTCATACCAGCTGCGCAGGGTGATCTGGTCGGCTGAACCGGCTTCAAGGATGAGGTCGTTGGCGTTCCGCGTCAGGGCGATGTCGGTCATCTGGATGCCGTCAGTAAGGATCAGAGTGTTGTCCGTCCCTTCTCCACCGTAGACCGTGTCCTGCCCATCGCCGCGTCCAAAGAGGATGCTGTCCGCGCCGTTGCCGGTATGGATGATGTCGTTCACGCTGCTGCTGACAATGATCTCGTCCTGCGTGGTGTCGGGAGTTGCATGGTAGTCATGCTCGTCATCATCATGCTCGTTGTCATGACGCTCGTTGTCATCATGCTCGTCATCGCGATGCTCATCCTGATCGTCCTTGCCAGCACTGAAGGTGAAGACCTGCGAGACGCTGGCGCCGGCCTGGTCGGTGGCGGTGAGCAGGATATCGTAGCTGTCCGAACCTTTTGCACGGCCTGAGAAGGTGCCAGTGGCGGCATCGAAGTTGAGCCATTCCGGTAGTTCTTCTCCGTTGGCAAGGGTTGCGCTGTAGCTAAGGCTGTCACCATGCACGATGTCCCAGTCGTCGAAGGTGCCGGCCGGGATAGCGATGCTGAAGCGTTTGCCGTTGTCTACACGCTGGTCTGCCATATGGGCCAGCACAACGGGTGCGTCGTTGACGTTCTGCACGTCCAGACTGAAGGTGCTGGTGGCCGTGGCACCCTGCAAGTCTGTGGCGGTTACGGCGACATCCAACAGACCAACATCCCAGTTAGAAGGGATACCACTGAAAGTTTGGGTCGCAGCATCAAACTTGAGCCAGTCCGGCAGTGCGGAACCGTCAGCCATGGCAGCTTGATAGCTCAGCACATCACCTTGATCGATGTCGGTGAAGGTGCCGTCCGGCACACGATAGCTGAAGGTTTGATCTTCCAGTGTGCTGGCATCGGTCAGCGGTACGGCCACAATTGGGGCATCGTTGGTGCCGGTGATGCTGACGGTCAAGGTTGATGGTGTTGAGGTGATGCCATCGGTCGCAGCATAGTCGAAGGTGTCGGTGACGACTTGGCCTTGGGCTAGAGACTGAACACCGTAGCTGCCGTTGTCCAGTGCGTAGCTGTAGCTGCCATCTGCGTTCAGCGTCAAGGTGCCGAACTGACCGACGAAGACGCCTGTGTTCGCAACTTGCAACACCGTGCCCTGATCAATGTCGCTGTCGTTGGCAAGCACGTTACCGGCGGCCGAGATCACCACATCCTCTTGCACAGCGTTCACATCAGCAACAACCACAGGTGCATCGTTAGTGCCAGTGATGCTCACTGTCAGTGTGGATGGTGTTGAGGTGATTCCATCTGTCGCGGCATAGTCGAAGGTGTCGGTGACGACCTGTCCTTGTGCAAGAGACTGAACGCCGCAGGAGGCGTTGTCCAAAGCATAGCTGTAGCTGCCGTCGGCATTGAGCGTGAGCGTGCCGAACTGGCCGACAAAGACACCTGCGCTGGCGACTTGCAGCACAGTGCCCTGATCAATATCGTTGTCATTGGCAAGCACATTGCCGGTGGCGGTGAGCGTGACATCTTCTTGTACGGCGTTCACATCAGCCACGACCACAGGCGCATCGTTGGTGCCGGTGATGGATACCGTCAAGGTCGAAGGTGTAGCGGTGATGCCATCGGTTGCAGCATAGTCGAAGGTGTCGGTGACGACTTGGCCTTGGGCTAGAGACTGGACGCCAAGTGAAGCGTTGTCCAAAGCATAGCTGTAGCTGCCGTCCGCGTTCAGGGTGAGCGTGCCGAACTGGCCAACGAAGACGCCTACATTGGCGACTTGCAGCACAGTGCCCTGATCAATATCGCTGTCGTTGGCCAGCACATTGCCGGTGGCGGTGAACGTGACATCTTCTTGTACGGCGTTCACATCAGCCACGACCACAGGCGCATCGTTGGTGCCGGTGATGGATACCGTCAAGGTCGAAGGTGGAGCGGTGATGCCATCAGTTGCAGCATAGTCGAAGGTGTCGATGACGACTTGGCCTTGGGCTAGAGACTGGACGCCAAGTGAAGCGTTGTCCAAGGCATAGCTGTAGCTACCGTCAGCATTCAGCGTCAGCGTGCCGAACTGGCCAACAAAGACCCCGGCGTTGGCAACCTGCAGCACCGTGCCTTGATCGATGTCGCTGTCGTTGGCTAGCACATTACCGGTGGCCGAAATCACCACATCCTCTTGCACAGCGTTCACATCAGCCGCAACCACTGGGGCATCGTTGGTGCCGGTGATGCTCACTGTCAGAGTCGAGGGGGTTGAGGTGATGCCGTCCGTTGCCGCATAGTCGAAGGTATCGGTGACGACTTGGCCTTGAGCCAGGGACTGCACTCCAAGTGAGGCGTTGTCCAGTGCGTAGCTGTAGCTGCCATCTGCGTTCAGCGTCAAGGTGCCGAACTGTCCGACAAAGATTCCCGCATTGGCTACCTGCAGCACTGTGCCTTGGTCGATGTCGCTATCGTTGGACAGAACATTGCCAGTGGCAGTAAGCGTGACGTCTTCCTGAACAGCGTTCACATCAGCAACAACCACAGGTGCATCGTTTGTGCCGGTGATGCTTACAGTGAGTGTTGACGGTGTGGAGGTGATGCCGTCTGTTGCGGCGTAGTCGAAGGCGTCGGTGACGACTTGGCCTTGGGCCAGTGACTGAACACCATAAGACGCATTGTCCAGAGCATAGCTGTAGCTGCCGTCGGCATTGAGGGTGAGCGTACCGAACTGGCCGACGAAGACGCCTGCATTGGCGACTTGAAGCACGGTGCCTTGATCGATGTCGCTGTCGTTGGCTAGCACATTACCGGTGGCCGAGATCACCACATCCTCTTGCACAGCGTTCACATCAGCCGCAACCACTGGGGCATCGTTGGTGCCGGTGATGCTCACTGTCAGAGTCGAGGGGGTTGAGGTGATGCCGTCCGTTGCCGCATAGTCGAAGGTATCGGTGACGACTTGGCCTTGAGCCAGGGACTGCACTCCAAGTGAGGCGTTGTCCAGTGCGTAGCTGTAGCTGCCATCTGCGTTGATGGTGAGCGTGCCGAACTGGCCGACAAAGATGCCAGCATTGGCGACTTGCAGCACGGTGCCCTGATCAATATCGCTGTCGTTGGACAGAACGTTGCCTGTGGCAGTGAGGGTGACGTCTTCCTGAACTGCATTTACATCAGCCACCACTACAGGCGCATCGTTGGTGCCGGTGATGCTCACTGTCAGAGTCGATGGTGTTGAAGTGATGCCATCCGTTGCCGCATAGTCGAAGGTATCGGTGACGACTTGGCCTTCTGCCAACGACTGTACGTCGTAGGAGGCGTTGTCCAGCACGTACTCGTAGCTGCCGTCCGCGTTCAGCGTCAAGGTGCCGAACTGGCCAACGAAGACGCCTGCATTGGCAACACTTAGAACAGAACCTTGATCAACATCCGTATCGTTGATCAATACGTTGCCGCCTGCAGTGATCGCCCCATCTTCTTGCACTGCTGCCGTATCAATTTCTGTCACAGGAGCATCATTTGTGCCGGTGATCGTCACAGTTAGCGTAGCCGGGGTACTTGCGATGCCATCAGTGGCTTGATAGGCGAACTGTTCGGTGACGGTTTGGCCTTGCGCCAACGATTGAACCGCTTGGGTGTTGTTGTCCAAAACGTAGTTGTAACTGCCATCTGCATTGAGTACGAGACTGCCGTATTGACCTTGCTGTGTGCCTGCATTTGCCACCTGCAGCACGGTGCCTTGGTCGATGTCGCTGTCGTTGGACAAAACATTGCCTGTGGCTGCAATGCTGAGGTCTTCTTGTACGGCGGCTTGATCGTCTGCTGTAACGGGGCCGTCATTGACTCCGGTGATGGTCATAGTGACTTCGGCTGTGGAAATGGCTCCGGCAGTGTCGGTCACGGTATAGCTGAAGGTGTCGGTGGTGGTCTGGCCTTGTGCCAGTGATTGATACAGGTTGCCAACATCATATTGCACGGCACCGTTCACCAACGACACGGCGGCACCGGAAGCTGCCTGGCTGACACCTGTGATACTGAGTGTATCGCCGTAGATAAAATCAGGATCAGTGTCGTTGGCCAGCAGGGATGTGGCATCAAGCTGTACGCTTCCGCCGTCTTCCACTGCGAGGCCGGTATCGGCATTTGCAGTGGGAGTGTCGTTGACGTTTTGTACGTCTAGCACGAAGGTGCTGGTTGCACTGGCCCCAGCCAAATCGGTCGCGACGACTTGCACATCGAGCATGGCGACATCCCAGTTGTCTGGTATGCCGCTGAATGTTTGCGTCGCAGCATCAAATGTCAGCCAGGCAGGCAAGGCGGAACCATCTGCCAGTGTGGCTGAGTAGGTCAGCAAGTCGCCAGTATCGATATCTTGGAAGCTGTCGGCCGGGACAGTGAAGCTGAACGGGGCATCTTGCAAAGTGCTTTGGTCGGCAATGGCTGTGGCCACAACTGGGGCATCGTTGGTGCCGGTGATAGTGACATCGACTGTTGCAGTCGATGTCTCACCTGCCGCATCGGCGATAGTATAGGTGAAACTGTCGGAGGCAGACTGCCCAACTCCCAAGGATTGATAGTCATTAACAAGGGAAAGCACCAGATTGCCATTGGCATCCTGCGTAACGGCGTTTCCGTTTGCCGTTACAGCATCAAATCCGTTGAGTCTAAGGATATCGCCTGCATTCGGATCGGTGTCGTTCGCGAGAAGCATTGCAGCAGATATTTCTGTCTGGGCAACATCTTCATTCGTGACGATGCTATCCGCTACAGCAACTGGAGGGGCGTTAAACATCGCCTCCATCTCGGCACGATCAAGTGCCGACGCATCGCAAAATTCAATACGTCCAATCCCTTCTGCCTGCGTGAACCAATTCACAATAACCACCTGATCCGGAGTCCCTGCCACCGTCAGCACCAGGTCATCTCCAGACCGGCCTGTTTCGATGTCAGCAACAGTCAGATCACCGCCGATAAACAGTGTATCCAATCCTTCAGAATCAAATATCCATACCTCGCCATCGCCAGGGCGGAACACATAGCGGTCATTGCCAGCGCCTCCATAGAGAGAGTCATCACCACCATTGGCAATCAGAATGTCATTACCTGTACCACCATACAGCTCGTTATAGCCGGCATTCCCCTGAATAATATTGTCGGCGTCATTGCCCTCACCGGAAATCGCGCCATCCAGCAGGGTCAGGTTTTCCAGGTTGGTTCCGTTCAGAGAATAATCAATGAAGCTTTCTACCGTATCGATTCCAGCATTGGCTTCCTCAACAATCACGTCCCCAATCTGATCAACAACATACGTGTCATTGCCGGCACCACCTTCCAGATAATCTGCGCCCAAGCCTCCATCCAGCCGATTGTTCAGTTCATTGCCGATGATAACGTTGTCCAGATCATTTCCCGTGCCATCCTGGCCATACTGGATCATGTCAGCGTAATACTGCGTATCCAGCGCAGCCGTATTCGGGTCGAATATCAGTTGGAGCTCTTCGATGTTCTCATCAAGCACGAAGCTGGAAAAAGTCTGAACTACGTCGTAGCCTTGATCCGCAAACTCGACCACTTCATCCGTCGTCCATAGCAATGCTTGTGTCTGGATTGAATCCCCACATTCGTTCACGACCCAATCGTCAACTTTGATATAGGTGCCCCCAACGACATAAGTATCGTCACCCGTACCTCCTTCAATGTAATCCAACCCATTACCAAACTGGTTGGTAGAAGAAATGGAAACAGTTGCCTCATAAGCCCCACCGCCGAGAGATTGCCCCGCAGTACCGTTCAGACTCGGATTGAAGGGATCAGAGGGCAGCCAATTGTCATAACTAGTAATGGCCAAGGAATACTCACCATCCACATCCACATAAAAAGTGAAACTGGAATCCAAGCTATTCCACGATCCGCCCGCCCCATCAGCATCATCGTTTTCAATTAACAAATTTCCATTTGCATCATATAATCCGATAACCGTATCAATATCCGAGAATGTAGAGATTGAGATACTCGAACCTGCCGTCAGCGCAATCTTGTAGAAGTCATGATCCCAACCGCTATCCGTAGCAAGATTTGCATACTGACCGTCCCCTATAACACCATTCAATAGATAGTTATTCGCACCAGAAAGCACGTTTGCGGATCCGATTGCGTCATCGCCTTCTGCCGAAGAAACCGTAATGAGATCGGCTGGTTGTTCGGGCTGCTGTCCATATACTGAGGTAACATCTTCAAATCTGGTGCCGAATATCACATCATTCCCATCACCACCGTACAACTCATCCCACCCTGCGCCGCCGATCAAAGTATCGTTTCCGCTACCGCCTTCCAACCAGTCATCACCCAATCCGCCATCCAAATAGTCATCAGACGAAGCATCCAAGAAGTCTTGCGTCACGTAGTCATAGTAGGTACTGGCCCAGCCATCATCTCCGCCGTAGAGATAATCGTTGCCTGCGCCGCCCAGCAGAATATCGGCACCGCTTCCACCGTCTATCTGATCGTCCCCTTCACCACCATCAATATAGTCGTTATTCAGTAACGGATCGCCACCTTCTCCGCCGTCATCATGACCGCCAAACAATACGTCGTCTCCCGCACCACCCATGATCGAATCTGCACCAGACCCGCCATCGACGTGGTCGTTACCGTTACCGCCATCCAGAAAGTCACTATTCGGTGCCAAGCTCCAGTTCCAATTTTCATCTCTGACATAATCATCCCAACCACCAATGATTTCATCGTTTCCTTCCCCTCCGAATATCGTGTCATTACCCCCCTGCCCATTAAGGTGGTCATTGCCAGCTGAGCCGTCGATGACGTTATCCAGAATATTTCCAAAAATTTGGTTATCGGTCTCATTTCCGGTGCCAGAGATCGCTTCACCTTCAAGTGTCAATTCTTCGATATTGGCTGAGAGCGTATAGTCCGTTGTGGCAAACACCCTGTCATAACCATTCCCTGCTTGCTCAATGATGATATCGCCGGTATCCGTAATGCTGTAAGCGTCATCGCCAGCCCCACCATCCAATGTATCGATACCGCCCATGCCATAAAACGTGTCGTTCCCTGCGCCACCTACCAATATGTTGTCTGCGTCATTTCCCGTTAACTGGTTATTCAGTTCATTGCCAATACCGTTGATACTATCGATTCCAGTCAGCGTGAGATTTTCAAGGTTCGCACTCAACTCAAAATCAACTGACGAATACACCTGCTCGTAATCCGGCTGAACGTAGGTGTAGGGCAGATACTGATAGTTGTATCCAGTCCAAACCCATTGGTATCTGGTGAAAGACTGTCCAGCAACATCATCAATAATTTGATCGTTGATGTTGTCGATGTAATAGATATCGGAGCCTGCCCCTCCAATCAGCGTATCAGCCCCAGCGCCGCCATCCAGCGTGTCCGATCCGGCATCGCCAATCAGTACGTTGTCACCGCCATTCCCGGTAATAACGTTATTCAATGCATTGCCGGTGCCGTCGATGTTTTCAATGCCAAGGAGTGTCAGATTCTCTAGATTTGTACCCAGCGTATAGCTGATAGATGATTTGACCGTGTCGATATCCGTAACGATGTATGAACCGCCATAGTAGTTCTGATAGGTTTTTCCTAGCGCACTCTCGATTGCCTGATCACCCGCGTCATCAACAAAATACACATCATTTCCATAGCCGCCATTCATTACATCGGCACCGGCACCTCCATTCAGCGTATCCGCACCGTCCAAGCCGTTCAGCGTGTCATTCCCGGCGTCACCAAACAATACATTCGAGCTATTATTTCCATAGATCACGTTATCCTGCGCATTCCCTGAACCATCAATGGAATTGTTCCCTGTAAGGCTAAGATTCTCGACGTTTTCTGAAAGCACATAACTGATCGATGAGGAAACCGAATCCAGTCCCTCATTTGCATTCTCGATCACTTCGTCATTGACATTCTCGACGAAGAACACATCATCGCCCGCACCGCCCAGCATCGTGTCGGCACCCGCCCCGCCATCGACCCGGTCATTGCCCGCAGCGCCATCCAGAACGTTGTTGCCGGAATTCCCACCGATATAATTATTCAGTGCATTGCCGCTGCCATTGATATCTGCGCTGCCAGACAGGTTGAGCTTCTCCACGTTTGCAGCCAACGAGTAATCACCCAGGCAACTAACAACGGTGTCATAACCCTCACCGAAATTTTCGACAACCACATCCCCTGCGTTATCCACATAATAGGTATCATCCCCGGCCCCGGCGGTCATACTGTCTGCACCCGCACCGCCATCCAGGAAATCATTCCCTCCGTTATCGACTAACGTATCCGCCCCATCTCCACCATTGAGGTAGTTGTCGTTGTTATTGCCGGTGATCGTGTTATCAAGGGCATTGCCTAAACCCTCATATGAAGAAAGGCCTAACAGCGTCAGGTTCTCCACGTTATCGGTCAGCGTGTATGCCCCAACACTACTGAGCACCGTATCAATGCCTTCAAATGCATTTTCAACAACCACATCGCCCTGGTTATCGACGTAGTAACGATCATTTCCCATGCCGCCTGACATCGTGTCAGCCCCTGTTCCGCCGTCGATAGTGTCGTAACCGCCCGCGCCACTGATCGTATCGTTGCCAGCCAAACCATTGAGCCGTTCGCCCATCGCCGTGCCCTGCAATATGTCTGCACCTGGAGTACCTTCGATCACCGGACTGGCTTCATCCAGCAGTTGTTGCAAGGTAAAAGACCGGTCTGCAAAGATAAACGTGTCGATAGAGCAACTGTTGATGGGATCATTCGGGTCGAAACCATCAATATGCAGTTCATCACCGTTCGCAAAGCTGAGCTTCAAAGAACCAAGTCCCAGTACTATGCCCGAGCCACCAAACCCGAAATTGAATTGCACTGTATTGCCGCCTACCCCGGCATCCGCAATATGGTCTGTCCCAAAACCTGCCTCGAACACATACAGATCGCGCCCTTCTCCGCCGTCGAGCAGGTTTCCGCCACCGCTCGCAACAAGAACGTCATCCCCCGCCCCGCCGATCAGCGTATTGTTACCGCCATCTGCAACCAGCTGATCTACCCCATCTCCCCCATCAAGGTAGTTGTTGCCACCCGCAGCAGATAGATAATCATTGCCGGAACCCGCATAGAGCGTATTGAACCCTCCGTCAGCAATTAGCGTATTCGTGCCGTCACCCGCATCCAGATAATTATTGCCACCACCCGCCGAAAGCGTGTCATCACCACCGCCCGCAAACAGCGAATTGTCGCCGCCATCGGCAATAACCATGTTGCTTCCCTCGCCCGCATCGAGGAGGTTGTTACCCCCTTGTGCTGAGAGGGTGTCATCCCCGATGCCACCAATGAGAGTGTTGCCGCCCGCGCCATTGGTGACGATCTGATTGTTTCCGTCGCCGCCATCGAGATAGTTGTTGCCGCCAGTAGCTTGCAGATTGTCATTCCCCGCACCGCCAAACAGCTCGTTGTTGCCATCTGTTGCCGTGAGGGAATCAGTGCCAGCCCCACCGTCCAGATAGCTGCTCCCACCAATAGCTTCCAGGGTATCGTCCCCCGCGCCGCCTAGCAGGGTGTTGCCCGTGCCACCCGTGTTGAGCAGGTCATTGCCGTCGCCGCCGTCCAGCAAATTACCATCTCCCGCTTCGCCGTAGAGTTTGTCGTCTCCCGCATCACCGATCAGGGTATCGCTGCCGTTGCCACCCCACAGCGTGTCTATTCCCTCTCCACCTTCCAAGTGGTCGTCACCTTCCCCGCCCCACAATGTGTCGTCACCCGTCCCGCCTGCAAGAACATCATTTCCGCCTTGACCGCTCAGCTCATCGTTACCCGCACCGCCATCCAGATAGTCATCGCCTTCATTTACAACCGTATCGCCAGCATGCTCAATGCCGTCACCGCTGATATTGTCGTCTCCTACTCCGCCAAAAAGGATGTCGTTTCCTCCGTTACCGGAAAGCGCATCGTTGCCATCCTCTCCGTACACCACGTCATCACCTGCCCCCGCCCACACATGATCGTTTCCAGAACCTGCATATATCGTGTCCGCCGCCGCATCTGCCGGCTTGTCGGTACCGTAGACAGGCTCAAAAGTTCGCACACCATTCACGTCGGTTACAGTCCAGTCAACGCTATTCGTCAACCAGTCGGTATCGCCCATAATCTCGTCATCGCCCGCACCAGCAATGAGTAAATCCCGGCCACCAGCCCCCATCAACACATCATTCCCCGCACTGCCCACGACAATGTCATCCCCGCTGCCGCCATTGAGCCAGTCACCCTGCATGCCAGTGCCCATGCCGATGTTCCCATCTGCGATAGCCTGTTCTGTGGTGACTTGCGCCTCGCCATAGAGCTGGTCGTTGCCATCCGCGCCATCCATAATGTCGCCGTCAGCGCCACCGATGAACAAATCCTTGCCGGTCCCGCCATACACCCAGTCCCGCCCGGCACCCGCTTCCGCGTAGTTGTCGCCATCGCCAGCACGGATGAAGTCGTCGCCTTTACCTGTCTGGAGATAATCGTTCCCAGCCCCTGCTTCCACGCCATTGTCGCCATCTCCTGCTACTACATAGTTGAGACCCTCACCTGCATAGATGCGATCATTGCCGCCGCCACCGATGATGATGTCGTTACCCGCGCCGGAAGACACCACGTTATTGCCGTCGCCGGTTTCGATGAAGTCATCCCCGCCTTGCATGGCATTGATGCTGTCGTTACCACCCAGCCCCATGATGTGGTCGTTGCCGCTACTGCCATAAAGGGAATCTGCACGGTCGGGCTCCGCCGCGCCGGTGATCCAATTGTCGAGGTCGTCTCTCTGGTTATAGGTGTAGGTGTAGCTGTCTGTGATGGTGATGTAGTAGGTGTCTCCGTTGGCATCAGTGCGCGGTTCATCGTGGGTGTTGGCCTGAGTGTCAAGGATGGTCCATTTCCACCCTGGGTCGATGGCGGTGCCCACGGCCAGAGTGGCGGTGAATTCCGCAGGGGCCAGGTCACCCATGATGTCGCGGGTGGTGGCGGGCATGGTGGGGACTTCAGGATTAGGCGGCGGTGCATCCTGGAAATAAATACCGAAGTCGCCTTCGGTGAAGTTTTTATTGAGGGTAACTTGGGCGCCGGTATCGTCTACCAGAATGAGATCGCCACCTTGCAAGGAGCCGGAGATTTTGCCGTCAGCGGATTTGAAGGTGCCGTCGGCTTGGCGGATGAGAACACCCAGTTCGCGGCCGTTGAGGAATACTTTGTTGTTGCCTATTTTGTCCTCAATGGTGATTTGTCCGCTGCCGTCCAGGATATAGGTGTCATCGCCAGCGCCACCGGCCATGGCGTCGTTGCCGCCGCCTCCGTACAGCACGTCCGCTCCGCTTGAGCCGATGAGCAGGTCATTGCCGATGCCACCGCGCAGCATGTCGCCGCCTGTGCCGGATGCGGGGCTTTCACCTATGAGCACTGCATTGTTCGAGTATTCGCCACCAGCCCAACTGAATAACCGTGAATCAAGCAGGGTGGTTACGCCGCCCGCTGTCTGGTCAAGATGAAGGTCGGCGGGATTGACGTTGGAGGGATCATTACCCGCAGCTACCCATGCATCAAATGCTGCCTTTACATCAGCGCTGGCGCTGGCGTCCAGCGATACTGAGGCAGGGTTAGTGGTGTCGAGCTGACCATCTGCCGTGTAGGTGACGGTGGTGATCAGGCCGGTGGAAAATTTGGTGACTTCGAGAGCTCCATCCGTGGCTGTGGGGATATTCCAGTATTCCTGATTGGTCTGTTTGTCTTTGATGTAGAGGACGCCGTTCTCGTAATAACGGCTGATTAGTGTGATGTTGTCGGTTTCGGTGTAGGCGAGACCGGGGTCGGATTGTGCTGGACAGGTCAGGCCGGTGCCTTGCGTTCCTTGCCCCGTTTGGAAAAGTACAAGGCAGGCTGTCGCCACTTGGTTGGCTTGGGTAAATACTTTGTCTGTGACTTTAATAATTTCCGAAGGAACTGTGTTATGGCGTAAGTAGGCATACTCCAAGAAATTCCCTTGGATACTGATTCCAGCTTCTTGCAAATCTTTAACTCTCCAATACTGATTGCCACCCGGCTTGAAATTTTTTGCAATCAGACCCTGGTCGTACCCCTTGTACCATTTGTTGAGTTCGCCATAGGTTATGTAGATTTGTGGGGCGGGGTCTAAAGCGTACAACGCCTCCTCTGCACTCAAGCTTGATATAGAGTTAGTCGGGTTCGACGCAGTAAATTTCTTCCAGAGAGGATCCCATGTCGAACGTTTATATTCATAAAGTCCAAAGCAAAATCCAGGTAAAGTCTTTGGGCGAACCCCGTTATCAAGGGTAGGGTCAAAAGCTGATTCCGCGTTTGCGATATTGACCGCGGCCATGATGACGTCATTCGATGCCCCCAACTGTTGGCCGATGGCAATAATTTGATTGACGATGGCGCGTTTCTCTGGGGTGAGCTGATTCATGTTCGTTGCCATTACTGTGTCTCCCGATAGATTCGATACGGCTAATGAAAGATTACCAAGTCGCCCACTTAATTAGAGAAGGCAATCTTCCCGGTCTCAAATAAAACACCGTTTGCGTAGATGTACCATGTGTAGCTTCCTTGACTACAATGTCCCGCAGGCAAAATTACTTTCTTCCCCTGAAACATTCTTTCCTCTTGGAAGTCATCCGGGAAGACAACTTCTGCCGTATTAGAATCATCATCCCCATTCCTCTCAGCCACGAATATCCTTCCGTCATCCGTCTTGAATACATATCTTGCAAGGTAGGGACCTTCCATCAATTTGTCCCACACTCCCAGCCGCATCTGATAACAGGCAGAACCCCGCCAAGCTCTTTTCGCTTCCTCGCCAAAAGACAGTGCTGAGCAAAATGCAATCACAATTGCCAACATAGTCGCAGAAAGTAATTTCGATTTGGTCATGCTTTCATCCTCCAATTAAATCATTCGCCGGTTCGAATTCGCTTTGCGAAAATAAAATATCGCCATTGATGTCGTCGCCGCCCAGCAGGGTGTCGTTGCCGCCGTCACCCACCAACGTGTCCTCACCCGCCCCGCTATCCAGATAGTCATCCGCATGGAATTCAGGCAGGGCATAGACGGTTCTCGTTTGTCCGTATTGATTGAACGGGTTGAGGTCGCCCTTTGTCACGTCGACACGCAGGGTGTCGTTGTCTTCGCCGCCAAACAACACATCTATCCCGGCGAAGCCGTACAGGTGATCCGCACCGATGCCGCCCAGCAGGGTGTCTGTGCCGCTGTCACCCCACAGAATAAAAGGGTCAGCCTCGCAATATGTTTTCGCATTTCATTTCTCCCGTTCAAAATCCAAAATCACTCTGCTCCTCAACCTTCTCACTCAGATTGAGCTTCATCATCGGCCTGCATGGCTTTCTTTGCGCACGCCGCACACCCACTGCTGCACACATCATTTCGCTGAACCGTTAGCTTCCCAGCGGTTGCCCCTGAGCCAGCGCTAGCCGTATATCCGCTATCGCCGCATCATCCAGTTCACTACGGAACAGCCCACGGTACCCAGCCAAACGTTCAGTTTCTTCCTTGCCCAATGCCAGATACAGCGGGTGGGAGGTGATGCGTTCGTCCGTTTGCCCCAAGCCCTTGTGCCGATAATCAAAGGGGTCAGCATCGCATTACTTTTCTGCATTCTGCTTCTCCAACTCCTCCACCCTTTTCGCCAACTTAGCCAGTTGCGCCTGCTGCTGCGCATACACGCTCACCAGTTGCTTGGCCGTATCCGCTAGTCCCTTCACGGCGATGGTGAGTTCGTCTTTTTTGCTGTTCACTTGGTCGATGCGCATCATCACCAGCTGCGCGACTTCTTTCGGGTCGCTGATGACGCGTTGTTGTTTGGCATGGGGCTTGCCGTTGACTTTGGGTTGTTTGGTTTCTTTGTCTTGGGTGGTGCTCGCTGCTTCGGTCATGCTGTTTCCTCTCAGTGTCTTTTTAGTGGTGCTTAAATCGTATGTGTCTTCGTTAACTTGGTGCTGCGACATGTTGTCGCGGCTCGTGCTCATGCATCAACAGGCTGAGCGTGTGATGTTGGGGCTTCAGCCCCTTACAGCCACGGCCTACCCCATGCGGGTACAGCACGTACGGATGTTGTTCACTCATCTCTCCCTCCCTGCCTTCTGCAACGCCCCCATCACGGGCGACAGGAGGTGGCATAAAAGGTCGACTCACCTAGATGAGTCGACCTTTTATGCAGCAAGACTTTGCAATGGCCTCAGTCCCTGAGCCTGATTTCCAAACTGGGATGCAGACAGCACCTCCTGCATTGAGGTCGGCCCAACACCAGCGATAGCCGTATTGCCCATGCCATATTGATAGCTCAGGTCCCCACCCACCGCTTCGATGTCACTACTACTAAGTTTGGCCGCCAGCATTTCATTGGTCATACTCCAGTGCATGTAGGTAGCACTACCACCATGGGCTTGGTCAAAAGCATCGACGATTGCGGTGAAGTCGAAGTTCTGCACTGACTGGTTAAGTAATGGATCAGCAGAGTTTTGATCAAAATTTGCAATGGCTTCTGCAATTACCTGCAGATCGAGCACGCTCTTATAGTTTGCGTTATTGTCGTACCAGCTCTTAAGTGTGATCTGATCCCCATTGCCTGTTTCAAGGATAAGGTCGTTATTGACTTTGGAAAGCGCCAGATCCGCATAGCCGATTCCGTTACCGAGTGTGATGGTGTTATCGGTACCGATGCTTCCGTTCACAACATCTGCACCATCCCCACGGTTGAAGGCGATGATGTCTGCGCCATCTCCCAGAGAAATAGTGTCATTCCCAATTCCACCAACGAACATCTCATTCCCCGCACCACCAGTTAGAGTGTCAGATCCAGCACCTCCCAGCAGCAGGTTGTTGCCAGAAGTTTCCTGCAATATGTCATTACCATCCCCGCCTAACAACACGTCGTTACCGGCACTACCCGTGATGGTGTCGTTGCCGATGCCACCATCGATGTTGGCGATGTTCACCAACTCGGTGGCACTCAGGTTGAGGGTGTCGTTGTACTGGGTTCC
>NZ_BAAHSJ010000014.1:0-16690 GCF_054601595.1 Sideroxyarcus sp. TK5 | reverse complement strand
ACCATACGGACAGCACGCTCGCGAACTTCGGAAGAATATTTGTTTGATTTGTTCATGGTGGCTCCATTTTACTAAGTTAAAGGAGCCTCCACGATTCCCGGGGCGATTCAGGCTGGTACTCCGCAAATCTTCGCTGAAGTTCGATGAAGGAGGCAGACATCCTTGATAAGTTACTAGGCTAGTTTGGTGTTTAATGGCTTATGTAATTTGCAGTATCGCTTTAAACCATAGTCGTGGTAAAGAGTCAGCTTTGCTAAGCAAGGCTGACGTGTTGTTGACTTGTCTAAATGACTGCTATGACCGAACTCCTGACCAAGCCACCTTCTCGGCCATAACGGTCAGTTGGTGTGCTGCTTATCAGCGGCCACTTCCAGTGGCTGTCATTGACCTGCTTGAAATGGTTGTCTATATAAACTCGGTTGCGGTTGGTCAACTTTAGCAAGTTAATAACTACGGAAGCTGGGTACCAGACAATGCCAAGATCTAACGGTTTATGTTTGTATCGCCCACGAAGCAGTCCAAGAAACCTTGCACAGACACGCTGAGAATAGGCGGTCAGAAAGGTCTCATTGGTTCGTCGAGAGAGCGGATGCGAAAACAGTCATCGCAGAGCCTAAGCGTCCCTGGCCCAGCTGCTGGCATACTCACCAAGGCGTAATCACGGGCCGGATCATCCGCACAGACACTGCACACATCTGAACCTCCCGCCCTCTGAATGGCTGCTTCCGCCATTGCAGCCTGCTTTGGATTCCATTCGCGTAGCGAAGCAAACCACTCATGGGTGTGTGGACGGAGGAGTTTTGGAGGTGCCGGCTCGCGTAGCCCCTTACTCTCAAGCCAAGCAGTTGCTGCATTGATGCGCCGAGCATGAAGCAGGGTCAGGATGTCGTACAGATTCACCATCAGGGCAAAGTATTGGCGAGGGTGCAACGTATTCAAGGTCACGTAACCCGCGTGGTTCAGGATAAATCGGTTTTGGCCCAACTCCTCGTCTGCCAGCACCACTTCGCAGTACCTCTGCTTGCGTGCATCCGAGCCGTTATACCCCTCCATCATGGCAACGTGGTACTGCCAAGAATTCCTTTCGAGCTCATCTCTCCACAGTTCTAAATACCTTGAAGATCTCAGTGCTTGCACAAGTTGAGCATCTCCCTTTGGATGCTCTACCAGGTAAGCATCGATATCGTTCAGCGACTCGATCTCAGGGGACAGTTTGCGGGCCTCCTGGAGCAAGGCGTTGGTTGAATCGCGCATAGCCTGGACACTGTCAATATCCTCACGCCGGTCAGCCTCTTCTTCTGGACTGAGATTCCTAAGCACATTTGGAACTTCAACAAGCGCGGCGCTATTCAAGAGCTCTCCTGGGTGGCAGAAGTCGGCATCCGATACTAGGTTCACGCCGGCATCGCGGTAGGCTTGCGCGACTAAACGCGAGCAGAACTGCCTTCGGCCTGCCACGAAACCAGCCAACACGCTCTTTGCAGCGCCGGCCACCGTATATCGAGTGCCAACCGCAGCTCTGGCGAAGAAGATGACAGAGCGTAATTGGTCAGTCGACAGTGGCTTCACCGGTCGAAGCACATGACCTGCACATCCTGGTTCAAGAATGATTCGCCCAAGGTTACGTGCGTGAACACCGTCGCTAGTGGAATCGATTACGCTCGACGTATCCACACAAATCATGGCGTGGGAGATGTCCGTGCCGGTAAACTTACGTATCGTTTGGCTCATCGGGTCGGGCGTGGTCGTCAAGACAACATCGCCGGTCTGGATGAGGTCGGCGACGAATACCCTAGGCCGCAATTCAGATTCACTCATTTCACAACTCCGATTGACCAACGATTCGGCACCGGTGGCTGAACGATGGCCTCAACCCAGAAGGCTTTCATGCCTGCTCGATTGAACCCGTTTTGCATCTCCTTGTTAGCTGCAAAAAACAGTTCCATGCGCTCTTCCTTGCCCCCGATAAGCTTCAGCGACCGCCTAGCCTACATTGAAAAAGGCTCACCTTCGACCAGGTCGCACGGAATGAACTGCACGAGTGTCACAACGGCATGTCCAGCCAACCGCGCGTAGCTCAGCCTAGACTCGCCGGTGGGGTGGTCCAGGTGGGCCACCATGTCTCGATAACGGTCGCATCTCTGCACCGTTATCGCATTTAACGCTTATCCCCGCGCCCGATCCTGATTCAACTGCACCGCATTGAGGTTCTGGTTTGCCTGCCCCAACGCCATCAAGCTACTGATGCTCATGTCCTTGAAGGCCGGGCTGCCCAGTGAGGCATCCTCACCGTCATCCACATGGGCTGTTGCCAGTGTCTGTGCGGCGTTCCAATGCTGGATCGTGCTGTCCGCCGCCCAGGCCTGATCAAAGGCCGCGACCACGGCACTGAAATCGTACTGATCGAGCATAGTCTTGATCTCTTGATGGTCTGACTTATGTTCAGACTTGCGGCCTGACTTGCAATCGAATTCGGCAACCGCCTGAGAAATGATATCCAGCGTGAGCACACTCTTGTAGTTGGCGGTGTTGTCGTACCAGTTACGCAGGGTGATCTGGTCGGTTGCACCCGCTTCCAGGATGAGGTCGTTGGCGTTTCGAGTCAGAGCGATGTCATTCATCTGGATGCCGTCAGTCAGGATCAGGGTGTTATCCGTCCCTTCTCCGCCGTAGACCGTGTCATGCCCATCCCCGCGACCGAAGAGGATGCTGTCCGCGCCGTTGCCGGTGTGGATGATGTCATTCACGCTACTGCTGACGATGATCTCGTCCTGCGTGGTGTCTGGGACGGCGTGGTGGTCATGCTCGTCATCATCATGCTCATTGTCATGATGCTCGTCATCGCGATGTTCATCCTGATCGTGCTTGCCGGTGTTGAGGGTGAAGACCTGCGAGACGCTGGCGCCCGCTTGGTCGGTGGCGGTGAGCAGGATGTCGTAGCTGTCCGAACCTTTTGCCTTGCCGCTGAAGGTGCCGGTGGCGGCATCGAAGCTGAGCCATTCCGGTAGTTCCTCGCCGTTGGCAAGGGTGGCGCTGTAGCTGAGGCTGTCGCCATGCACGATGTCCCAATCGTCGAAGGTGCTGGCCGGGATGGCGATGCTGAAGCGTTTGCCGTTGTCTACACGCTGGTCTGCCATATGCGCCGTGACGATGGGGGAGTCGTTGACGTTTTGCACGTCCAGACTGAAGGTGCTGGTGGCAGTGGATCCGTGGAGGTCGGTAGCTGTTACCGAAACATCCATAACCCCAACGTCCCAGTTGGAGGGGATACCGCTGAAGGTCTGTGTGACGGCATCGAACTTGAGCCAGTCTGGCAGGGCAGATCCATTAGACATGGCGGCCTGATAGCTCAGCACATCACCTTGGTCGATGTCAGTGAAGGTACCGTCAGGCACACGATAGCTGAAGGTTTGATCTTCCAAGGTGCTGGCATCGGTCAACGGTACGGCTACGACTGGCGCATCGTTGGTGCCGGTAATGCTCACAGTCAAGGTCGATGGTGTGGAGGTGATACCATCGGTCGCTGCGTAGTCGAAGGTGTCGGTGACGACTTGGCCTTCTGCCAAGCTCTGGACGCCGTAGGAAGCATTGTCCAAAGCGTAGCTGTAACTGCCGTCGACGTTGAGAGTGAGGGTGCCGAACTGGCCGACGAAGATGCCTGCACTCTCCACGCTTAGCACGGTACCTTGGTCAATGTCGCTGTCGTTGGACAGGACGTTGCCATTGGCAGTGAGTGTGACATCTTCCTGAACTGCATTCACATCAGCAACAACCACTGGCGCATCGTTGGTGCCCGTGATGCTGACCGTGAGCGTGGATGGTGTCGAAGCGATGCCATCCGTAGCTGCGTAGTCGAAAGTGTCGGTGACGACTTGGCCTTGGGCCAGTGACTGAACACCGTAGGAGGCGTTGTCCAAGGCGTAGCTGTAGCTGCCGTCTGCATTGATGGTGAGCGTGCCGAACTGACCGACGAACACGCCTGAGTTTGCCACTTGTAGCACGGTGCCTTGGTCGATGTCGCTATCGTTGCTCAGGACGTTGCCGGTGGCAGTGAGCGTGACGTCTTCCTGAACTGCATTCACATCAGCAACAACCACTGGTGCATCGTTGGTGCCGGTAATGCTCACAGTAAGGGTGGACGGCGTTGAGGCAATGCCGTCCGTCGCGGCATAGTCGAAGCTATCGGTGACGACTTGGCCATGGGCCAAGGACTGAACACCGAGAGAAGCATTGTCCAGTGCGTAGCTGTAGCTGCCGTCGGCGTTCAGCGTCAAGGTGCCGAATTGACCAACGAAGACGCCTGCGTTCACAACTTGCAACACCGTACCTTGATCGATGTCGCTGTCATTACTCAGGACGTTGCCTGTGGCGGTGAGCACCACATCTTCTTGGACGGCATTTACATCAGCGGCGACCACTGGGGCATCGTTGGTGCCGGTGATGCTGACAGTGAGTGTGGATGGTGTTGAGGTGATGCCATCTGTCGCGGCGTAGTCAAAGGTGTCGATGACGACTTGGCCTTGGGCCAAGCTTTGAACACCGTAAGAGGCATTGTCCAGTACGTAGCTGTAGCTGCCGTCTGCATTGATGGTCAACGTTCCGAACTGGCCGACGAAGGTTCCAGCATTGGCTACTTGCAACACCGCGCCTTGGTCGATGTCGCTATCGTTGCTCAGGACGTTGCCTGTAGCCGAGATCACTACATCTTCTTGGACTGCGTTCACATCAGCTACCACTACAGGTGCATCGTTGGCACCAGTGATGGATACCGTTAGGGTCGAAGGTGTTGAGGTAATGCCGTCTGTTGCAGCGTAGTCGAAGGTGTCGGTGACGACTTGGCCTTGGGCTAGAGACTGGACACCGAAGGAGGCATTGTCCAAGGCATAGCTGTAGCTGCCATCCGCAACCAGCGTCAAGGTGCCGAACTGCCCAACAAAGACCCCAGCGTTTGCAACCTGAAGCACCGTTCCTTGGTCGATGTCGCTGTCGTTGGACAGGACATTGCCAGTGGCAGTGAGGGTGACGTCTTCTTGCAATGCTGTTGCATCGTCAGCCACAGTAATCGGTGCGTCATTCACGCCCGTGATGGTGACGTTCACCAAGGTGCTATCCGTCTCACCCTTGCGATCACTGATGGTGTAGCCAAAGGTGTCTGAGACGGTTTGGCCTTGGGCAAGTGATTGGTAGCGCTGCCCAATGTCCAGCACAAGGTCGCCATTTGCATCCTGCGTGACTGTGTTGCCAAGCGCACTGGTGGCATCAAAGCCAGCAAAGCTGATGACATCGCCCGTGTTCGGATCGGTGTCGTTGGCAAGCAGGCTTGCAACTGAAATAGCCGTCTGAGCTGTGTCTTCGTCAACGGTGATGTCGTCAGGATTGGCGACAGGCGGGCGATTCAACAAGCCTTCAATGCCAACTGCATCAAGGAATGAGCCATCTGCGAATTCGATACGCTGCACACCTTGCCCTTGGGCGAACCAGTTGGTCAGTGTGATGGAATCAGTCGTACCCAGCACGCTGATAAACATGTCGTTCCCAACACGAGTACCTTCGAGATTGGCTTCGATCAGGTTGCTGCCAACGAAGAGCGTATCAAGACCCGATGCATCGATAATGGTATCAGCGCCATCACCCAGGTTGAATTCATAGCGATCATTCCCTGCACCACCCATCAGCGTATCTTTGCCTTGTCCGCCAATTAGGGTATCAGCTCCTGCCCCACCATCCAGCACGTTGGCACCACTATTCCCGGTGAGGATGTTATCCAGCGCATTTCCGTTTGCATTGATAGATGCTGTACCCGTCAAGGTGAGATTCTCGACGTTGTCAGAGAGGGTGTAGCTCACGCTAGATTGAACAGAGTCGATGCCGGCATTCAAACCTTCCGTTACAACATCACCCGTGTTGTCGACAATATATGTGTCATCACCTGTGCCACCGCTCATAGAGTCTGCGCCAATTCCACCATCGAGCGTATCGTTACCCGCATCACCACTCAGCGAGTTGTTGCCAGAATTTCCGGTAATCACATTATCCAGCGCATTGCCTGTACCGCTAATATCAGCAGTGCCAGCGAGTGCCAGATTTTCGATGTTTGCACCCAACGTGTAATTTGCACTCGCATGAACTGTATCGAAACCCTCGCCCACAGCTTCAACAATCACGTCACCCGTGTTATCCACCACATACGTGTCATCGCCTGCGCCGCCCGACATCGTGTCTGCACCGGCTCCACCATCGATCAAGTTGTTGCCGCTATTGCCGACGATTACGTTGTTCAATGAATTCCCCGTAGCGCTGAGCGAATCTGCGCCTGTGAGAACGAGATTCTCCAGATTGTTGCCGAGGGTGTAACTGATGTTGGATTGAACCGTGTCAGTACCAGCGTTCAATGCTTCAGTTACCACATCGCCTGCATTGTCCACGACATAGGTATCGTTGCCCGCACCGCCAGCCATCGTGTCTGCACCAGCACCACCATCCAGCACGTTGTTACCGCTGTTACCTGTGAGGATGTTATCCAATGCATTACCAGAGGCATTAATTGCAGATGCGCCAGTAAGCGCGAGATTCTCAACATTATCTGCAAGCGTATATGTTGCAGATGAGTACACGCTGTCGATACCCTCGCCAGTATTCTCCACGACTACATCCTCTGTGTTATCCACGTAGTAGGTGTCATTGCCTCCCAAGCCGGCCAGCACATTAATGCCGCTGTTGCCTGAGATGACGTTGTCCAACGCATTACCGGCGCCATCGATGGCAGTTGTGCCTGTCAGCGTGAGGTTCTCGACGTTGTCAGAGAGCGTGTAAGTGACACTGGACTGTACGCTATCCGTACCGGAATTGACTTCTTCCACTATGACATCACCGACGTTGTCCACGACATAGGTGTCGTTACCCGCACCACCGGACATCGTGTCTGCACCTGCGCCTCCGTTCAGCACGTTGGCTGCTGCATTGCCGATGATCGTATTGTCGAGCGAATTGCCTGTGCCGTTGATCGCGGCGGTACCCGTCAGAGTTAGGTTTTCGACGTTTGCCGTCAGTGTGTAACTGATGCCGGATTGAACCTGATCAATACCCGCATTCAACGCTTCCGTCACCACGTCGCCGGCGTTGTCCACCACGTAGGTATCGTCACCCGCTCCGCCCGCCATGCTATCCGCACCTGCCCCACCGTCCAACACGTTCGCGGCCGCATTTCCCGTGATCGTATTATTCAAAGTATTGCCCGTGCCGTTGATAGCATCCACCCCAGTGAGGGTGAGGTTCTCGACATTCGCACCCAAGGTGTAAGAGATGGACGACTGAACCGTATCCGTGCCGGAGTTTGCTGCTTCAGTCACCATGTCGCCGATATTGTCCACTACGTAGGTGTCGTTTCCTGCACCGCCTGCCAGGCTGTCAGCACCGGTGCCACCATCGAGTGTATCGTTGCCAGAGTTGCCAGTTAAACTGTCGTTGCCCTCCAAACCGAAAAGCACGTTGTTGCCGGTATTGCCCACAATCACGTTGTCCAGCCCGTTGCCAGTTCCATTGATTGATGCCGTACCGGTCAGAGTGAGATTTTCGACGTTGTCCGTCAGCGTGTATGTGACGCTGGATTGAACGTTGTCGACACCTTCAGCAAGATTTTCGATAACAAGGTCGCCGGCATTGTCTACGACAAATGTATCGTTACCGGTGCCACCCAGCATGGTGTCCGCACCCGCACCACCATTTAGCGTGTCATTACCTTCCAGACCCGTCAGCACGTTTGCGCCGCTGTTGCCAAGAATGACGTTATTGAGCATGTTGCCCGTGCCGTCGATGTTGGCCGCACCGGTCAGAGTGAGGTTCTCGACGTTGTCCGTCAGCGTGTAAGTAATGGACGATTGAACAAGGTCGATACCTTCGTTCAGGTTTTCCGTAACCAGATCACCGACGTTATCCACCACATAGGTATCGTCGTTCAATCCCCCGGACATCGCGTCCGCGCCCACGCCGCCATCTAGAATATCGTTACCCGCACCACCCAACAGCGTGTCATTACCCGCCCCCGCATAGAGCGAATCGGCACCTGCACCGCCATCCAAGATATTGTTCGCAGCGTTGCCCGTGATGATGTTGTTGAGTGTATTACCCGTACCGTCGATGACATCAGCGCCGGTCAGGGTCAAGTTTTCGACATTGGCGGTGAGCGTGTAGGTGATGGACGATTGCACCAGATCTGTTCCCGCATTCACTGCCTCGGTCACCAAGTCACCAACATTGTCCACCACGTAGGTGTCGTTGCCCGCGCCACCCGTCATCGCATCCGCTCCCGTGCCACCGTTCAGTGTGTCGTTACCGGAATTGCCAGTCAGGCTGTCGTTGCCATCCAGGCCAGACAGCACATTGTTGCCGTTGTTGCCCACGATCACGTTGTCCAGCGCATTGCCTGTGCCATTGATCGAAGCCGTACCAGTCAGGGTCAGGTTCTCAACATTGTCGGTCAACGTGTAAGTGATGCTGGATTGAACGTTGTCGATTCCTTCATCGAGGTTTTCGATAACAAGGTCGCCTGCGTTGTCCACGACAAAGGTATCGTTTCCAGTGCCACCCAACATGGTATCCGCTCCCGCCCCACCATTCAGCGTGTCATTGCCTTCTAGGCCAGTCAGGATGTTGTTGCCTGTGTTGCCAAGGATGATGTTGTCCAGCACGTTGCCCGTACCGTCGATGTTGGCCGCACCGGTCAAGGTGAGGTTCTCGACGTTGTCCGTCAACGTATAGGTAATGCTGGATTGAACCAGGTCGACACCTTCGTTCAGATTTTCTGTAATGAGGTCGCCAACGTTATCCACTACATAGGTGTCATTGTTCAGACCACCCAGCATTGTGTCCGCACCCAAACCACCATTGAGCGTGTCGTTGCCCGCATCGCCTTGCAGCAGATCGTTACCCGCTTCGCCATAGAGCACATCGTTACCGTCACCGCCGATCAGGGTGTCTTCACCCGTTCCTGCATAGATCGTGTCCGCACCTGCACCACCATCCAGCACGTTCGCGGCTGTGTTTCCGGTAATGATGTTGTTGAGTGTGTTGCCTGTTCCGTCGATGACATCTGCACCCGTCAAGGTCAGATTCTCTACGTTGGAAGTCAACGTATAGGTAATGGACGATTGAACCAGATCGGTTCCTGCGTTCAGCCCTTCGATAACAAGGTCGCCAGCATTGTCCACCACGTAGGTGTCATTGCCTGCTCCACCCGCCATGCTGTCCGCCCCCGTGCCACCGTTCAGCGTGTCGTTGCCAGAGTTGCCAGTCAGACTATCGCTGCCATCCAAACCAGACAGGACGTTATTGCCGTTGTTGCCCACGATCACGTTATCCAGCGCATTGCCGGTGCCATTGATCGAGGCCGTACCAGTCAGGGTCAGGTTCTCTACGTTCGCACCCAGCGTGTAGGTGATGGAAGACTGCACAGTATCGATACCTTCATCAACATTCTCCGTCACCACATCGCTCACATTATCGACAACATAGGTATCGTCACCCGTATTGCCTGCCATGTTGTCCGCACCTGTGCCACCATCCAGCACATCATTGCCGGTATCGCCAATCAACGTATCGTTGCCAGCCAAACCATACAAACCATTGTTGGCCATGTTACCGATCAGGATATTGTTCAGTTCGTTACCGGTCGCGTTGATGTTTCCCGTTCCGGTCAGCGTCAGGTTTTCAACATTGGAAGCAAGTGTATAGGTCACAGAAGAAAGCACCGTGTCAATGCCCGCATTGAGCGCCTCAACTGTCCTATCGCTTGCGTTGTCCACGATGTAGGTATCGTTACCTGCTCCGCCCGTCATCGTGTCAGCACCTGCGCCACCATCCAATACGTTCGCGCCGCTGTTTCCGGTAATCGCATTGTTCAGTGCATTGCCCGTGCCGTCGATGTTGGCTGTGCCAGTGAGGGTGATGTTTTCGATGTTGTCGGAAAGCGTGTAGGTCGCCGAGGCAAACACACTGTCTGTGCCTTCGTTAATATTTTCTGCGATGACATCGGCTGTATTGTCCACATAGTAGGTATCGTTACCGATACCACCCGCCATCGCATCCACACCCGCGCCACCATCCAGCGTGTCGTTACCCGCCATGCCACTCAAGACGTTGTCGCCAGCATTGCCGGTGATAAGGTTATCGAGCGCGTTGCCTGTGCCTGACACTGCGCCGTCCGCGAGGGTAAGATTTTCCACATTGTCCGAAAGCGTGTAATCCGCCGAAGCGATCACGCTGTCCGTCCCTTCGCCGGCCAGCTCGACTACCGCGTCTGCGGAATCGTCCACGATGTAAGTGTCATTTCCCGCACCGCCTGCCAAGCTGTCCACTCCCGCACCGCCGTCCAGCACATTGTTTCCGGCCGTACCGACGAGGCTGTTATCCAGCGTATTGCCGGTACCGTCCAGATTCGCCTCGCCAGTCAAAACGAGGTTTTCAACATTGGCACCCAAGGTATAGGTAATGGAGGACTGCACGGTATCCGTGCCAGCACCGGTAGATTCATTCACCACATCGCCGACTTCATCCACGATGTAAGTGTCATCACCCGCTCCACCCGACATGCTGTCCGCACCGAGACCACCGTCCAGCAGGTCATTGCCCGCACCACCTATGAGCGTGTCGTTGCCTTCCATGCCATTCACGATATTGCCGCTGTCATTGGCGGTGATGACGTTGTCCAGTGCGTTGCCGGTTCCATCGATCGCGGTCGTGCCGGTAAGGGTGAGATTCTCGATGTTGTCGCCCAACGTATAGGCGATGGAGGACTGCACGGTGTCCATGCCTTCGGCAAGGTTTTCAGTGACGACATCGCCGATGTCATCGACGATGTAGGTGTCGTCGCCCGTGCCGCCGGACAGGGTGTCTGCGCCTGTGCCACCATCCAGCAGATCGTTGCCCGCACCACCCACCAGCGTGTCGTTACCTGCCAGAGCGGAAAGGATGTTGTCGCCTGCATTGCCAGTGAGGGTGTTGTTCTGCGCATTGCCTGCGGCATCGATATTCGCCGCACCGGTAAGCGTAAGATTTTCCACATTGTCCGAGAGCGAGTACGCCACCGAGGCAAACACGCTGTCGTCACCCTCACTTGCGTTCTCGACCACAATGTCTGCGGCATTGTCCACTATGTAGGTATCGTCACCCACTCCAGCGGCCATCGTATCTACACCGGCACCGCCATCCAACGTGTTATCGGCACTATTACCTGTGATGTTATTATCCAGCGCATTGCCAGTGCCGCTGATTGCAGCCGTACCGGTCAAAGTCAGGTTTTCAACGTTATCGCTCAAAACATAACTGACACTGGCTTGAACAGTGTCCGTGCCTTCTGCGGCATTTTCGACAACCACGTCTGCCGCGTTATCCACGATATAAATATCGTCACCTGTCCCGCCCAGCAGGGTGTCAGCACCCTTGCCGCCGTCCAGCGTGTCGTTGCCTTCCAGCCCAATGAGCGTGTTGGCGGCATCGTTACCGACGATGACGTTGTCGAGCACGTTGCCGGTGCCGTCAATGGCAGGATGCGTTTGCCCTGCAATGCCGGTCAGCGTGAGGTTTTCTACGTTATCGGTAAGGGTGTAGGTGATGCTCGACTTGACCTGGTCGATGCCTTCGCCTGCGTTTTCAATGACAAGGTCGCCCGCGTTGTCCACCACGTAGGTGTCGTTGCCGGTGCCACCCAGCATGGCGTCCGCGCCCGCGCCACCGTCCAGCGTATCGTTGCCTTCCAGCGCAGTGAGCGTGTTGTCGGCGATATTGCCGGTGATGACGTTGTCCAGCGTATTGCCGGTGCCATCGATGGCAGCCGTTCCGGTGAGAGTGAGATTGTCGAGGTTGTCCCCCAGCGTCCAGGTCAGATCGCTCTTGACGGTGTCGATGCCCTCACCTACCGCTTCAATGGTGGTATCGAGCAGGTTATCCACCACGTAGGTGTCGTTGCCCGTGCCGCCGATCAAGGTATCCGCACCGATGCCGCCATCCAGCGTATCGTTGCCCATATGTCCGGTCAGCGTATTGTCGTTGCTGTTGCCGGTGATGACGTTGTTCAGCTCATTACCCGTACCCGTCAGAGAAGCTCCTTCAGTCAGAATCAGGTTTTCTACGTTCGCACCCAAGGTGTAGTCGAAGGGGCTGATGACGGTGTCAGTGCCTTGGTTCCAGTATTCGGTGATGGTGTCGCCCAGATTGTCGAGCAGGTAGGTGTCATTTCCGCCATTGCCGTACATGGCATCCGCACCCACACCACCATCGATCATGTTGCTGCCATGATTCCCGACAATAACGTTGTCCAGCGCATTCCCCGTTCCATTGATGCTGCCTGAGCCAATGAGGGTGAGATTCTCCACATTGTCGCCCAAGGTATAGCTGATAGCGGATTGAACGGCATCCGTACCCTCGCCCGCCAGCTCCACGACAACATCCCCTGCGCCGTCCACCACATAGGTATCGTTGCCGGTTCCACCGATCAGCGTATCTGCACCACCCATGCCGTTCAGTGTGTCGTTGCCTTCCAACCCGGTGAGGGTGTTGGCGGCATCGTTGCCGATGAGCGTGTTGTCCAGCACGTTACCCGTGCCGCTGATTGCCGCTGCACCGGTCAGGGTGAGGTTTTCGACGTTATCGGTGAGTGTGTAGGTGATGGAGGAATTTACGAGGTCTATGCCTTCGCTCGCGTTCTCAACAACGAGATCTCCAGTGTTGTCCACAACATAGATATCATTGCCCGTGCCGCCCAACATCGTATCCGCACCCGCGCCACCATTTAGCGTGTCGCTGCCCGCCAGACCCGACAAAATATTGTCGTTCGCGTTGCCGGTGATGACGTTGTTGAGTTCATTACCCGTGCCATCCACTGCATTGGCACCGGTCAAGGTCAGGTTCTCGATATTGCTACCGAGCGCATAACTCAGATCGGTATAGACCGTGTCTGTACCCTCTCCCGCTTCCTCAGTAACGGTGTCGGCCAGCGTATCCACGACGTAGGCATCATTACCCACCCCGCCCGCCATCACATCTGCACCCGCGCCGCCATCCAGTGTGTCGTTGCCCGCATTGCCGATCAGCGTGTCATTGCCATCCATGCCTTGCAGGTGATTGTCTGCCGAGTTGCCGGTGATGATGTTGTCCTGCGTATTGCCAGTACCGGCGATCGCGCCGTTGCCAACGAGGGTGAGGTTTTCGATATTGTCGCCGAGGGTGTAGCTGGCGCTAGCCTCCACTACGTCCACGCCCTCTCCGGCATTCTCGACAACGACATCAGCTGCACTGTCCACCGAATAAGTATCGTTGCCGAGGCCGCCACTCAGGGTGTCCGCACCTGTGCCGCCCAGCAGCCAATCGTTGCCTTCACCGCCGATGAGTGTGTCGTTGCCCGCACCGCCCACCAGAACCTTGTTGATCGGCACACCGCCCGGAGTAGTAGCCAGCGCGGTGAGCACGTCGGCATCAATACTTCCCAGTTGCAAAGTGGTTAGATCGAAGCTGCGCCCATCGGCGAAGGTGACGGTGTCGAGCTTGTTTTTATCGGATGAGAACCAGTGCGCGACGGTGATGCTGTCCCGACCGTTGATGTGGCGGAACACCAGCGCATCGCCTTCCATCGCGATGTTGATGTCGCCCACCGTGATCGGCAATTGATTGGTGAGTGCGGTGCCTGCGCCAAAATGCAGCGTGTCTACGCCGGCATCACCCTGCGTTTCGAGAATGGTGTCCGCGCCGTCACCTGCGTTGAAAACATAGGTGTCGTTGCCCGCACCGCCGTGCAGCAGGTCGTTACCTGTGCCACCGATCAACGTGTCGTTCCCATCGCCGCCCAGCAGCCAGTCGTTACCCGCGCCGCCGGTAATCGTATCGTCAGCTGCTTGGCCGACGAGTAGATCGTTATAGGATGCAAAGCCACTGAGATTGCCAGAGCCTGTCTGAAGGCCGCCGAAATCAGATCGGGTGGTGTAGTAATAACTTCCGAAGTTACCTCCACCGAGCATGGTCTGATGCTGAAACCCGAATTCAGCCAGTGTGTCGGCAACTGCGCGACGAACTTCATTCCGAGCCAGCAAAGCCTGGTATTCCTGATACAGGGCGTCATATTGCTGTTGCGCTTCAGGCGTTACACCGATATTTCCCGCATCGGGCGGCACAGGGTGAGCGAATTCAGATTCAAAATTGCCGAGTTCTGCTGCCCAGTTGGTCAGTAGTTCCAAGCTATCCCACCCTGCCCCTTCCAAGGTGTCGCCCATCAGTCGGCGCATGTCCATCAGGTCGCCCACGGCGGTGTTGATGTTGCCTGTCTGTGTGGCGTTGAGACGCGCTTCGAGTGCCGCAAAATCTAAACTGAAATTCCCCTCCGCATCCAGCGCCAGGCTAATGTCTTCCAAATAAGGCTTCAGGCGCGTCTGAGGTATCAGCGCGTCGTACACCGATTCCTTGAGCGCTGTATAGGCGCGGTCCAGCAAGGCAAGCTGCGTGCTGTTCATGCTGATGGTGATGTGGTTGCCGCTGACACTCATGCCGGTGACGCCGCTTTGGGCGTTGGTGTTGTCCCACGGCATGCTGTAGAAGCTTCGGCCGTTGAAAGTTTCAAGGACGTGCAGTTTGTGTTGCCATTCGGGCCCGAGGTTGCTGGTGAGGGTGTAGCCGTGCGCGGCGGCTTGGGTGGCCATGTCTTCGAAGCCGCTGGTAGCGGCCCAGTCGGTGATGAGTGTGTCGAGTTGGGCGCGTTGTTCGTTGCGGGTGGTGCTGGCGGAGAATTGTGCGAGGGCCGTCGCAAGGGTTACACCTTCTGCAGTCTGGATGCTGGCGGCTTCGCGCAGGTCGCGCACGGCCCCACTGCCCTGCATGTCCGGCAGGGTTTCGGTCTGCGGAGTGAGCGGAATGGTGTCGGCGAAGGTGCGGTGGAAGGTGTCCACGGCGAGATTGACATCGGCCATGCCGGCGGTGACACCTGCGGTGCCGGTAGTGCCGTCTGTTTTAGTATAGGTGCCGGTGTCGGCGATCTGGTTACCGTTGGCGAGTAGCTGGCTGTGCGCAACGTTGGCGACGTTGAAGCTTTCGATGCCGAGTTCGGAGAGGGTCTTAAGTTCGTTTGTCTGTGAAACACCGTCCTGATTCAAATCCTGCCAGATGCGCAGATTGGCAAAGTTCGCATCAGCTGAATTCACCACGCCGTCGCCGTTGGTGTCTTCCTGCGCCAGTGCCGCAAAACCATCGGCAGTCTTGCCGGTTGTTGGTGTTGTGGTTCCAGCTTCATAGGCAGGCGTGGCATCGCCGAACAATTCCGTCCCGTCGTTGATGAGGCCATCGCCGTTACGATCCAGCGTGAGGAAACCATCCGATGGTGCAACCCAGCCGACGCTGCTTTGCACGCCTTCGCCGGTGAGGTCGAAGTAGACGGGGCTCGTTGCGTTGATGGGAAGGGTTTCTAGGCCGTTGCTGTTGAGGTCCAGGGTTAGGGGGTCGCGACGATTGACAAAACGCATGGCTGCGAAGATGAGATCGGCGACGGATTGTTCAATGCCGTTGATGGTGTCACCAAACGCAATGCCTGCATCGATGAAGCCTTTTGCCATGGTGTCCGCAAGATCTGACATGACTTGTTCAATGGCTTCGTGATTTTGTACCAACAGTTGAGCGGAGCTAGCCGCGATTGCTATCGCAGTTAGTGCAGCTTTTTGAGGTGAAGGCGGCATAAGTCCAGCAAGCGTGCCCGCTGCACCGCCAAGTATGCCAAGTGATGCTGCGAGTCCATCCGCCGGCGTCGCCGCATTCTGCAAGCTATTAATGTTCATCGCCAACTGGGTCATACTGGCGGCAGGCGCAATGCCAATTCCAAGCCCTTGGGCAAATCCACCCATACGCCCTGTAGACGCGATTGCAGCTGCAGCCGCAGCGACAGCCGCACCAAATGATGCCTGCGCAGAGGGAGAAACAAGCCCCCCCTGATACGCCCCATAGGCATCCCCTGATGCAGCCGCAATTTCTCCAACAGTAATGATTCCACTCATATCAAGCCCCTATTCTGATGAAATATGCAAGCACGCCAAATGGCAGGTATAACCAAAACGTTGTTCCAACAATCCCAAAAATTATGTCAATCCAAAAAACAAATTCCTCTTTTCTATTTCGCGGATAGAGTTCTCTCTCCACAACTTGTTTGGGGCTTGGGAATCCCCATTCCTTAGTAGGATTCCATCCTCCTGGGTAGTCTTTGACCATAAAGTTCAAGATAAGAAACAGCAGCATGAGAATCCCCAACAAAATGAGGGCTCCACCCGTCAAGGTAGAAAACACTCTGAATATCCAAGCTGTTAACGCAAAGGCCTCGATTACTTCTCTCCATTGATTATTGAGAACCGGGAGCAGAACCAGAAAAAATCCAATTGAAGCAAACAATGCTTGCAATCGATACGTCCATTTCGCAAGCCATTGAGCAGCAGCCATTTGCCTTGCTCTACGACGCGAAGGAATTAAAGAATCACCTGTTGTCAACATGCCCCAACCCTCATCTCAAACGCCACATCATTCGCTACCTCAAGTAGCACCAAGTATTTCATTTGCACAGCCCTCACCGCTCCCTCCCCGCCTCCTGAAACGCCCCCATGACCGGTGAGAGCAAATACTCAAGAATGGTTCTGGTACCAAGGTGTATCTCCGCCGTGACTTGCATGCCGGG
>NZ_BAAHSJ010000013.1:0-17309 GCF_054601595.1 Sideroxyarcus sp. TK5 | reverse complement strand
GCTATATACCGCCCGCAGAAGCTGAGGCACAATACTATCGGCAGTCAGCCAATACGGATTCTGCCTGCGTTACTTAAACCAGACAGCCTCCACGAAATCCGGGGCGATTCACTGCGAATCGAGTTCACCCAGACATCCAAGCCATACTTAATCGAATCATATTTGAGAGAAGGGACTCACACTACTTCAAAATTTCTTGCGAGAAATTTGGTTTTTCCCCCGAAGATATTGATGGCATTCGGATTGACTCTTCGCGTGAATATGTAGAAATTGATGCCGGCAGTTATGCCGTATCCGAACAGTCTGAAAAAAATATTAAGCAGTTCATTTCCGGGCTGATTGACCGACGACTGGAGGTGGCAGGATGGACAGGACGCGCTGAAACTCTTATAGGCAAGTCTAATGAGTTATCTGACGATACCAAGCTAGCGCTGTACATTCGACATGAGGGTTCAAAGCAGGGGCGGCATTACTATTACTTCGGAATGGATCATCTCGCACGCCTTTGGAGCGGAGACATTGCCACAATCTTGCAAATCGTCAAAGAAATGTTCGTTCTAGGGCAAATAACAAATACCTCAACAGAGACAATCCCGAGAAATATACAACACCAAGCCATTGTTTCAGTATCACGCGCATTTAAGGAGCGCGTTAGCGGGTATCATCCATTTGGACCTGAAATGGCATCTCTTCTAAACAATCTGGGAACAATGGCGAGAGATGTTCTCGTTTCAGGACTACTGGATAGCAGCAATATCCCAAGGCGTCTATATCGTCTGGAGATGACAAAAGACCGCCCCGATTCCCTTCTGACAATGTTAAATGCAAGAAATCAAAGTGCATCTAACTTAGCAAGAGAACTATTGCGACGCGCTGTATTTATACAGCTTGCAGATAGTAGGGGTAAGGAAGGTCACGGCTCACAAACTGTCCGATGGGAATTGCGAAAGGTTTACCTTCCCGCCTTTGGCACCTCACTTGAGCGCTCAAGCTACATTCACGTCAAGACACTAGATGATTTCATTCTTCTTCTAACAAATTCGGCAGGCTTCTGCACGAACATACAGGCAAAATATTCGCTCGGGAAAAAACAAGATCGAGCAACTGGTAGCTTGTTTGACGATGAAGGACAACAATGACTGATAAGCATGCCCACATTCGCCAAATCGAGTTTGGTGATATCCGCCCATTACTTCCGGTTGTTACTTCATGGGATAAGAAAACTACCCGCCCCGTTGATGTCTTTATTTCATCACTTGGATTTGAGGATCGCTCGGTAGCCATTCCTACTGCCCTAGCCTCAGAAATGGCTAATTCGCCATATCACAGAAAGGCTCTTGGAATAATATGCTGCTACACCACCAATATTCAAGACAATGAACGCAAGCGGGAACTACTGAAAACTGCCCTAGCGACCTTTTGCTCACAGCAAATAGATATTAATGCGGACTCACCTCAAGAGGTCGAGAAACTTATTGGTGATCAGATTCTATCGACAGCCAAAGAACAAGGAACAGTTGAGGTTGTTTTTGATATCAGCACATCTTCTGGAAACCTCATTTTGTCTGTTTTGCATGCCCTCATTAAATATCGAGATTCTATTTCACTGCGGATACTGTATTCCGAACCCGCTCACTATTTTCCCCGGCAAGAGGACTATGACACTAACCCAGAGAATCTCGTCCTGCGTGCCTGTGATGCTGGCGACATTGAGTCTTATCAAGAATATGGCGTTGGCGACGTAGATACCAATGAACTATATCCTGGCATTGATGGTGAAAACCGCCCAGAATTTATCATTGCTGTACCTTCATTGCGGACCAGTCGGTTAGTTAGATGTCTCAGCCATCTAAGCGATCAACCGCTATCGAGTCCCGATAAGTACATTTATTGGATACTTAGTGAGCCACCATCGAAAATGCTTAAGTGGCGTCAACGCCTACAACGCGAGGTAGTAAAAAATACACTGAGTTCCTTAGTTGGATTTGCCCCCAGCGATCCTCAGGCACCTCAATTAAGCGCTGAAAATAGTGTTATCTGTAGCACCTTGGACTACCGAGACATTTTGCAGGAAGTCATTCAAGAAGCAGATCGACGAATTGGGAATAACATTTCAATAGTACATATGGGTTCTAAGCTGCAAGCGATAGGAATTGCCCTAGCGTTAAGTACGCGCAGTGAAATCTCGGTCTGTTATGCAAAACCAGTTGAATACAATCCAGCACGCTATACAGAAGGTATCGGATCAATGTGGCAACTTGATGTTCCAAATTTATCTGAGCTAGTCAATAATATCCATACTGTTGGCACATTGACCTTTACTGCGAAAATTGAAACCGACAGAACCGGGTTGCCCCCAATATAGAATATAGCTGTTGATTAGCTCGCCCCTTATGATTTGCTATGTAGAATATTCGAAAAGTATTGCCTACTATCAAATTCGTTCCATTCAGCAAGCCTAATAGAACGCGGCAATGCCCAACGCTCTTTCCAATAATCAGCGTACTCAGCTACAGTTAAATTAATATGGCCGCCAAACTTCCCGCCAGCCATTCCCTCTTCCAAGTCATGCACAAAACGAAACAGGAATACCTCTCGTTGCAACCCATGCTCAAAATATACTTGTGGCAAATTCAATATTGAAAGCGCTCTTGTAAAATTCTGCCATCGTATTTTTGGTCCATTTCCATACCCACCAGAAATATAGCTGCCCGTTTCAGAAAGCAATAGTTTCTGAATATCAGGATAAATCTCTTCCAAGTGAATGGTTCCATATCCCTTTGTAAAACCGATTGGCTCTGCCAATAGCCTACCGTTATATTTCAACCTGTTGTAAATTGAACTTCGGCCAAAAACGCTAGTTGTAGTTACTGCAACCAATGGTTGCTCAATCGAGTGATTGTTCATTTGCGTTTTTTTGCCTGCGTATTGTTTCCAGTAGGCACGACGAATTTCATCACTAGATACTAATCCGGCGACCAACTTGCCCCCAAGAAGGTTGGAATATGGAGGTATCGCACCAATGGTATACACATCCATCGTGCGATTTATCAAATCCATTTTCTTATTGTCAGGATAATTGAACAGATCATCTCGACAAGCTAAATCAGCAGGTGGAGACTGGAAGCCCAAAATCCCGATAACCGCCTCATGATATTCATCGTAAACGACAAACCGAAGTCTCCGACCATAACCTTTTGAGTACGGAATTGACCAAGTGTGACGTGTAATTTTGAAAAGCTCTTCCCAAATTGAGCGAGCTTCTACCAGTTTGAGCGAGGGTGCTATTTTTGCTGGATCTAATACTTTTCCAGATATGAACCTACCCGCATGTTTGTTATATAAGCGCCATATTTCAGGATAAATATCGGTCGAAACATGGTCTTTCGATTTGACATGCAATTCCCTAATGAAATCCTTATTTCCTTCAAGCACAGCCGCTCTAAATTCATCATGGGCAGCAATAATTTTAGCTTGTAATTTCTGCTTGCTCCGTAATGAAAACGGCTCTTCAACAACATCCAGCTCCGACTTCTTGGCGTTGATTTGAACAGCATTTTTTGACAATTTAGCCATATTCCCCACTACGTTTTCTGCGTGGGGCGTATTTGGCCATGTTTCACCCTGTTCTGTCAATCTGTGTCACCAATGAGCTTGGCTGAATTTTCGCTATCGTCACTTAATTCAATCACTTCCAAACCCGTTAATATTTTATAAATAACTCTTTTAAAAAATGAATTGCAACTTCCCCATGGGGGCACCGCTCCGCAGATAGAATTGAGGAACATCCAAAAATCAATTCCATGAGTCGCCTTCTCAAGAAGTTGAATTAATCACTTCAGACGAACTCACGGAATGAATACGATTCGAGCCAACGCATTTTGATATACACGATACAATCGGCGACGGCGCAAAGATAGCGGATTAATTGCTGCCTCAATCTTCTTCCGTGATGGATAGATACCTTCCCCCCCCAACCTTGCAACTTCATCTCTTACTCGCTGCGCTTCCATTTCCCACTTTCCTCCAACCTGTCGTTGCATCTCCTCTCGATGTTTCACCGTAACAATTGCACATATATCCCTGAACCAGTAACTCAGGAAGTTTTTCCTTGCCCCGAGAGCCAATGACACCTCAGTTAACGTGCGATGGTCTGATGGATCGTTGGCAATCTCGGTCAGTTTCATGCGCAATCGTTCCCTTTCAGAAGCCTCCAACTCTAGTCGCCTATGGATGCGATACAGCTTTGGCTGACTGACAGCGCACGGAATGGCTAACGGTTGAACCCCAGACAGCATCTCTACAGGAAGCAAACAGAACTGATAACACACATCCAGCAGTTGCGGCAACAGCGGCTTCTTACCCTTAACAATCCAGCAAGCCATAGAAGTCTCGGTCAGTCCAAGCATTCTGGACATCTGTCGTTTTTCTCCCTCGGCGTAATCTGCGACAAACCCGTTCAATATGGATTGCAGGCGTTTCTGAGTTACATGCTCGTCTGCATATGCACCTTGGCTGACCATGTCGACAATTGCCTTTGCCAGCCATAATTCACGCTCAGTCGGCGTGATTACCTCGGCGAAACTCTTCTCCAAACCAAGCCAGCACCCACAGTAATCGCAATGATCCAACATCGGCAAGCGTGGAATAAAAGGCTGCTTTCTAGCGCAGCGTGGACACCGGTCTGTCATCTTTATGCCATGCACCGCACACACGCTGTATAAGTGAAGGCTCCACACCAGTGGAGAGTAGCGTTCATGTTTGCAGTCTCGCTGTTGAGCCAAACAATGCCTACACCACTTCGGCTCGGTTGCCAGCAAACCAGTCCCAACATCCGGAATGACGCCGCGCCAAGGCAGCATGGTCAGGTAGCGCAGATCGTTCCTTCCGGTAAGTTCTTCGGTCAGCCGCACAAACCCGGATGCATATTTTCCAACGCTATTCAGCGTCTTCGAATACTCCGTAAAAAACCCCGAAGATCGAATCCCTTCCTGCTTACTGAAGCGCCACATGAACTCCAGACGGATCAAGTCCCTCGGGGCCATGCAATGCGCACGCGCCAGCCTAACAAGATAAGAAATCAGGCTTTCGCACTCTGGCGTACCAATGCCGATAGGCTCCAACCCAAACAAGCGACTGCGCTGAGGAACGGAAACCTTTTGCGGATAGGTTTCGTATATGACGTGCTTAGAAGAGGACACGATTGCCTCCCACAGGATCGCGCTTGGGGTTGCGGTTGCCCACCCCATTGGGATTCCTCCCTCGCTTGCTAGGAGTTTTCTCGGGCTTGCTTTTGTTAGGCTGGATGTCCTTGTTGTGTTCCTGAAGCATCTTCCTAATCGTATCCAGCGGAATGTCGCGAAGCTTCTGCTCCCCAGCAAACGCCTCTTCCAGCACCCGCTTCACACTAAAATTCGTGATCAGACTATTCAGAAAGTCATACTCGACAGAGGTCTCGCCGGTCTTCTGGGCATTGTCGAACCACGCGACCAGCAAATCATGAAGAATACCGACGCAGCCTACGCTCTTCAGATAGAAAGAATCTGCATGAATGGCCAAATTGGGCGCATTCTCCATCGGAAGCTTCTTCCCGAAGCTACGCAAGATATTGGCAAACGCCTTTTTGTCGTCCTCCGAACCATTGCTGTAGCGCTCCATGTGGACGATTCGGCTGCGCCGGATGAGCTGGGGGCTCTGCTCCAATATCTCGAGCAATCGATAAGTCCCGCACAACACGATCTGCGCACCGGAATTGATCGACAAGGTTTTGATTAGTTCGAACAGATGATCCGGAGAGGCATCCCTGCCCTTCAGCAGCATAACGCTGGCCTCGTCGATCAGCAGCACCTTGGTCTTGCGGTAGTGCAAGCAGTTCTCGGCACAGCGCTGCAATGCTTCCGGCGTCGCCTTCTTGGAAATAAGGTCGCGCGGACTGTCGATCAGGTCGTACATGCTGTAGCCGAATGGCAGCTTGTACTGGACGGTATGCTCGTCCATTTTCAGCAGAAGGCGCGTGTAAAAATCACTCCATTTGAATTTAGTCTGTAGCGGAGCGCACGCGTCGATCCGAATCACCGGCATGAAGTCCTTTTCGACCTGCATCTGCTCAGCGTGCTCTTCTAGGAGCATATTCTCCAGCCTCTTCAATAGCGTCGTCTTGCCCACACCGGAAGGGCCGGTAACGATCAGGATGTCCGGGCCCGCCTGTCCCGTCACTAGCGAGTACGACTTATCGAGGGCGTTCTGCAGCTTCGGATGCGCGAACAGCTGCTCCTTGAAATAGCTTAGGCGCACATCGTCAGACATGTGTAGCAGCGCTTCCGGGAATCTGTCTTGTTTGTTGTCGTATGATTCCATGATTAAAATGCTCCATAAGTAGTTTGTTGTTCGATGGCGTCGGACCAGTCGTCTGGTTGCACCTTGTCCATTTCTGGCTGGTCTGCCACACCGATCTCCTGCCGTTCCTCCATAGCCATGCGCCTTTCGTGCAACGCCACTTCCCTTGCCTTGGCCCTGCGTATTCCTTTACCGACGTTGGCTGCATTGGCATCTCGCACATGCTCATACGCCCTCAATCTGAACAGCGCCTCCTCGGTGGCATAGTGCATTTCCCTGATGGTCAGCCGCGAATAGAAATCAGCGTCTTCGGAACGGCACAACACCCAGCGGTTCTGTACGTACGCATAGGCACGAGACAAGTCCCACGGGTCATAACGCACAAACACACTCTTGCCGTGAAGCAAAGGGTTGTTGAATTCAGAGCACCAGTACTGCGTGTAATTCACCTGAATGCCACTCTTCTGGTCGATTTTGACCTTCCCCTTTTTCGAGGTTGGTAGACACTGAATGATGAAGTCTTCCGAATAGATGACCCGCTTGTGCTCACGCAGACCAAAGTCTGCAATCCCCTGCTCAAAAGCCTTGAGCGGCGTGGTACCCAACACCTGCTTGATGTTGTTCGAATAGACCTGGTCAATCCAGTCCCTTAACTCCTCCTCCAGATCGGCCAAAGTCCAAATCGCGAGTCGTTTCGGGTTGTGCGACGGGGAACATGTACGCGGGTCACGGGTTGCCTGAGTATTGCCCCGCAGGTTGTGAATCAGCTGAGTATTGGTTGTCTCGAACACGCGCTCCATGACCGATCCAAAGCGCGCTTTAGCTGCTGGGCGAGTCTTCTTCAGGATCGACAGATTGGCCAAGAGCGTTTCGAAATACACACTTTTGAAATCTGAACCGCCGTCGACAATCACTACGCGAGGCACTCGCCCGTGCTTGCGCACACATTCGCGAAACAACATCATGCAGCTCCGATAACTGGGTGGATCGAATGTGAGAAAGACTGCCAAGATGAAGCGCGTATTTGCATCGATCATGATCGACAGCCACGGCCGAGTTGTTTTTTCGCCGTAACGCTTGTCCACCAGCTCAATGTCTAGCTGGGTGTGATCGATATGAACGACGTCGAAAGGACGATCTCCGTGCCGCGGGGTATCAACCTCAATACGCCAGTAATAGGCCTCATGCTTGTACGCTGCACGATCGCCGCATCGAGCCTTTACTACGGCATGAGTTGAATATTTTTTGAACTCGCCGTAGAAAACCTGACGCCTCGGGGCTTGCAGCGCCTGTTCTTCGCACCGCAGCAAAAACTCTCCCCATGCCGGCAACTTTCTGGGCTGATGATTCTGAATGTAGGCATCCTTGATCACGTCATGCATCAGCTTCAAAACAGCTTCATCAATCTTGCGGCTCCTGTTACCGCGCTTCCAAATCGATGGATAAAGTCCCAGAAAACCCATTCCGTATAACTGCTCTGCTTCCCGATATTGCCTGCGGTAGTAGAAAACCATTCGCCTGCAGCGTGGTTTCAAAGGCTCACCGTACTGTTCCGGAAACAGACAGCTCAGACGATTCATTGCCTCTGCCATCTCGCCCGGTCCAGCAGAGCGGAGTATTTGCTTGATCTGTTCGTCCAGTGCTGAGTTAATGGTCGACGGTATTCCTCTGAACTGCCCGGATTGCAGTAGCTCGTCAAATTCCGGCAACGCAAGATTGAAGAATCCTCCGTCCTGATTTTGCAGATGGATATTGGTTTCGCCTACATTGAGAATTTTCCATGGTTTGCCGTCCCAAACTAGTTCGGAGCCAGGTTTCATCTCGACGGTCAACATCGGTAAACTCATCACGTCGCATTTGCTGTCGGTTTGGAGCTTATAGGCCTTGGCTGCCAATTCATCCCGGAATACGTGGACATACTCCAGTTCGGCCAATGCTTCTGCGTATATATCGAAGTAGATATCACCATCAGCGATTAGCTTGTATACGTCGTCCGTCTGTACATCGTCCATGCGCACCAAATCTATGAGAGTCATCCACGGCGTTTCTGCGAAGATTGAACAGATACGTTCACAGACTTCCGGTATAGGGCGCGGACAATCATCGTCGAGATAATCGGATAGGAACTGCAGGTTGCGCAGGTACATCACTTCGTTCTCGCTTGATGAACGAATTCTGTATTTCAAGCCAAATTGGGCGGCAGATTCCTCGCCAGGTGGACAGCGCCAGACTCCGTTCTCGTCACGGCGATAGCGATTTGGCATTTTGTTAGCAAGCTCTTGCAGATGCTCTTCAGTTTTACACTCCACCCAGCCTGCATAGCCGTCTTGCAGCGTGAAGAAATCAGGCGTGTGATCAGCGGTAACTTTGGCTGTGCCATCCCGCCTCAGATAAGTCAGCCGAATCTTGCCGGGCTGATCATAGAACTCGTGTGTTATGGAGTCATGATCCCATTGGTATAGAGCGCATAACTCATTGGTATGGCTTTCTGCCTGAATGATGACGCCCATCTTCTTGCTTGGGTAACGACAGGAAACGTTCTTCTTCCCGCTTCTAACCCGACGTGACGGGTCGGATGAACGGATTCGTTTGATGACCTTGATTGCCGTTAAAGACAAATCCTCCTGACGTGTGTATTCGTCAAATTTTGTATCGGTGAGCATGATGTTTCTCCTATGCAAAACAGACTTGGAGAAATCGGGGAAAGAAGAGGTCGCACCCGTGACAGGATGCAAATTGATAGGACGAAACTGCCCGCGACTGAAACACAACTTTTTGTTTTGACAAAGTGTGTCTCTGACGTAGAATTCAAACATCCAGTGCGAACGGGATGTTTGGTCAGCGGTATAGCGGCTCAGGTTTTGGCGAACCTGGGCCGTTTCATTTTCATTCTGTCATCTTCTACCGATTTATCTCCTTGCCTCATTTACGACACGGGCGGGATTGTCCATGCCGTGACTCTCTTCTTTGAGCTTCAGCAGCATCATGACAAAGGCCGTACAATTCCAAAATTGATTTCATTTAACTAGCACTTATTTTGAAATAAGTCAATTTTCCTATTTATAACAATATGTTACTCAAAGTGCGAATTAATGGAATTTGAGGAGATTTAATGAATTGCCAGTGCGATTTGCTCGCACACCCCAAAATCAGAGAACAGCGCCTTGATGAAAAGACTCGGTCGTCCGAAAAATGATGATGCATATTTGATCCGTGCGAAGGCGTGGTTCAATGCCGTGTCCTTGAAGAGCGGAATGGGCGCAGCCGAGCTCGAAGTGCTGTTCTGCAAAACGAGCGGTAAGTACAGTCCAGGAAAGCGACCCGGCTTATGGAGTAAATACAGAGACGGTGAGGTCTGCCCAAAATTCAAACCCGATAGAAATGGATACCCATCAATTGTTGAACGTGTGGAGAAAAGATTTCCGGGAACGGCGCAATGGATGACGATGCCATTTTGGGATGCATTGAGCAGCGCCCCTATGGAAATGTCGGATCTGAAGAATCTTTACCTATCCCTCCCCCAACATGTCCGCCTCTTGATCGTAGCTGAGCCGTCAGACAAGCGAAAAACATTCTGGCGCAGACCTATCGACCCCAAGACTCTGTTTAGCCAACTGAGTAAAATTAACGACCTAGATGCCGCGACTGCGATTTTGGCTTTAATCAAAGAAGCTGAGACAACGCAAGATCAGCAGATGCATCGACAAGCTATCGCTTGTTGGGAGAATCACTTAGAAAAAATGCAACATCATCCAGTACTGTCCTCAATCATTGAGGACATACATGAACTCGTCATGGACAGACTTGCAAACATTGAGCATTGCCGAAAAGATGGAACGTACTTTCAACTGCACAAGGAAGCCAACCTGAAACTCAAGGGCTAAGGCAGTCATCTCCTTTTCCGACGCAATCATTTCAATATCGTAAAGGCAACAGAGGCCGAATTGCACTCCACAATCAATCTGGAGCAACTCAAGTAAATTGAGTGAACCAGCTACTAGTTAGAGGCGCAATGCTGGAATCGGATGAAGCTAAGTCTTTCATTGTGTTAAAATTACCAGCATTGTTGTGAGCAAACTTCGGTTTGCGAAAACTCCGGCTCAATAAGGGCTTGTTGGACGGCGGTTCAATTCCGCCCATCTCCACCATAAGCGCAGTGGTATCAGTGTGCTTATGATGGGGATGACATGGTTTCGACAGCGAGCAGATAGGTTTCGGGGCGACACGTCAGGCGATCGACGTAAATGAAGCAAGCATGTAAATGCAAACGATGAAAACTACGCTATGGCGGCCTAAAAAGCCGTAAGCCGGGGCTGTTGAGCCTTGTCATACAACACAACTAGATGAGCCTCGGGTGATAATGATCCCGAGGCTCATTGATTTTGTGGGGTTGCGATTTCGCTATTGATCAGTGACTACTGTGCAGTCGGGAAGCGATGAATGAGCTGTATGTAAGCTCGCCCCAAAAACATTGCCGCCTCGCCCATCCTTCGCATTGCAGTTTCGAAGGGCTCAGGTTTCAGAATCTCCTGATCGTAAAGAGCGCTGCTGGTTTCTTCATCTATCGTTATGCGTGGACTCGAACGCATTAGACCTACAACTTCACCGCCAGCCTTTAGCTCGATGAATGCGGAGTGCAGGAATCGATTCCTATCTTGTCTCAGCTGATGTAATACTTCGGCGCATGCTGCAAAGGATGTCTTGAAATCGTTTTCTAGTTCTTGTTCTAGCTTGCATTGCGGCAGGGCTTGCAGGAACATTTCATGCACCTTGTCGATCAATTTTTCATTTGTAAGCGCACGGAGTGCTTTCGGTGGCCAGTCCTTACGCCCAGAATCTATGATGAACCAGCCGATCTCGCGAAGCTTGTTCTCGAGCCACTGAAACGACACGGCAAACTCCCCGATACGCTGATAGAGAAGGGCTTCGTCAGTCACAATCTTTCCTGTGATGCCAAACGTTCAAGTTAGCCGCCGCCCGCATCTCTGCGAGCTGCTCGGAGCTAAGCCCTTTGGTAAAGATATAGCCATCGAGATTCTTTGACAGCATTCCAGTCGCCTCGCGCGTACAGTCGAGGACTTCGGTCCAACTGAACTCTGGAAATTTGTAATCGGTAGCGGAAATCTCAAAGGAGATGGACATGTCTTCATCACGCAGATTTACCACGGAGTCGAAGACGTGCGAACCAGAGAAATGAATGTACCCGGACAGGCTTTCATAGACTTTGGGCAGCCAAGGGTATTCAGCGCTATGGATTTCGACTAGGTGGGCGTCGGTCAACCTCGCACCTGCCTGATCTTTGAGCTTATCGATTCGATGCCCACCAATCACCTTTAGCGCAAACTCATGAGGCTGCTCGACGAACCAAGCGGCCGAGAAGCGGAGCGCAGTGTCTATGTGGACTCTGAGCAGCGAACGGGCGCAAACCATATTCCAAGTGGACACCATTTGAGCAATGGCGATTGTGGTCGACAAATTTCGTTTGATCGCTCCGTAGGCAAGTAAATCCAATCCAAACATCGGTGCGTTAGGCTCGCCGAAGAGGCGTTTGCCCGTGAGAAGCATAGCGTCCCGATCTTGCTCAAGTAAGGCGAGCAATTCTTGGATGGGCTTGCTATGTTCTGGCGACATCGTTGAAGCGGCTAACGTCGAAGGTAAGGGGCCGTCTGGAGGCGGTACGCCGGAAGATGGTCCCGCTTGACCGAAGGGTTAGGCGATTTGTGCATTAAATTAACTGGCTTCTTCTAATTTGGCTATGCATGTCCAAGCTCAACGGATAAATAATCCAAAAAATCTCGAAGCGGTGCTGTATGTAATTTTGCCCAATGGAGGTCATCAAGGAAATCTGGCTTACTCTGGGAGGTAAATTCACTCAATTGAGATTTGAATCGTGGCAATTCAGTCTTTGCTTCCTGAAAGGACTTAAACGATTTTGTGGTGTTAAGAACGCACTCTTCTACGAGCCGCCAATGGCGATCTTCTGACCGCTCATGACCAGAAAAAATAGATGTTCCAAAGTCACATAATTTAACCTTGATGCTCGTTTCGTATTTATTCGGCTGATGCTCATAAACAAGAACATTAGACCAATGTGGGTCTCCATGAAATGTGTTTGCTTGTGAGGTCTCTTCGATGGCGGTTAGGTAGATGCCGGCTAAACCAAGCAAGAGTTTTTTATCGCGAGTCTCATCTAGCTTTTGTTTTAGTGTTTTTCCATCCACATATTCCATTGTGGCGTAGGGAATGCCACCGACCAACCCCGCACTAAAAATTTGTACGGCGTGTTCTGGGTGGGCGTTTGCTAATTTGGCTGCCTCGGCAAATGCCTGGGATTTTTTGTCGCGGCTATCTTTCGGATTAGATGCACACCAAATCTTCACCACCTCTTGCCGCTTAAGGATATGGTTATTCGCTAAATAGACGATGCCATTTGCGCCCCTGCCAATTTCGCGTTCAATTGAGTGAGAGGAAAACTGTTCGCCGTTTATTCGTAGGCGATTTTCTTCAATTTGGATATTTGGGACTTGCAAGCCACGGCCCTCCATTTGTATGCCTAACAGTTATACGGAATTGCGGACACATCCTAGCGTGGGTCAGAAAAATCAATTCCGATGACTTCAATACCATCAACATGTGCGCGTCGTTCAGTCTGCAATGATCTTGCCCGCTCTTGAAGCAGCGATATCAGCTCATGGAAATCTACCTTCCTGCCTGAGCCAGGCATTTTCCAATGCTTTGAGGTTACCGTATTGCCAAGTACATATAGGCCGTGACGGATGTTGGCAGGTCGGAGATATTGCCCGACCAGTTGGTTTTCGAGTCGTTCAAACAACACTGATGCTGGCCATCTTTCAGCAAGCTTTACCTCAATTGGCAACGAATTAAGTCCATTGCGCTCTATGGCGAGGTCGGGTCGCTCCTTTCTGTCAACCTCTTTCTCTTGTACGACGTTGAACCAGCCGAGAGAACGTTCGGATAGTCTATCCTGCAACATCCCGCGGAAGTCAGCTTCCAGATCACCCTCTCTTATCCATAGGCGATTTGCCGCATTTTCCGAGCTCTCGACATGAAACTTGATGTCAACCAGCAATCGCGTAACGAGCCGGAACAACTGATAATCCGAGCGAGGTTCTGAGCGATATTCTTTGGCAAAAACACGGACGTCTTTCGCTTCCCAATGTGTCACATCCGCCAAGAGATTTTTTCGTTCATCGAGCAAGTGCAGAATCCAGTCATGGCTCTTGCTTAATTCTGGTGCATCAAGCAGGGCCCGCAAGACATCTTCAGCCTCCGATTCCTTACTGCTTCCTAGCATCCGCAGCAACCCCTCACGAAAATCCTGCGCATGATCGCGAGAGCCCGGTGAATAGACCCCCTGCCCTGCCCGATGAATATCCTGATCCTCTCGTATATGCCGATATACCAAGGGAATGAAGCGAGCGAGGGAATGGGATTTTTGGTATGAAGGATTTCGGATTTGACGCTGATCGTCATGACGGCCGGACATGGCCGAACACAAGCCCACGACTACTTCATCAGCCTTCTCGCTTGACGCAGCCAATACAGATTCAAGGTAATCCAACGCAGGAAAAGCATCCAATTGGAGCCAGATATTCATCCAGTTAAACCATTGTGGTTGCTCAATCGCATATGAAACAGCCCTTGTCTTTGCGACACTAAGAAGAGCTACGGCAGCATCTGCATTGGAACGCATGATGACGTCGAGTGCATATTTCAGCATGTGCGGATTTGCTGGGTCGCCAGCCAACAGGCGCTCCATCACGAGTTGCGCGAGCATTGCAACGGGGCTTGGCATCCAGGCAAGCCTAGCAACCACGTCATGCACATGTTCCATTTCTGCCGGATAACTCCACTCTCCCTCGACCGCCCTTGCCAAGACTCTGGCAGCTTCTGCTGGGCGCCCCTCAAGCAGAGCAGGAAACCACTCTGGGAAGCCGTTCAACTCATTGCATGCATAGAGAACCAGCAATTCCACGTCGGCGGAAGGCAGCGCAGAAAAGTCCAAACGACCTTCTCGCCACAAGGTCTGCAATCCCGACAGGCCGACAAACAGGCGATTGTCCACAGAGTTTCGCTCTGATTTTTCGTGTGGCAGCGGCGGAGAAAATCGACGCCAGCCAACTTCGCACCCCTGTTTGGTTGCAGCCGAAATTGCCCTCCCCCACTCTTGAGTAACCTTATCCCAGTTTGAACCGCCATATTGGCTGCTGCTATCCCCTCCCGCATCATGTGCGAAATGCGCCAGTGTGTAAGGGTGAAGCCCTTTGCGCAGCTCGCTCAGATGCCGCCATAACCACCACCGATCACGAAGTTTACGGTACTGGCGCTGGAGATTGTGGAACTTGGCATTCCACCAATATCGTTCCAGTAATTTGTGCTGAAAATGCCGGTACCAAACCATCATGAAAGGAGCACGAAGTCGTCCCCAAACGTATTGGCGGCAAAGTGCAAGAAGTTCTGGTGCGCCCTTCGTATTCGACAACAGTATCCAAGCAAAGAGCCACAAGCTCTTATTCTCAGTCAAAAGCTGATTGGCTGCGCTATCCAATGCCAGCCGACGATCGGCAAGTGGCAAATCGCTGACGGCATCGGTTAGTAGCCAGCCAATATCCTCTGGCACAAGAGGAACTACAGTTCCGTATCCACCCAGTTCAAATCTTGCTGGTTCGCGGCTGTGTTTGTGCCGAGATCTGGCAACGCGCGCCCAGAACAGTTTCCTTCTCAATTCGTGGTGAGGCGTTAGCAATTGTTGAACGGATGGTTCGTCTTCAGCAGTTGTTGAGCGATAGGTATCTCCATGTCTCGCAGCCTGCTCAAGTACAAAAACGGCTGAAACTGCTAGTTCTTGTGCTTCAATACTCAGGTTTTGCAGGTCAAACAGTCTTCGCAGGCAAATGGGAATCAGGCTGGTTAACCAGTAGAAGTGTTGCGAAAGTGCGTGCTTGTCCTTCAATGGCGGCGTCCCAAGCAAACCCAATATTCCATCAAGCAATTCCTGCGCTTGGGTCGGGCTCAAACTTTCCTTGAGCAGTGCCCCAAGATAAAAGGGCAAATCAGTGCCGTAGTGTGGAACCTCATTACTTTTTTGCAACAATACAAGCAACTCATCTGCCCCGATGACATGGGGAAACAAGGCTTCGCACAAACGTGCCAGCAATGAATTGGAAATATCTGGCAAGCCTTGCCACGCTTGCGCAAGCTGCCTGCGATGATGCTCATCGCCAGCATCGCGAATCACGCTTGCGACATAGGTTCTGAGATCATCAGATGTGGACGGCTCCGAGAAAATTGCCAATGCTGTTGGAAGGCAGGCAACCATTTTCCCCGCACGCACGACCAGCAGTAAGTCGGCACGCAAATCTTCGGCAATGGAGCTGTCCTGTAGATAACGGTTTATCTCCTCTGTCAGGCCGTCATTGGCAAACCTGGCAAGAGCTGCATGATCCAGATTCAGCCTGACATGCTTGCGCCCTTGATAACGCTCGACCAGTTTGGCCAAAACCTTGCACCGGTACTCCAATGGCAAGGCCGAAGGGTCTCCGTGTGCAAGGTGGATTTCTGGGCAGGACTCCAATATCCACTCGGCTAAGGTTTGCCGCCATGGTTCGTTTCCATCCGTTATCAGCCAAGCTGCAACAGGTTTAAGAGAAGAACGCATTACGCGTTTTGCATTGACCACGGCGAAAAGTAAATCCTCCAGTGCGGACGTGGTGCAAGTGCTATTCATCAAGCGAGTAATCCATGCCGCCGCCAGATAGTCAGAATGGTAACGATGATGAAAAGTCATTGCCCCGTGACGAGCTGCATCGAACAGTGCTCGATCCAACAGAGCATAGCGCTCCTTTGGGAGCCAGTCTTCTGGCAATACATCGGCGGTCGAAAGTATGTCTTCGCCTGCTGCTTCGTGCATATCAGGGATGCGAAAATTTAGTCTACGACAGAACACCGTCGCAGCACCAAGGAACTCCGCGCCTTCCCTTATTTTCTTCGGATTGAGAATTTCCTGATTGCTGCGGTTATGGGTTTCCTCCAGCAATTTGGCGATCATGTATTCCGACAGAGCAGTCAGATTGCCAAGTTGGCCTTTGTCATTCCAGTAGGTATGCAGCAAATCCACATCCAACGGTCTGCCTGCGAATGCCCAAGCATTACTCTCTTCCAGAGCAGCAATGAATGCCTGACATTTATTTGTGTTTTTTTCTATCGAGTATTTTTCGACTTGCGAAGTTGACAGCGGCAAAAGTGCTACGACAACAATTTCCTTCGCTTCGCTTTCCTTTTCTTGCTTTACCTCGGAGTTTTTAGGAGCGGCAGGTCCAACTTGCATGCCATCGGTTCCCCTACCCTCAACTCTGCCAGTTACGGGATCGACTGCAAAACGCCGCAAGACTTCCACCCGATCATTCTCCGGACGCCATGCACTAATACGGGAGCTGATGACAAATCTAGCGCGCGGCATTGCTATGCCTATAGCTTTCTTCAGCCGATCAAGAGCAGTGAAGAAATCGTCGGCACGCTGAATTTTTGATTCATCCACAGCGTCGAGGAAGAAAGTCATTTCGCCCCGTCCCTGCTTCCACGCGTTGAAGCGGTGCTTTCCAACCTCATCGAGAATATCTGAAAGGTTTTCCGTTACTAGCTGATGCAGCTCGAAGAAGAGACTTCGTGAGTGAAACTGATTATGCTGCGCATGTAATTCCGAGGACTTGCCGCTACCCGGCTCACCCAAGATCACAACCAGCCTATGCTTTAACAGCTCGGGCCAAGTTACTCCTTGCTCCCGCTCCATGAATCCCATCAGATAGCTGCGTTGCGCCAAGGCGACGGGCGTATCGTCGGGCTGAATCGCCCCGGATTTCGTGGAGGCTGTCTGGTTTAAGTAACGCAGGCAGAATCCGTATTGGCTGACTGCCGATAGTATTGTGCCTCAGCTTCTGCGGGCGGTATATAGC
>NZ_BAAHSJ010000012.1:0-23824 GCF_054601595.1 Sideroxyarcus sp. TK5 | reverse complement strand
ATGAACCCAATGATCTGTTCTTCGCTAAATCGACTCTTCTTCATTTCCGCCTCTCTTCAAAAGCGGACTTTACTAACTTCTAGATGGTACGGTCTATAGGGAGCAGGTCATAGTCTGCGAATTTTGTTGTATTGGAATGTGTAAAAAGGGCCTACTTGTAGCCACTTTTCAGATTATATCTAGATGAAGTGGAAGCAGGCGTCTAAGAGCACATCTATTCGTCGATAATAAATATGACCTCAGTTCACCAAACTAAGAACGCATATTCACAATGAAAGCCAACCTACAGAGAGTGATGCCAAACCTAAGCAACAACGGTGGTTTAAGCCGAGAATCCAAAAGAGATGTGCCGGATAATGCCATTTGAAATGCCATCTCAAAATAATTGACACAGCCAAAAAAATTGTGCTCCAATGCGCTCACTTTCACTTCGGTGAGGTCTGGGTGGCTCCAGTTAAGGAAGCTGCGTTTGTCTACAGGCGCTGTTAGCAAGAGCAAAATGAGTAGGACGTTCCAAGTAGTAGCAGAGCGGCTAGTCCCCGCGAAGAATCGAGTAAGCACACAGCGTACTCATTTGTTCCGTGTAATGCGGATCAGTCTTCGACAGACGCATGGAGCAATCCGTCCGTCCTGTTGTCGCCCAGTCCGGGCAAGACATTCAAGAGCAATTCAATCAACTGTTAGTAGAGTCGTAAGTAACCCCGACGCGGGCGCACTGAACACCCAGGACCGATGCACGAAGCCGACAAGGCTTTTGCGCCGTTGGCTGGTGGTGTCGAGTTGCGTGGTGTTGTGCTGTCTGTCTATCTGCTTGGTCTATGGCCAGGAGAACAGAAGTAGGGTGTGAAATCGATATCAAGGACAAGAAGAGTGGATTAGCTGAGTGTCACAAAAGGACAAGACGTTCGTATTACACATACCCCTCCTTCCTTACTGGGAAGTGTTGTGGTCCACGCGCCAGGGCAGATGCTCGCAAATGGACACAGGGGAAAAGACGGTTCCGAGAGGATAAGTTCACTGGTGGTAGGTGAATGACGAGTATGCCGGATGTGTGATCTAAAAGATTCATTCAATTATTGGGAGTGTCCGAGAGGGCACGATAGAGACAGGCCGAGTGGTCTGCGCGACGAGAGTTGCGAGTTATGTTGGGGCCGAAATGCCTCGCGTAGTTGCTCACCCGATGAGACTCACGAAATACCCAGCCACTTGAAAGGTGGCAGAGACCAGATACTCAAACCGGCCTGACGGATTACAGGACACAGCGAAGTGGATAAATCGCAGAACCCAGTGACTAGACTGGCGTAGTAGAAAGTACCGAACGCTGTATGGTCGCCCCCTCTTTGTGGGGGGCGCTATGCACGACATACCGGAGTTGCCGTAAATCAGCCCAATGCAATGTTGTGTTTGATGCCGTTAGAGGTATTGAGATGATTGGACATGTGCAGTAGCCTGTATAGATAAGCTTTCCTTATTTGGGTGGATGGGGAGGGGGATGGATTTCCCATTTACCCATTCATCAATGGGGGCGTTGAACTGAACAGTCGGTAAAAGAGTCATATTCCGGAAAGACTGCAGTTCGGCCGAAGCCTACCTTCGACTGAATCAAAGTTTGTTCCGCTAACTAATTACCAGACATTAAACGGTTGACGTGAGGAGCGGCCGTAGCAGCAAAGCCGCGAAGGGAATCCACAAACGCAGCTTGTGGGAACCCCCTCCCGACGGAGGGGTTAGCCTCCTGGGCCATGAGGGAAGCTCCCTCCAGATGGAGGGTAAGTGGGTGTTAAGTCCGGCTTGTTTACTTCTATCCAGGTGTGCATAGATCGGACACTTGTAAATGGAAGTCCTGCAGCGCGTTGGTTGAATGGATTCGAGATGAGTAACTCCAAGTAGCCATTTGTGTTGGAGTCATCGCCTAATTGCAATAGCCACTTAAGATATTCTTCAAATTGATTGAAGTCGGCACCTTCACACCCAGCGAGAAAATTATCAATGAATTGGTTTTCAGTTAACCGCCTTTGGGGGGCAGGAGAATCAATGTAGGGGAATCTATCGCCCCAGAATTGCTTGTTGCAAACTTCATTAAAATATATGTTCGTTTCTATGTATATTTCCGCAGTGTTATTGCTCCATGCGGCGAAGTGGCATTTATCGTGAAGTGAGTGTGCGTATGGATCAAAGTGCAATCCTTGGCAAAGTAAATGCCTTTTTTCTTTTTTTATCTCTGATGGAAGGTTGTCTTCTCTATACTTGAATTCAACGATTGCATATTTACTTTGGCTTGAAAATAAATAGTCAGCCCCAGCAAGACGATCCTGGCCATCGAGAGATGCGGCTATGAATGTGTGGTTAAGACTTCTCGCCGCTGCAGCGAAATTTTCTCTGAATATATTCTCCACCGATTTTTCGTGACTGTATTTTGTGTTCATATTTCTAGATGAGGCCAACGTTTGAGGTAACAGGCCGCCGGAATGCGAAAGCGCGGGGGACATCAGCAAGGGCAGCTTGCTGGAGTCCAAGATTCCGAAGCGCATTGAACCCTCTGCAAATCAGCAATGGTTTTCCCCTTCGTCAGCTCCGCTCTTTCGGTAAAATATTCGCGAGTTCTTTTATATCTTGATTATGGGGATGCGAATTCTCCATTTCATTTACTAATGCCGACAGACCTCCCTTAAGTTTCCCGCATTGCGCAGAATATGCGGCCGCCTGCCAGCGGCTAGCGGGCGTCCCGCCTGAGATCAGGTCCTTTCGCTTTCCCCCTGCTCGCTCCCAGATGTAATCAAGCTCATCAGGAGTAAGGTCAGCTCCCAACTCTGCCACGCGGAGAACGAGCCCAGCCACCATATCCGGTTCGTGAACCCGATTTCCAGTTTTGACGGAAAATCGAATACGCTGCCATGGAGAAAGCAACGTCTTGCACTTGTCCAATGCCGGTAAAAGTTCTCGCCATTCTTCCAAAATGAACAAATCGTAAAATTTTTCTGCCGCTTTGCTCCATCGTCTATCTGAAACAACTTTCCCCACTGCAGAAACAATAGCGGGTTGCCAATCAGTTCGTGCTGAAGATGAGATGCAGCGAATCAAATCCTTTTCGTCCAGCGATACACCTGAAGTCAAAAGCACTGCAAAAACCTTGATTGAGAAACCGGTTGCTCGCATTCGCTTCAGTACTTCCTGCGCCAGTTGAGGTTCAGGGCTATGAACACGCTGCCCAGCATTGCAGGCTTGTATCAGGACATCTGCAACCAAGGGAAGCAATGCTGCGCGACTATCTGCCTTCAACACCTCCCACAGCTTTTCCCTATCAGGAAGATTAAAAGCAATTCCAGCTAAGTCTCCCGCAAGGGGCGCGATAAGACCTGAAGGCTCTTTTCCACCCGACACTAAAGCACTGAGCAGTTTTCTCCCTAGCACCTCGTGGTTCGCTTTCGGTGGCCAAATATCACCACCGGCGGCGAGATGAGCAGCCCATAGTTCCAGCCAAGCTGCATGCTCCGTATCCAAGTCCTGCAGTAAATGTGGCTCGCGTGCTGTACGTTGCGCAACAAGCTGGATCATTTGACTATCAGGTTTGTCGATTACTTCGTTGACGACATCCGTCCCTGGCAAATGCGAGACCAGATATTTCAGCCCTGCAATAACATCGCCCGCAAATTTCCGCTGTTGTTCAAGTGCCTGTGACGGCGAAAATAAGCCCATCACTGCCCAAGCGTGCAAGCGCGACCATAGACGCGTTACTGCTTGTGCTTGAAGTTGTCCTAACGCGTTCTTGGGCAGTTTTATCTCAGTAGCGGCATCGAGCAATCTGTTTTCAACTGCTTCATTCGAGGGGAGAACATCTTCGAGGTTCTCGGCGCAATCGAGCAACCCCAGCCAATTAATCGCGACCTTTGCCCACTGGTTATCAGGCGCTGCAAAGCCATCATGAAGTGCCTTTCGCACTGAGACTCGCCACCACACTTGAGCTTTATTCTCTCCTAAGCCAGTGAGCAGTAGCCGCGCTTCGTCCAATGTTAAATGCGAGGCCCGACTATGAACCCAAGCTGTGAGTGCCGCTCCGGGATGCAGATCATCAGCGAAAGAGGCGAGGTCAATGTTCTTGAGCATAAACACCAACTCAGGCTTCGCCTCGTTAAAGCCACGGTTCAGCTCCCGCAACGCCTCGGTTTTCAAGTTCATTGCCGAATCAGGCGATGGTGCCAGAACAGCCAAGGGGCGCAATAATTCAAGCGCGTTCATTGGCGAGGGAAATTCGCGCAACTTATCCAAACGATCTGCGGCGCGTGCCACCGTAGCAAGTTTTTTCAGATCCCCAGAACTAAAGTTGCAGGAATCCAATATCTCTTTAATAGTGACATCGTCTTCACCAACCAACCAAAGGGCGGCACGACTTGATGGGCCAGCACCTGTAGTACCGGTGCGAATCACTGGAAAATCTGTCCACCCAGGTAAGCGTTGCGTTGGCACACAATAAAGTAAAGGTGGCGCTACCGAGTCACCGCCCTGGGGGGGGATCACGGCAACCCGCGCGGAAAAGCTGCGCCGTGCGTCAGGCCACAATCGCAACCAAAGGTCGGCGATAATACCCGCCCAAGCATTCATATCCGCTACAACAGGAGGCTGTCTAATCTCTGATGACACCAACGCCTCTGCTACAGCGCGCAGCAACTCGGAAGAAGAAGGGGGGATAGTTTCCCCTCCTGAAAGCGATGCCAATACGGGACGCAAATCATTCACGGCCCCGATTTCAACCAAGGGCCACAAAGCAACCTCACTGCGCACCATGCCGCCCCGGCTAACGGCATCATCGGGCACTGTCCACCATATCGCCCACCAATCGCCTACAGAGCCACACCCCAGCGAAGGCCACCAACGCTCATTTGGGGCGAGATAGCCCGGTGGTTTGTCGGTCAAACCGAGCAGTTCGGAAGGAAAAGAAGCAGACTGGCCTTGCCATTCCAGCAATCCATGACTGTTATTCCTAGCACCATACCGCGCCCTGAACGGCGGAATCACTTGGCCCCCAGCAACCATGCAAGCGGACGACTTAAGTCAGAATCCTGTTGTCCATCCGGACTAACTACCCAGCCCTGATATTCAGGGCCTTGGTTAATGAAATTTTCGTTATCACTGTTCTGCTCTAATAGGCAGCCCAATGCTGACAGCCCCCATACACTGACGGCTGAAGGCTTCCAAATGCTGTCAATAAATGCAGAGACCAATGGCAGATGTTCGGCCAGTACTTGGCAGGGCAGCAGGCCATCTGTCGTTAACTCATCGTAGCAGGAAAGCAGTACCGCCAAGCGCGGCTGTTCGCCGTGTGAAACAGTATTTACCCCTGCCACATGCAGCAAAATTTGCAGCAGCTCTACCCAGCGTGCGTTGCCATCCCATTCGCCCGCCCGTGCAGCAGCACCATTACTAGCAGAGGGCCGTTTCACCAGCTCTTTCAGCGCATCGGGATAGGTTATTTCTTTCTTCAATCGTATGAGCAGCAGCCAACCATCCGCCTGCCGAAGTTCAGATCGCCAAGTTTCTGTTACTTGGCGTTCCGTAAATATTGTGCGCAATTGCTCGCCGCCGTAATCTGGCCAGCGCAAATCCAGCTCGTTGCCTCGCTTATCCTTTAGCGGTAATAAAACATCAGTCCAAGTGCCCGCTGAGGTATGGCCTGCGGCATGGCCATTTTCTAGGCAATGCAGTACTTCTTCCAGCGCGCTGAGGTCTGCGGGCGTATCACGAAGCTCAAGCAAGCCGGGGTTTCTCTTCAAGCGTCCATAGAGTTGCCCCGCAAAGTGTGTTTTACCGCTATCCGGCCCACCTAGCAGTACGATTTCAGGCGTGTGCATGAACACCTCGAAACGCGGAGAAGGGGTGGTGATGGAGAATGGGTTCAACTATGCGACTGGCCTGCAGCGGAGACCAAGCGGGACAAAGAACCGCCTCTAGCGCCTTGGTCAAAGAGTCTGGTTGGCTGGTGCTGGTATTCACCTCAATTGCATGGGGGACTTGCCTTTTCAGCGTTTGCTGAATAGAAGAAAGAATTTCCGAATTGGGTTCAATATCGTTTTTCGCCCAGACCAAGGCTGTTGGTCTGTCACCCACATGATTGCTCAAGCGTTCCAGTAGTTGGCGCAATTCATTTCGAGCTGTACCACGTTTCGAATTGGACGTGGCAAGCCGGTTGCAGTCCGCAAAGACCAAAAATGCATCCGCATTGCGCACCATCCATCTCGCCCCCTCCGATTCGGGCGCATCCTCCTTGATAGCCCAGCGAGTGAACCATTCCCCAGGGGCATCAGTCAGCAGCACATCCCGAAAATCCCCTTCGGCATTACGCAGCGCCAAATGAAGCAATCCAGGTACACGGCTGGTGCCGCGCGGCGTGTGCGGAGGGAATGTGGGTGAGCGAGCGGCGTCGTCAAACCTTGTCCAAGCGGCTAAAGATTCCCATGCACCCAATGTTCTGGATCCGGCGAACCGCGCATTTGCCAGTGACTGTCCCTGCAACAGCTGCAAGTAGTTGCCGGTTAGCAGCGTGGTTTTGCCTGCATCATGCGCCCCCAGTACGCCAATCAGAATGGTGCGACCGCGTGGGCTCAGATTCGCCATGTCCGCCAATCCCAATGCGCTGCCCGACCAAGGGACACGTGCTGATGTGGTAGAAAGGCTGGGGGCTTCGGATTCATTTCCAGGCGTTGACGCAGACCACGAAGCACACTGCCCTCGTTCCATTTCCCCCAAGTAGCATCCCTCACCGGCATGAACGTAACAGTTGGGGTTTGAGCAACGCTCACTCATTTGACACCCCAGCCAATTGCACTGCTTGCTCTTGCCTGAACAACGCATGAGCGAATTCGGGAAGGCTCATTTCAAAATCACTATTCGCGCCCATGCGCTTCAGTGTCGTCACGACATCATGTGCTTTGTTGGTTATAACCAAAACCACCCCATCGCGCAAACTTATCCGTCCAGCTTCGGCGGGTACATCAAGCGACACCAGCCATTCGCTAGAAAGCAGAGCACGCCCGCTGCCGAGTGCTTCTAGCAATGCCTGCAACGTGAATTTTTGATTAAAGCTTGCGTCAGGCAGTCTGTTAACTGCTTCGGCAAGCAAGTAACCGACGCTGGCAGTTGTAGGATTGGAAACTTCGTTGAGTAGATCAACCGCCATTGCCACTGTCGCAATAACGGGGGTGAGTTCGCGATAGCTGCAACGCAACGAAGACGAGTAAAGCGCCTCCGACCACCACAGCGAATTCAAGCGGATTTGATCGGCTTGACGTATTTTCTCCACTTTCTTCTGCTGGGCAACCAGTGACTCACTTACCGATTTAGTTAGCTTGGTTACATAAGTCTGTACTTCTTTAATTTCTACAAGCTGTGACTCGCTAAACTTGGTTGCCAGCCCATCCAATTCATCAGCCATCAGCTTTTGCATTCTTGGAGCAAATTGCCAAGCCCAGTGTTGGGGCGAATTTGGCCAATGAGGATTAGGATCTGGGGCTGCTTGGCTTTGCTGATTATGTGGCCCCACTGCACCTTCCACTTTAGTTAATAGCGCAGCACGGTTTACTTTCGGAGGTTCAAGCGAAGTAGTCTTTGTGAACTTCAAGTCAATTTTCCGAACTTGCTCCTCCTCAATAGCAGTCAATGTATGTGCCGCTAGAGCCTGCTCCTCTGCAATTCTTGCCCAATCACCCAGTAGGCGACGAATTACTGTCTCCTCCCTGCCCAACCGTAATAAGGGCAAAGTGTCTGCGGCTGACAACCAAAGGATGGCTGCATTGTTATCCTCTGCGGCTACTTGGTTACAAGCATCCAGCAGAATGGCTCTAAGCATATTGACAAGCCCGTCAGGGAAAATCCCGTGCACGGATTTCCACTCCTCAGTCAAAGCCTGTTCGGCTCTAACGATAATGGGATCGTCGTCTGCAATGTCAGGATCAAGCCCCGCCAAAATGGCCCGAATCAGTTGCGGCGGCTGTTCGCGAAGTTCTTGTGCGATGACTTTGGCGGCTTGTTCGATTTTCGAAAAACGCCCATCGTCGCCATCAAGTTTTTCGATAAGCCCCGCGTTTAACAATTCGGTTAGTAAATTGGTCATGCAACCCCCTGATAATGTTTATTGGACTTTAAAAGTGGCTAGATGCTGGTGCAAAATGGCGTTGTCTGGCAAGTCTTCCAAAGCTGCTTGCAACAACTTTTCCGGGCGCGCAGAGGCGCCTTGGACACTGCGCAGCCAAAGCCGCTGCCAAAGATCGCGCGGCCTGCTTATATTCTCAACATCGCTGGCCTTGCCCCCTGCACGTTGCCATAAAGCACGAGCATGTTGCACATCTGGATATTCTTCTGCAAGCACGCTAATGAGATCGGCTGGCATGTTATTAACGGACGCTGGTGATGAAACACTTACCGAGGCTAACCCCGTTGGGGTGTTTTGCATTGGTAGCAAGTCCGCCGCATTCCGTAGAAAGGAGATCAATAATTCGGCGGAGGCTCTGGCGGAAAATTCTCGGTAGCGGTCATCCTTAAATGGGTCGCCATAATCGGACACCCCTTTTGCGACAACTACTGGTATGCCGTGGACTTCACCCAGCGCGCCCAATGCACTTGCCTCCATTTCGATGCCAAGAACTTTGCGCATTGAATCTGCGAGACGAGGAAATATTCCCTCATCTTCGCTAACAGCCGCTCCCGTCGCCATAGGTGCGACATGAATCCCAAAGCTAGGTGGCGCAGGAAGTGTAACGGGATGGAGCAAGTTAATTTCTTCAGCGTGTTGCCGGCCTGTGGGTGTCAATGTCAAAGGCTTTTCCAGCCATTTACGCTTCCAAAGGCGAGGAAGAACATCGCTCCAGTTTGGACAAGCTGAATTGAAGTCTGAGTGTTGGCTTGGGATTTCACCGGCATAAACACAGCGTAATGCCCATTCTTCTTGATGTTCTAATGGCAGTATCGGACGTGAACTTAACCAAGGAGTGCTTGGCTGCGGGATGGGTACATGCTGCATTCGCTGTACCCATACTTTTGTCGGATTATATTGAATGGGGTCGCCTTGGAATTTCGATTCCCCATTTTCTACAGTTACCTTCCCCGCATCGTATGACCAGAGCCGTTCCGCAAAAATTACATCACCCAAGGAAACTTTGCCGCGTCGCCCAGCGCAGATGCCACACATGGCAATGCACCGCGTTGGTTGATCATGTATGAGTTTACTGGCAACTGCTTGAACCTGCTCACGCCCCATGTGACTCGCATGCGTTGCTCTGATGCGTAACGTGCCGCCAGACGTAGTTGCGAAACTAGCATCGGCTACTATCCAGCCATTAGCAAGTGGATGCTCATTCCAGCCTGAATCGAGAATGCCATCTGTGACTTTAAGAATTTGATCATACTCATCCTTAAGCGCACAAATAAGAAGCACATCTACATCAACCATTTTGTTCTTGCGTTGGAGCATAACTTAACGAAATTAGTTTAGTAACCAGATGGCAAAATAAGGGGAAGTTTATACAAACAATCTACAAATAGCTTGAAAAGCTACTAAAGATAGACGCACATGGCTCGTTAAGCACGAGAAAGTATTGTTGACTAGCTAGTCTGCTTTGACGCGCCGAACGGACATCTTCGTACGTTATGTTAATGGCCGATGAACTGCCAGGTCGGCACATCGGCCATAGCCGACAAGTAGTGCTGTACTCATAAACGTCTGGAATGGTGCACATTCCAGACTATTTGACTGTAAAGTGCCCACTGAATTAGGGAGCTATTCAAAATTTGTATGCTGGATATGGCATCGCATGGACTTATAAGTGATAAATCAGTGACAAAACAAAATCACAACTGGCCTCGCTTCTGGGTTCCTTTGGGTGCGCTATTACCGCTTGATGATTCCGGTTTCCTGAATGACCCGGACGAAGAGCATTCCTACTATTACTACTCTGAGTACCAGCCCAAGCGGCTCCAGCAACTGACTGAACTTCCGGTCGCTATTCTGTTGGGCGAGCCGGGCATTGGAAAATCCACCACGTTGAAAGTTGAGTCGGATCGCTTGAAGGCTGAGGGCGAAGCATGCCTATACAGGGAATTGAACCAGTACCACTCCGACATGCGCCTCATCAATGATGTTTTTGAATCGGCAGAGTGGCTGGCTTGGCGGCAAGGCCATCATCATTTGACTTTGTTGCTGGACAGCTTGGACGAATGCAGACTGACCATACCTGCCGTCGCCAGAATTCTGGCCGCGCAATTGGAGAGCGTCCCAACAGATCGCCTGTCCTTGCGGCTGACCTGCCGCACCTTCGACTGGCCTGAGCATTTAACGAGATCTTTGAAAAAGCTTTGGCCAAGCAAAGAGGGCGATGCTGATCGCGTGAGCATATTCGAGTTGGCTCCGTTGCGCAGAGTGGATATCCAAAAGGCCGCTGCAGACCGCAGTTTGAATGGAGATATATTCCTCGAAGAGGTCCTGTCCAAGGAAATCCAGCCTCTCGCCAGCCACCCAATCACATTGAATATGCTGCTCGGTTTATTCGGGCGGCCTAACGGCCTGCCTAAACAACGTGCCGAGTTGTATCGGCAGGGCTGCGAAACACTTTCCGAAGAGCACAGCTCATTCCGAAATGAGGCCGGTCATGCCGGTACACTCAACAAGCGTCAACGCATGGCGGTTGCTGGGCGCATTGCGGCACAAATGATATTCAGCCAGCGCTCATCAATCTGGCTGAGTAACGAATGGGAAGCCGAGGCCGGCGACCTCATAGAAAGCGAAATGATCGGTGATGTCGAGCGTGCAGACGGACACGACTTTCCCCTTGATTCTCGCACGCTCAAGGAAACCGTCGAATGTACCGCCCTTTTTTCCGGACGGGGCCATAACAGGACAGGCTTTGCCCATCAGTCTTATGCCGAATTCCTTGCGGCTTGGCATCTGTACTCACGCGGATTGGATGCACTGCACACTCTTCCGTTATTGCTACACCCAGACGATAAACGCATCCCGCCGCAACATGCAGAAGCGGCCATCTGGCTGGCTGCGCTTGATGGTGAGGTTTTTAACGCCTTGGCGGAGAAAGAACCACTGCTTTTATTGCGCACTGATTTATCAGATAAGACGGATGTGCAGAAAGCGCTGTTGGCAGAAAACTTGCTGCAAGCCTACGCTATGGGGGCTGAATTTGACCAAGATTGGGGGCTTCGCAAGCATTACCGAAAACTGAAACACCCCGGTTTAGCAGGGCAACTACGCCCCTATATTTCCGGGAAAGAGGTAAACCTTGTCGCGCGCAGGGCTGCCATGGAAATGGCTGCATCATGCGAAGTCCATGAGCTGACAGAAGAGTTGCTGTCTATAGCTTTAGATCCTGATGAACAGTCTCACCTCCGAGAGGAGGCCACTTATGCGGTTACAGAACTTGCAAACGACAAGCAACTCGGGCGGCTGCGCCCTATCGCCTTGGGTGAAACTGGCGACGATCCGGAGGATAGGCTCAAATCTGTTGCCATTCCTGCACTGTGGCCAGCACATGTTTCTACAGGTGACATCTTTGGACTATTTATAAAAAATCGGAGTGAGCGTTGCTTAGGAATATTTCGCTATAAGCCAGAAGAGTTTGTAGCGAAATTTACTAACAATGACATGTCGGTTGCATTGCAATGGATTGCTGATGATCAGTGGAATTACGAAGCCTTTTATGCCAATCGCCTAAAAGATGCCGTCATGAAACAGGCGTGGGGTAACCTCGATGACCCCCATGTACTAGATGTGTTTACCAATACTGCCTGGATTTGTATTGATCGTTATGAAAATTTGTTTAACCGACGCGGTGAGCGCGAAGAAAGTTGGCTGGAGCAAGACGACTCAACAAGACGAATAGCTATCATGGCCTTGCTCAATGCCAAGGCACATGCAAACAACGAGCACGATCTGTCAAACCTGATGTATGGTGAACGGCAAATTATCCTGCCCAAGGATGCTGGTTGGCTGTTGGAAACCTACAAACAAAACGAAAGTCGTGATTTAAGGGGAAAACTGGCAAAGTGTATTGGGACATTTGTGAGGTGGGACTCCGATACATCGTGGCTTGAAGCCGTAATTTCTGCGGCTTGTAAAGATGCTTGTCAGACAGAATCTCCATTGGCGGACACTATTGAAAAGTTTATGGAGCCAATAGGTCTTGATTCGGATGATGCGCGGATATTTAGGGAGCAGCTGTTACGACAAAATAATTGGAGGAGCAAAACTCCACTGCCACTTGATCCTCCAGCTCCAGTGCGCGTTGAAGAAGCATTGCTGGAATTTGAGTCTGGTCGAAATGATTCATGGATGAAACTGTGGCAGGAGCTTTTTCTACCCGATGATGCAATAAATTATTCATGGAGTTTTGACAACGTTTCAAAATCCAGAGGTTGGCAGCGTGCAACGTCACGAGATCGTTCACGTATTTTGGCCTGTGCAAAATCATGGCTTGATGAACGGAAAACTTCGGAGGATCTTATTTCACATGATCGTTCGGTTAATTATTTGCATGCTGCAACTTATCTGGCATTACGACTGTTGTTCGATGAAAGTACCTCGACGCTCCTGAGTGCAACATCTGATAGTTGGAATCGGTGGGCAGCTTTCCTGGTTGCATACCCGCTAGACCAAGATCGTGAACGGCGCGAAAAATTAATGCAATTGGCTTACATAAAAGCGCCAGAAGTCGTGCTGAAAACTTTTCGGAAATTAATCGATACGGAAATTACGGCCTCACAACCTCCGCATAGAGCAAGGGAGCTGGCATGTATATGGACTGAGCCAGTGGCATCTATGATTGGCGAGTATCTGCTTGTACCTGATTTGAAGCCTGAGCAAATCTCCACCTTGCTAGAAATTTTATTGGAGCATGGTGATGAAACCGCTTACAAGTTTGCGTGTGGCTTGGTCAAGGCGACTAATAACCAGCCACTGGCTTTAACCGCAGCGCAAATTCTGCTCGCCTATCAAACTCAACGTTGCTGGAAACTGATTTGGGAAACCATGTCCGGCAACACTTCCTTTGGTAAAGAATTGATGCTGGGGCTTTCCAACTACTCACATAGGAACGGCAGTATTTTGACTCGCCTCACAGAGGCGGAAATTGCCGAGCTATATTTTTGGCTTGAAGAACATTTTCCTGCCGTGAGTGACACCCCCTACCCCTCTGGCGAAGCTCACACGGTAACAGCTCGCGACCAAGTGGGGCGCATGCGCGATAACTGTCCAAGCTATTTATCCCGTTTGGGGACGCCGGAGTCTATAAAAGCATTAGATTTGATTTGCTCACGCTTTCCTAAAATGGACTGGCTTAAATACCAACTTAATGAAGCCATGCGTGCATTGCGTAAGCAAACCCTGCAAGCGATCACACCCTCCGAATTGATTTCCTATACGCATCGCAGAGATGCGCGGCTTGCTAGAAGTAGCGCCGAGCTCATGGATGCTGTGCTGATTTCCTTGCGGCGATTACAGGAAAGACTGCACGGGCAAACCCCTATGGCACCTTTCTTGTGGAACCTGACCGGAAACGGTGATGTTGGGCGTCCCAAAACCGAAGATCGGATTTCCGATTTTATTCAGGACCATCTGCAAAGAGATTTGCCGACTTTCGTGATTGACCGCGAAGTCCAGGTCAGAAACCTCAAAGAGCATGGCATAGGTGAGCGCACCGATCTGAAGATAGAAACCAAAGATCAGGATGGACGATCCATCTCTGTCATTATCGAAAACAAGGGATGCTGGAACAAGGAGCTCATGACCGCGATGCAAAGCCAGCTCTATGACCGATATTTGAAGTTGGCCGGAGAGGCGTGTGGAATTTATCTGGTCGGATGGTTTATGTGTGACCGCTGGGATAGCAAAAGTGATTGCGTTTTCAAAAATACGAAAGAAGCGCTTCTTGTCGAACTCACTGAACAAGCCAACTCTATTTCAAGCGACAAAGAGCGGCTGACCGCTTTTGTGCTTGATGCAACCTACTAATAAATGACCAACTCATCCGCTAAGCCGCCATAGATTTTGTAGACACTTTTGAATGCATACACAGTGATATCCTTGGGTCGGTTTTTTTACCAGAAGAGGACTTTATCTACGGCGTGCACCATCGGCAGCTATGGCCGATTTTCGGATACGCTTAAAGAACATTTTGTGTGAGCCCAATGAGGTAATGTGCTTATGCTGCTAGCTACGCACCATCGCAAAAAGTATATAGACCTATATATAGACCTTTCGGCATATGCACCAAATAGCCAGTCGTGGTAGTTTCCATGTCAGCGTATGTGACAACAAGGAACGAAGTGGCGACCCTTATCCCAAGCCTGAGTACTTGCACATCCAGAATGACTGGAGGAGAGCGGAGACTTGCGCAGCGTCTGGAAGCCAAGCTCGAAGACGATTACCTGCTCTGGTATGACGTGCCGATCGGTCCATCGAATTCACATCCCGATTTCATCATCGTCCATCCCCAGCGCGGCATACTCATCCTTGAGGTCAAGGACTGGAAACCCGATACGATTCGTAGTGCCACCAAGCAGTCGTTCGAGATATTGACCGGTTCAGGCATCAAGCATCTGATCAACCCGATGGAGCAAGCTCGCCAATATGCGCATGCAGTGAGTAACGTGCTGCAGAAAGACCCGCAGCTCACCATCAACAGTGGCGTTAAATCCGGCCACTTGGTGTTCCCCTGGAGCTACGGTGTGGTGATGCCGAACATCATGCGCAACGTCTTTGAGTCCTCCGGTCTGGGGGAGGTCATGGAACCCAGCCGTGTGATCTGTCAGGACGAGATGTTCGAGAGTATCGAGCCAGAAGATTTTCAGCAGCGGCTGTGGAACATGTTCACCCTCAAGTTCCATGGCAAGCTCACCTTGCCCCAGCTGGACAGGATCCGCTGGCACATGTTCCCGGAGATTCGTATCGCCACGCCTTCAAGCGGATCGCTGTTCGAGGACGAGTCACAGGAGATGGTCGAACTGCCGGACATCATGCGAGTCATGGACCTGCAGCAGGAACAACTGGCACGTAGCCTGGGAGAAGGTCACCGGGTGATACACGGCGTCGCTGGCTCCGGCAAAACACTCATCCTCGGCTACCGTGCCCTCCATCTTGCACAGGCATGCGTCAAGCCTATCCTGATTCTGTGCTACAACCGGGCGCTTGCAGCGAAGTTGCGTGACCAGATGGCAGAGCGGGGAGTCAGCAGCAAGGTCCATGTGCAGACCTTCCATGCCTGGTGCAATGCTCAGCTGCGCGCCTACCACGTCGACCTGCCCAAGAATACAGGGGATGACGATGCATTTTATGCGGACATGGTCGACTGCTTGATCCGCTCGGTAGACAAAGGGTTGGTCCCCTCCGGGCAATACGATGCGATCCTGATAGACGAAGGACACGACTTCCGTCCGGAGTGGCTGAAGCTGGTGGTGCAGATGGTCGACCCGCTAAGCAACTCGCTGATGGTCTTGTATGACGATGCCCAATCCATCTACGAGCACACCCATAAGCAAAAATTCAGCTTCAAGAGCTTGGGTATCCAGGCACAGGGGCGAACGACCATACTGAAGATCAATTACCGCAACACCCAGGAGATCCTCAATGTCGCAGCATCTTTCGCGAGGGAACTGCTGTCGGATGAAGCGGCTGATGAGGACGGCGTGCCGATCGTACAGCCGATGAGCGCAGGCCGACATGGGACGCCACCGGTATTCGTGAACCTGCCTACGCTGGACGAAGAATCCAAGTGGATCATCAATCAGCTTAAGGAAGCCAACCGTACCGGTACGCCCTGGAATGAGATGGCCATCCTGTATCGGAGCTATTACCCGGTCGGACAGACGCTTGAGCGCAATATCAAGGCTGCCGGCATCCCCGTCAGCAGTCGCAAGGAGGTGCAATTCAGTGGGGCGCAGGACACGGTCAAGCTGATCACCATGCATTCCTCCAAAGGTCTCGAATTCCCGCTGGTGGTCATTCCGGGTGTCGGCCTGATGCCGGACGACAAGACTTCTGTCGAAGAAGAGGTGAGACTGCTCTATGTGGGCATGACGCGAGCGACGTCCAGATTGCTGATGACCAGCCACCAGGACTCGATAATCTCGATGAAGTTGCAGCAGGCCATACCCAGCCCCCAATAGCGCTGGGTGGTCAGCCTTTCCAGAACGCATAGCGATACACGACGCGCATCTGCCTCAAGAAGTCCATTCGACGCTTCCTGATCATTCGGCACCCTGCGACTAGCGGCGCAAAGAATCCTATCCCGCTCCGGTTCGCGAACCTGCGCCAACGCCTCCAGTGGTTAACCATGTTCAGTTTCCTCCTCTATAATCCACAGCCGGCTTGCCTGCAGGCAGGCGGATATTTGTATAACGACCCCAAGATCAAATGAACCGCTCTGAACTCATCGATAAGCTGGCCGAACGCTTCCCGCAACTCACTCATAAAGACACCGAACTATCCGTTGCTGTGATCCTGGGGGCCTTGGCGGACAGCCTGTCACAGGGCGGGCGAGCCGAGATCCGTGGCTTCGGCAGCTTCAGCCTCAACTACCGCCCCCCGCGCATGGGCCGCAACCCCAAGAATGGTGTTTCAGTCTCCGTCCCCGGCAAGTACGTCCCACACTTCAAGCCCGGCAAGGAATTGCGCGAACGCGTGGACTACGAGCGGGCTTAATGCAACTGGCCTGACCAGTGCGTGTCGCGATCTTCGATCGCACTCATCCTGCGGGCGGCCTCCCTGAACATGGTTTCAAACCATTTTGAGGCTGGATGAGCTTGTCTCACTTCCAAAACAGTAAATTCCTGCGGAGGTGCATCGATTCGTTTTTGTCGAACCACGGTGACTGCAGTCTTGGCGTCAGTGGTATACACGTCCATCAACGCAAGCGTGGTCTCACCGATGATTCCGAACACCACGAAATGGTTGTCATCACGCTTCTTGAGATGTGCACGAGTCAGGTCTTCAATCTCATCACGATCGGCTTGAGGGAGATATTCCGTATCCAGCGTCTGCATGCTGCGCAGATAGACAACATCGATATTCAATACCGGCTGTTCAGAGGGAAGCGTGCGCAGGGTTTCTTTCTCCTGATCGATGCCATACAGCAGCCGTTCAAAGGAATCCGCGAAGATCATGGCATGCACAAAACTGTCGTGGCTTTGCGTGCTGATCCTGAAACCGACGCTGTAACAGTCCGCCCAAGGCAGATTCGGCTCCATCTTGGCGCGGGCATCGACCGGCTTCACGCTAAGATCGAGATGCGGATGTAGGAAGGTGGGGGTGCGGTTCATCTATTTCTCCTGTTTATGGGTTTTATCGTTGGCGGCCTGTACTTCGATCAGGGATCGCTGGTGTCTGGCCATCAGGCGGTTGTATATTTCTAGTAACTCGCTCAGGTCATCGACTTCCTCACGGTCGGGATGAGAGTTTTCGAATGAGCGCAGGACGGCAGTCAACAGTGCTTGTTCGATTGCCTCCCGGCCTGAGCGGATCAGAACCATCTGTTTTAGATTAGTGATCATGTCTGCTCCTCATCGCCACGACGACTTGCCCGTTGTTGGCAGGGCAGGCGGCAACCTGACGGGCTGATCCGGGCTCATTAGCCAATATCCGGTAGCTCAACCACAAACTCAGCAGCATCAATGCGCTTGAAGCGCCCATCATCTGTAACAACATCTTCTGACTCCTATTCATCATTGCGAACACCTGACAACTCAGGCTGCCTGTGCCATCTGGCGGAAATGCCGGGTGACGGGATAAGTGGTCACCAGACGGGGGCCTTCATTCGGGTTGTCCGTCACGACCATCACCATCTGTTGAACACTGTTCAGGAAATAACGGCCTTCCTGCTTTCCATTGCGATTGTTGATGACACCCGCCCACAAGCTCTGGCGCGAGACCTCTTTAACCGACTGGTGCTCGGCCAGTTGGCTCAGTTTCTTCCAGGCAACCTGCATCACTTGGTCGGAGGACTGATCAACCAGGGCTCGGTCAACGAAGCGGTCCAGAACGTGGCGGGTCACTGAGACCTCGCCCAGCCCCCGCAGCCGGATCGTTTCCTGACGAGGGCCACTGACCAGCAGATCCTCCTCGGTTACGGGGAGCTGCTCTCTGAACCAGCGGGTATCTTTCTCCACGCTGATGGGGCAAGCGGCGAATCGTGTGCACAGGAAATTAGCATAAGGGGCCAGATGGACCTTGTCGGACTGACGCCGCTGCAGCTTGCGGATAGCGCCGGACGACACGACCAGCTGCGTCTTGGCGTTTCCGCTGATGTTGTTTCCAAGCACACACCGTACTTCGAGCAGGTGCTGGATGGCTGCCAACTCGGCAGCGATAGCCTTGTTTTCAACTTTGGCGGCGACTTTGACGCGGAGCAGGCCACCCAATCGAACGGTACTGTTGGTCCAATACACAAGGAAGGTGTCGGTTTGCTGGCCGGGTAGGGTATGGGTCTTCAGGGTATGCATGGTGATCACTCCTTGCTCGCAAAGAGCTTGTCCGAGAATGGCAGGAGCAACAGCAGGACCGACGCACCTACGAACAGGTAGATCAACTTCAACTGATACGGCGTATAGGGCTGATCGGTCAGCACCTTGTAGGCAATGATCTGGTGTTCTGAAAGGGTGAAGGGGTTGCCATCGATATGCACCCGACCACCTGTGTTGAGCAGGTTAGGGCGGAAAGGGACGTTGACTTCACAGGTCGCACCGTCGGTCGAGAGCTTGACGTGGGTGCCGATGCGCTGCATCAACGTGCAGCCTTCGTGCTGGAGGATCAGTCTGGCCGGTTTGATTTCCAGTTGCCCGACGACAAATGCACCGATGGTCAGCCAGGCGAGGATTCCGCTGAAAATCAGCGCAGCTTTGGTCTCCTTGCTAAGGGTTTTGGATTTACGGTTGTTGCGAAACATCTAAATGACTCCTTTGGGTTAGTGAGGAGAAAGTTAGCAAAACTCGCAAATTCCCAAAGCGAAACTTTTCAGAAATGGATGCAGGGTGTTGAATCGAGGCAGGCTTTTCGTTCAGGTATGCACCTATTTGCTAATTGCTGCCGTCTCAATGAGCACATAGAGAGTGATGCTGGAAGCCAATAAGGATGGTACTTGTAGGGCTGAATTCAAAAGAGATCATCCAGATAATGGCATTTGAAAATGACGCCATGGCCGATCGATCGGCTCGTTACCGGTCTTTATAAGACAGGAAGGCGTGATGCCGTGTGGGGGATCGGATGGTCTTGCATAAAGTAGCTACTTTAGCTACTATCAACCCATGCAAACCGTAACCGCAAAAGAAGCAAAGAACCGGCTTGGCCAAGTGATCGACTTGGCGCTGGCCGAGAAGGCTGTCGCCATTACGAAAAATGGGCGCGATTCAGTCGTGCTTGTTTCGGCGGAATACTTCCGTGAATTGTCCGGGCAGCAGGGGTTTATAAGGGACGCCTATGCCAAAGCAAAGAACAAGCAGCGCACGGAGTTTGCCAAGGCGGTCGGAGAAGGACGGGCGAAATCCTCCGATGCATCCATGTTCAAAGGAATGGCAACTGCAGTAAAGTTCAGGAATGAAGAGTTCTGAACCTGTCGGACTGACGGAAGTCCCGATCACCAGAGAAGTTGTCCTCCAGCTTCTCTCCCATATTCCACGCGACCTCATTCTGGTTGGTGGACAAGCATTGGCTTTCTGGATCGAGCATTACGGGATAGATGCCACTCCCGCGACTGAAGAGGATGTCGCTTATGTCAGCCGAGATGCCGACTTCCTCGGCAAGCGTGAGCACGTAAAGGTTCTAGCGGAGATCATCGCGGGCAAGGCTTCCTATCCACCGCGTAAAGCCTTGACCATCCTGTGCGGTCAGATCTTTGTAATTGACGATGCGGCCGGAACCTTCATGAACATCGACGTTATCCACCGGATAGGCAACCTTGATTCTGAAGCGGTGCGTACCCGTGCCGTGGAAGCTGCGGTCGAGGGCAATACGTTCTACGTGATGCATCCCCTGGATGTCCTGATAAGCCGCGTTGAGAACTACCGTGGAATCAAAGAAAAGCAAAGCAGGAATGGGCTTCGCCAGATCGAACTTTCGATCGAAGTCGCAAAACAATATGTCTTAGCTGTAATAAGGCGGGATGAGGGCATTGCAATCAAGGCAATAGAGAAGGTAGCAGAAATCGCCCGCAGTCCTGCCGGGATCTTCGCCCGAAAGCACGGGGCCGAAATCTACGAAGCGATTGAGCCTAGGCTGCTGCAAGCCAAGATCCGGAACGAGAGTTTCTTGACGAAGCGATTGCCGATCTTGATTGCTGAAATCGACAGGTATGCCGGGCAAGCACAGCGATGAAGAGTTCAGCGGAAGCGATCTGCCAATAGAGAGTGCTTTCGAATGCCTGCTGCAGTGCAGGATGCATGCCTGAATTCAAAAGAGATCGTGCGGATAATCGCGTTTTATACCCACAGTATGATCAATGCGCCGACCATTGGGGGCGGCCACAGAACTAAAGCTAAGCCTTCGAAGCAGACTTCCGTTGCGCGCGTTCTGGTTCGGTAAGCAGCTCCGGCATACCCACCCCAAGGGCGCAGGCGATGCGCTCGATATTGGCGATGGACAGATTCCGCTCCCCCCGTTCCACCGAAGAGATGTAGTTAGGGTGCAGGCCTGCGCCTTCAGCCACATTCTCTTGTGTCAGCTTCTTCTCCAGACGTATCCGCTTCATATTGCTGGCGAACAGCAATTGAGCGGCAAACTTTTGAGTTGGATTTCCCATGAGCGGAGTCTTGATGACAGCCGCGCCCTAATCCACACACTTTGAGTTTGATTTATGGGTGTGGTTTGTTAAAGTACACACTATGGGTTTGGGTGACTGAAGGTGGTTTGATTTCGCTATCGAGGTCTAAATCGCCCTGAGTGTCCGTTACGGACGAGGCAAATCGGCAATCGGTAGCACAAATCGAATTTCGAAAAATTCATGTTTGGGAAGTAGGGTGGTTTTGCTAAGTTTCGGCTATCAACTGAGGAGCCGCACATGACCATCCGATTCGAATCAAAGCAATTGGCAGTTACGGAGGAGCATTAAATGGACTTGTTTAAATCAAAGAGTCCATCGCCTGAAGAGATGACATTGGAAGAAGAAATCATCCATCTGGCGGATAGTTTTTCTGAATTTATCGCAATCAATGCCTTTATGAGTGCATCACTGACTTCAGTGATGTCTTCGGATGATTCCGTCCCAGAGGATGTACTCCAGGGCGCTAGAAGATGTAGCGATGCCGTGCGGGCTCGATCGCAAGAGATGAAGGTTGCGATGGATAAATTCAGAGAACGGTATTTGAAATCAGAATAAATTAATGGAGAAGAAATGCTGACAAACCTTATTCGCATCGGGTCTTATATATTTATTGCCTTGGTAGCTTGTTCAACCATGACGGTACAGGCATCAACGACGTCTGGTGGTGAGAATCCATATTCCGTTGATGACGCTCTCCTGAAGTATGTCCCCCATCCCAATGGCATCTACTATCTGATCAAAGATGGCAGCTCATGGAAAGCAGCCAAGACTGCAGACCTGACTCAGGAAGGTGTAGAGCGGCTTTACGTTGATACAAAACGCAAAGTGATCAGTCTTACGGCATTAGCACCAACCAAAGTTTCCGCTGCTGAAAGAGAGCGAGGTCCAGGGTATGGGAATCGTTGGGAGTGCTTCAGTCGCCTTACTGGTAGTTCTGGTTATCGTGAAGCAACTGGCTATTCCATTTGCTCTTCTGAATTGACCAAGAGTGCAACGACCTCAGGTGAAGCACTAGCTGGTTCTCTGAATATGTTGTTTGGATCAAAGAGGTCCTTGGTTGCAGTGGATCGTGAAAAGATCCTTGAGATTTCGGGGGCTAGTGGGTTGATCGCTTTGGCGGAGCAAGAGGCTAACGACCGCATTGCACTGGAGACCAAACGCCAGCAGGATCTGGAAGATGCTCGCCAGAAGGAAGAGCAAGATCGAATCGCATCGGATCTTAGCGCAGAGAAGGGTGATGGCAATGCCAAATATCAGCGTGGTCTGTTCTACCTTGGTACCCAAGCGTGGAATGCTGAAGCCGAGAAATGGTTTGAGAAGGCAGCGGCAGCCGGAAGTGCCGAGGCGGCCTACAAGCTGGGGCTGATTAAATACGATCATCACCAAGATTGGGATGCGGCTGAGCGTCTGTGGACTAAAGCTTCCAAAGGTGGGAATGCTGATGCTAAGCAGCGCCTGAGTGAATTCCATGACATGAAAAAACGCATTGCACTGGAACGCGAACAACAACTGCAGAGCGAAAGGGCTGAGGCAACACGCCAGGCGAATGAAAGGAAGCGCGTCGTTGCATTTAGAAAATCACTTAAAGAGGGCGACGAGACAAACTGTGGCCCCGTCATCGAAACGAAAAAGAATCTGATCAAGGTCGCATTTGCAGTTTCAAACTACGGAAACGAGCATTGGATCAGGCGCGATGAAATCTTCCCAACGAATTATGACTGTTCGTTCTACAACGGAAATTATCGCGCTCCTAGATTCTAATATTGGAAGCGAATGGCGAGCTTTGAATGGAGTTAAAGAGAATGTATTGGGGTGATAGATATCATTACGACAAGGATGGGAAGTACAAGGGGAAGACTACATTCGAATCTCCGGACACTTTGACCTTCGTGCTGTTAGTCATCGTAATTTTTTCGCTGTTTGGGCTGGGACACTCGCTCTGGGAGAAAAGCAATCACTTCGCGTTTCTTAAGGCGGCTCCATATAAGTATGCCGTTCTATATTATCAGGTGGTTTTAATATTTCCCGTCAAGCTAGGCCTATATTTCTCCTCTTTTGCGAAAAGCATTACACCTTGGCCAAACTTGAACTGGGTGATTTCGATGGGAATATTTGTCGGTTACGCCGCAACCTTGCTTTGGGTAGTTAAGAAGGCTCTGTTCGATGGCATGAATATGCAGAAGAGGATAGTTGTTGGTTTGGGGATAGTGCTAGGGCCTGGATTGGTGGCGCTTTCTTGGTTGCTACTTTCATCAGTAATTTCGTGGTTGTTTGCCACTTCCTAAGTGAGCAAGGAGATCGCATTATGTTGGAAATTTTAGGTTATGTTTTGTTCGCTTGCGGAGTGGCGTGGATGATCTACGTTATATATGACACCAGAAAAGGTTTGGCAGACGGAAAAATTAGTGTGGATTTGATAAAGAACGGGAACGACGAGGGGCATCAAGTAAGAAACATGGATTATTTTTGTCAAAAACCGTTTGACCTAGGTTTAGACAATCCATTTAATTCTAGCGTCCAATCTGATACGCACCATTTGATGACTAACAATGATTAACTTCTGATTATTGAAGTAGTCAGAAGCACTAGAAGAAAAATTCACTGCGTCCATTTGGGACGCATTTTTTCAGCGAAGAAATTTTCGCTTTGGAAATTGAGCTACCTAGGTAAATTGTGTGAACAGCTGACGACGGAAGGGGTTTGAAACTTTCCGTAAAAAGCCCCTTATACGGAGAGTTCACACAATGGCACCACGCAGTAACGCGGTCTTGCAGTTCCCCATCAAGGCAGCGCCAAACATCGTAAATCGGAAAGTTCCGCTCCGCCTGAAGAACACCGAATACCGCAGCCGTGAGTACCTTACCGAAGCTGAGGTCGATGACCTGATTCGCGCAGCCGGGAAAGTCGGCCGGCACTGACCTGCCCCCTGTAGCCCTACCACCGATCAGTAGTAAAGCCCTTGGGTTGCGAGCTTAAACTATTTCACTGCTCGATTGCATTGCTCCATCTTTGTTCTGCCGGTGCTG
>NZ_BAAHSJ010000011.1:0-24560 GCF_054601595.1 Sideroxyarcus sp. TK5 | reverse complement strand
CACCATACGGACAGCACGCTCGCGAACTTCGGAAGAATATTTGTTTGATTTGTTCATGGTGGCTCCATTTTACTAAGTTAAAGGAGCCTCCACGATTCCCGGGGCGATTCAGTTGTTCGATCCCTGCGTTAACACGCATGTCGGTGCGTGGATACTCGCGCAAAACATTAGCCGTCTCGGTTACGGCTGGGATGCGATCGGGGCATATAACGCCCGCTCACCGGAAAAGCGCGCGGCCTATGCCCGCCGGGTTGCCGCGAAGGCCAAGGCATGGTGATCCTGAAATACCTTGCTGCTCTTCCGTCCATAGCCTTGATCCTGATTGGCTGCGCAAGTACGCCTCCGTCAAGCCTGATGCCAAGAGCGCAAGACAGCATCGCCTGGATTGATCGCCAGTTCAAAACCTGTAGCGGCAAAGACTGCCCGACACCCACGCGCAAGACTTTGGCGGTAGTTGTACTTCCCCCCGCACCTAAAGAAGCGACGCTTCCCATTGCCGAGGTTCCCAAGATCGAACCTCCCGCCGTCCCAAGCGATGAGACGGTAACGGCAACTGTTCTTTTCGAGTTTGCAAAGGATGCTCCCTCCACCGACGGGCGACTGGCACTCAATCGCCTCGCGGCCATCGCCGCTCACGCCAAGCACATCGAGCTTGAAGGCAAAACCGACGACATCGGCAGCAAAGCTTACAACGATCGTCTTGCCCAGCGTCGAGCTGAGTTCGTCCGTACATGGCTCCTCAATCATGGAGTCGCAGCAGAAGTGGTGGTTCGTGCCGAGGGGTTGTGCTGCTACCTCGATACGTCGCCCACCGAAATGGCACGCCGAAACAACCGGCGCGTCGAGGTGCGCCTTGTCATCCGGCAAGACGCGGTCAGCAACAGCAAGGGAGCGCAATGAAGTGAAATTACCACACAACAAAGGCTTCATCCGGGACGTGGTTATCGCTGGCGGGTTCATCGCCATCGGCATCCTCGCCCCCGGATCGCCCATCGAAAATGGATTCGAAGCCCATCTGGGAGGCATCTCGGTCGGTCTCGGTATGGGATGGCTCATCAAGTGTTTTATTGACCTGAAAGGGGATAGCAATGCAAAGCAAGCGTAATTTGGTTATGGGCGTAGTGGCGCTCGTCCTGCTGACCGCTGCCACTGGTGCGATGGCGGGAACCACGGGCACTGAGTTCCAAAGCCTCTACACCTGGCTGACAGGGTTGGTGCAGGGCTACTTCGGCAAAGCCGCAGCGGTGGCCGCGATTGGTTTGGGCGCACTGTTTTCGCTGGCGCGGCTGAATCCTATCGCCATCCTGTCCGGTATCGGCTTCGCAGTGTTCCTGCAATACGCGCCGACTATCGCGTCGGGCATCCTGACCGCGACGATCTGAGGCCGGAGACCGCTGCGTGGACGAGACAGGTTACATCCCGAAATCCCTTGAAGCGCAGGAGCGCTTCATGTGGTGGGATTTCGATCAGGCCATCCTGTTCCTGTTGCTCATGGGGATGGGGGTGATCTCCGGCGCCATGCTGGCGGGAATGGTTTTCGGGGGGCTGGTAGCTTGGCAATACGGGCGGCTCAAGACCGGGAAGCATCCGAAGTTCGCGTTGCATGCGCTTTATTGGTGGCTGCCGAGCTGGATTGTAATTCGCGCCCGCGCGACCCCGCCATCTCATCATCGCTACTTCCTGGGGTGACCAATGAAGTTCAGCAAATTTACCGCCGAACGGGACAACCAGCGCGCAGAGATTTTGTTCATGCGGATCGCAGTTGGCGGTCTCGTGCTGGCATTGCTCGCCAATGCCGGTGCATCGCTCAGCGTGGCGGGTTCGGAGAGAACCATTCTGGTGCCTCCCGAGGTACACAAGACCTTCTGGGTCAGCGGCCAGAAGGTTTCCGCAGAGTACCTCCAGGAAATGGCTTACTGGTATGCGGGGCTTGCCCTCAATGTGACACCGTATGTGGCTGAGCACCAGAAGAACCTGTTCCTGAAATATGCCGCTCCGAGCGAATACGGGCACCTTCAGGCCGAGTATGGCGCGCGTACAGAATTCATCCGCAGGAACAATGCCTCTACCCAGTTCTCGCCGCAATCGGTGATACCGGACGAGGTGGCCATGAAAGTGGCGCTTGCCGGCGTTCTCCTGACCTGGGTCGGGGACAAGAAAGCCTCAGAGAAGCAGACCACTTACGTCGTCGGCTTTCAATATCTCAATGGGAGACTCCATGTATCCGAGTTCAAGGAAACCAGTGACCAGGATCCGTTTGGTGCAGGCAATGGCACTAACGGGCATGGCTAATATGCCACCACCAATAATGAAGCCAGATATGCCCGCTTCCCTCACCCCAACCCTCTCCCGCAAGCGGGCGAGGGGGCAAAATCACCCTCACCTCAATCCTCTCCCGCTAGCGGGAGAGGAAGCGAACGAGAAAATCAATTGTCATTTCCTGAATCGCTTCGCGAGTTTCGCACTAACGCTGCTCCTCGGTAGCATCTCTGCCCCGGCTTTCTCCGGGCAGTATCTTGAGGGCAGCCCGGATGACGGGTTGATTGCCACCGTGTCGCGCAGCGAGCCCAACCTTATCCGCGTCGAAGGCCGCAAGATTCGCCGCATTCAGGGCGTCGAGGGCGAGTTTCTCGTCACCCCGGACAAAGAGACCGGCGCAGCTTACCTCAAGCCGAATACTGACAAGCCAATCTTCAGCGTCTTTGTCGCCGACGATGCCGGTCGCCACTGGAAGCTCACGCTCAAGGTTGCCGATGTGCCCGCCGAAACACTGGTCATCCGTGACCGCAATCGCACGCGGGTCGAGGGGAAAGCATTCAATACCGACGACTCTCGCAACTCCGCGATACGCCGCGTGATGCTGGCGCTTGAGCGGGATGCAGAACCAGAAGACATGACCGCCAGAGACACTCTGGAGATCGTCCCGCTCTGGAACGAAGTCCGCTTCGTTCTTGTAAGGACACTGGAGGGCGCCTTGCTCGGAGAAAAATACCAGCTGACCAATGTCTCTTCGTCGCGAATGGTCATCGACGAGCGCGAATTCTACCGGCGCGGCGTCTTGGCCGTCATGGTGGACTCGCTTGAACTGGAGCCTGGCGAAGCGACCAATGTCATGGTGGTGTTGGAGGGGCGTGATGGCTGAAGCGCCGAAGAACCGGATCGCGGCTGCGGTTTCCAATTTGTCGCCCAAGCGTCGCCAGTACCTGATTCTGGTGCTCGGTGCATCGGTTTTCCTGCTGCTTGTTTTCGGTGGCGTGGCGATCTGGGACAAGCCTGTTCAACTTCCACAGGGTACGTCTCAAGCCCGCCCGCAGCCCATGCCCATTAATGCGCCCGGTGCCCAAGCCGATCCGCGCGACATCTGGATGAGCAAGTCCTCGGAACAGATGCGGCAGATGGAGGACATGATCCAGGGATTGCGTCAACAGGTCGACACTATCGAGAAAAAGCCGCCGCCCGCGAACAACGTCCAATTTCCGCCAATGTCCATGCCTCCGGCGCCAGCACCGATGCCGCTCGAGGCACGGTCGATGGCTTTGCTGCTCCCCCCACTCGTAAAGCCGGAGATGGAAGGCAAAACCAGCGAGCCTCCGCCTGCGCCCAGGCCTCCGGGAATTGCCTCGTTCGAGGTGAGCGAGGGCAAGGTGATCGCCCCGGAAGCGGTTCATAAAACAGCCGAAAACAATGGCGGGCGCAGCTACGTACCCTCGGGTTCTTTTTTTCGGGCAGCGCTGTTAGGCGGGCTGGACGCGCCCACTGGCGGCCAGGCACAGAGCAACCCGCACCCTATCTTGATGCGGGCGCAAGACAACGCCTTTCTGCCCAACCGCTATCGTTTCAAGGTCAAGGAGTGTTTCGCGCTGGGGGCGAGCTACGGGGACATCAGCGCCGAGCGTGCCTACATTCGTCTCGAATCGCTGTCCTGCGTGCGCCACGATGGCAAGGCCATCGACGTTCCGGTGAAAGGTTACGTCGTGGGTGAAGACGGTAAGGCCGGTATGCGTGGCCGGCTCGTCAGCAAGCAGGGGCAGGTGCTGGCCAATGCCTTGCTGGCCGGGATTGGTGCCGGTATCGGCCAGGCATTCCAGCAGAGCGCCACCACTGTGTCCACCAACCCGCTTGGGTCGATCGGCACGGTGGATTCCGGCAAGCAATTGCAGGCGGGGGTAGGGGTCGGGGTCGGCAAGGCGCTCGACCGCCTTTCCCAGTATTACATCACGCTTGCCGAAAAGATGTTCCCGATCATCGAAGTCGATGCAGGTCGTACGGTTGACGTGGTGTTCACCAAAGGCTTTTCTCTCGACGCGGGTAACGGGGGCAATGAGGCAGATAACTACACCGATATCTGGCGTCGGGGCCGCGAAGTCCAGAACAAACCCATCGAACCCTACAAGGAGTGACCCATGCAGTTCAATCGACCACTGTTCAAACGCCTGCCCATACTTTTCGGATTGATGCTGTCGATGGCTGCGCAGGCCGATGATGGCGCCGAGAGCCTGGAAAAACGTCTCAAGGGCTTGTATCCGGCAACCCGGATCGAGCGAGTCCAAACCTCGGAGATTCCGGTTCTCTACGAGGTAACGATGGGCAAAAATTCGGCTTATACCGACGCGACCGGGCGCTATTTCGTCTTCGGCCATCTCTTCGACATGAATACACAGCGCGACCTAACCGCCGAGCGCATGGAAAAGCAGCAACGCATCGACTTCTCCCAGTTGCCGTTGGGTGATGCCATCAAGACGGTGCACGGCAAAGGAGAGCGGGTGCTGGCAGTGTTTTCCGATCCGGACTGCCCGTACTGCAAGCGGCTCGAGGCCGAGTTAGACAAGCTGGACAACGTCACGCTCTACATTTTCCCCTATCCCCTGGAAGGCTTGCACCCAGAGGCCGTGGACAAGGCCATCGCGGTTTGGTGCGCGCCGGACCGCGCCCGCGCCTGGGCCGATTTCATGAAAACCGGCAAGGTGCCAGCGAAGCGGAACTGCGAGAACCAAATACAACGGAACATCCAACTGGCGCAGCGGCTTGGTATCAATGGAACTCCGACCATGCTTTCCGCCGACGGGCGCATGTTGCCCGGCGCTGCTCCCGGTGATCGCATTGAGCAATGGCTTGCAGAGAGTCGGCCATGAGAATCAGGTACTGGCTTGTGAGTCCGTTATTGCTTGCGCTGACCGGATGCGCGGGCACGATGTCGGGACTGGATGGGCAGGGAAAATTTTCCTGCAAGGCGCCGGACGGCATTTCATGCGCATCGCTCTCCGGCGTCTATGCCAATGCCGTACAGAATAATCTGCCAGGCCAGCGACCATACATCGAAGTCGCCAAGAGCGAGTCGGCAGCACCAAAAATTGCGCATCAGGCACCGAGTTCGGGCGAGCCAATCCGCAGCGTCCAGAAGGTGCGACGCGTGTGGCTTGCGCCGTGGGAGGATGACGAGGAGGTGTTTCACGACCAGTCGTACTTTTATCTCGTCGTCGATCCGGGGCGCTGGCAGGTCGAGCATTCGCGGCGCATGGCCAGCGAAGGTTACCGGCCCGTTGTGCCGCCGAAAATTTTTACGCCTGCTGCGCCCAATGCCGGCGAGAGGCAGCCGTTGCGGATGGAGCGCAGCAATCCTGCCGCACCGCCCAATGCGATGTTTCCTCAACAGGGGCGTGAGAATCCACCCGCCGGCGGGGAGGTGGACTGATGGGATGGTCTGATGCGCTTCGCGCGGCTTTCCTGCCGGAACGGACGGCGGGGGCCGATCATTTACCCCGGCAATTATTGCAGGAAATTTCGCAGATGCCGCGCCTCACCGGGATTCTTCCCTACCTGGCATGGCAGGAGGATACCCGACTGTTTGTCCTAGATCAGGGCGGGTTCGGCGAGCGGGAAGAGCACGCCATCGGCTTTTGTATCGAGACCTTGCCTCAGACCGGTGCCAGCGACGAAATGGAAAAGGTGCTCGCCAGCCTCTTCGTCTCCTGCCCGCCGGGGACGGGCATCCAGATTACCCTCTACGGCAGCCCACATATCCTTCCCGTGCTTCGTGCGCAGGCTAACCTCCTGCCGTCTTCTGTGGCGGCCGATGACGCGGGTTTTGAAGAACGGCGTCATGGAAATATCTTCCGGCTCCTTGCACGTCAGCGAATCGACCACTACCTGAAGGGCACTGGCCAGTCCATCTTCGCCCACCAGACCTATCTGCTGCGGGATTTCCGTTCGGTGATCTCTATCACCTTGCCGCTCGATCCAGAATCACCGGCAGCTGTCGATGAGGCGCTACGTATCCGGGAAAGCGTTCACGCCACGCTCAAGTCAGCCCACCTGACGGGGCACGATTGGGGGCCGGGCGAGCTCATGAACTTCACGGCTGATTTTTTCGATCACTCACGCCTTTTCGCAGGAGGTGCGGTGCGCTCTATCGAATGGAACGAAAGCCTGCCGCTGCGCGATCAACTCTCCGATCTGGAAATCGCTTCCCGCGTGGGGGATGGAGACATCCGTTTCCGCAAGGCTGGCGGCGATGAGTCCGCCCTGCAACTATTCTCGGTGCGCCAGTATCCGCGTTACTTCCGGCTCTCCGGCATGAACTACATGATCGGCGACCCGTATCAGCTTGCATTGTCCATGCCGTGCCCCTTCCTGATCACGATGGGCGCAGTTTCGCTCGACTATGAGTCGGCGCGGACCAAGGCACAGATGAAGGCGGCGCGTGCAACGCAGAGCGCCGGTTCCTACATGGCGCACTTTCAGCCCGACCTCCAGGAGCGCAAGCGCGATTGGGACATGGTGCTCAAGACCTTCGACAGCGGACGGACAGTGGTCGGCATGTATCACCAGATCGCTCTCGCCGCCAAGGTGGAGGATGCCTCTCGCTGCGAACACGCCGTGCGCGCCGTGTGGCGGGCGCGCGGCTTCGATCTCACCAAGGACTTCTATTTGCAGCACCAAGCCCTGACGGCGGCGCTACCCATGACTCTGGCGCCGGGGCTTCAGGCTGACCTCCGGCAATTCGGCAGAATCAACACCAAGACGGCGGATAACGCGGTTATGACATCGCCGCTGATCGCCGAGTGGAAGGGGACGCAGACTCCGGTAATGACGCTTTTCGGCAGGCGCGGACAAATCATCGGCTTCGATCTCTTCGACAATACCGGCGGCAATTTCAATTTTGCCGTGGCAGCACTCTCCGGTTCCGGCAAGTCGGTGTTCGTCAATGAGATGACCTATCGCTATCTTGGTGCAGGCGCAAAGGTGTGGATCATCGACGTGGGCCGCTCCTACAAGAATCTGTGCGAGTTGCTGGATGGCGAGTTCATCGAGTTCTCGGATGAACAACAGAACACCATCTGCCTCAATCCATTTTCCATGATCATCGACATCAGCGCCGACATGGAAATGATCCTGCCCCTGATCGCCCAGATGGCAAGCCCACGGGAGCCGCTAGACAACTACGGATACACGGCACTTGGTTCGGCCATCAAGCGGGTGTGGGACGCCAAGGGGCGCGAGGCAACCATCACCGACATCTATGAACTGCTCAAGACGGGCCGTTTGTCTGTGGAGGGAGAATACGAGCGCGACCTCAGCCGCTTGGCCACAGCTTTGGAGCCTTATACACGCCATGGCGTTTACGCGAGCTACTTTGAAGGGGAGGCCAATATCCAGTTCGACAAGGATTTTGTTGTTCTGGAGCTGGAGGAACTGAAATCCAAGAAGGATCTCCAGTCGGTGGTGATGCAGCTCATCATGTATCGCATCACCCAGGAGATGTACCGTGATCGTTCCCGGCGCAAGCTCGTCATCATCGACGAAAGCTGGGATCTCATGGGGTCGGGCGCCAGCGGCAGTTTCATCGAGGCCGGGTATCGCCGCGCCCGCAAGTATGGCGGTGCGTTCGGCACCATTACCCAGTCGGTTGACGACTACTACAAGAACGAGGCGACCAAGGCCGCGATCAACAATGCCGACTGGTTGTTTCTGCTGCGCCAGAAACCCGAAAACATCGAGCGCCTGGGCAAGGAAGGCAAGCTGTCTCTGGATGAATGGCTGAAGCGTCAGCTTGGTTCCGTCAGCACCGAGCACGGCCATTTTTCTGAAATCTACATCCACTCGCCGATGGGTTCTGGCTTGGGGCGGCTCCTGCTCGATCCCTTCTCGATGCTCGTCTATTCCACCCGCGCCGAAGACTACGAAGCCATCAAACGCCTGCGGGAGCAGGGGCTGACGGTCTCGGAAGCCATCGAACGCCTCGTCATTGAACGCGCATCACCATAAGGCAGATTAGTCATGAGTCTTTTGAAAATACAAATGTTCACCGTGGCCGTTACGCTGATGTTGTGGGCATGTATCACCGCGTTATGTCTGTATTTCTGGCCTGTGGAGATTCCACGATTTGCTCGCGTGGATATTGGTGCCATCGTTTTTCAACAACGGCAATCCCTGGTGCAGCGCGTCAAACCGGGAATGGATGCCGCTGAACAGGCGAAGCTGTTCGAAGATGCCAAAGCCTTCGGTGTGCGTCTGGATGCTGCCCTTGAACAAGTGGCTAGGGAGTGCCAGTGCGCCCTGATCAATACGGCGGCGCTGCTCAAGGCAGCATCGGCTACAGCAATCCCGGACTTGTCAGTGCGGGTGTCGGACATCCTGAAGCAACCGGCCTCTGGCGCATCGGCGCGATGATCGATGCGTATCGCTCTCCTGTTCGTGCTTTGTTTCTTCATCAATGCTGCGTCAGCGAACAGCAGCATTGAGTACGACTCCATCTGGCGCTGCGACGAGAATCGCTTCAACTGGTATTGCGATATTCCACCCGATGCAGAGCCGGACGAGGATGCTACCGAAAAGCCAAAACCCAAGGTGACCAGTGAAGAGGATGAGGCTGTTGCGGCCCTGAAGAAGTTGAGAGAGGATGCGGAGCGGAAGAGGGCGCTCGCCATCGTCAAGCCGACGCCGGAGAATCTCAAAAGCTACATCGTGACCCAGGAAGCACTGATGGACAGGGCTTCTGTGTTTTCGGACGTTTGGCGCCGGGTCATTTGGGCCAATCCGGAACTCAACTATCAGTTGCGGAACCCGTCCAACAATGCGGCCATTCAGGTGCATGACGCCCAGCGGTCGCTCAAGGAAACTGACACTCTTGCGAGCTTAAACAAGGAATGGGGCATTTTCTTCATATTCAGGTCGGACTGCCCCTACTGTCATCGCATGGCGCCCACGCTGAAGTTACTGTCCGAGCAATACGGGATAGTTGTGTTTCCTGTTTCTCTGGATGGAGGCGGCTTGCCAGAATTTCCCAATCCGTCGCGGGACAACGGTATGGCAGCATCTATCGGGGCCAGTGTCGTTCCACTCATGGTGCTGGGGAACGTCAAGGATCACCGTCTGCTCCCGATTGGATCGGGTGTGCTTTCGGCTCAGGAGATCGTCGAGCGGATATACATCCTGACCCAAACACGCCCCGGCGAACTTTATTGAGGTTGACCATGAATAGTCCATGTCTCCATCGAATTATTGCCGCCACACTTGCCCTTTCGATCTTTGCCAATTCGGCAAATGCCAATGTCTCACAGTCCATGCAGGACTGGTTCGACCAGATCGGCGCCTACGGAAATGTGACGGGGCCAAACGCTTATCGCGGGCAGACGATGAATTTTTATTCTGGCGGCAGCCTCTATATGCGCACCCCGGTGCGCAACTACCAGTTGGCAAGTATTTCGCCGCCGTCATTTCGGGCGGGGTGCGGCGGGATTGATTTGTTTGCCGGTTCATTCTCCTTCATCAACAAAGAACAGTTCGTCACCCTGTTGCGAAACATCGGCAACAACGCCATCGGCGCAGCATTCAACATGGCCTTGTGCTCGATGTCGCCTGACCTCTGTGATCTTCTGAAGTACCTGCAAGACCAGTCAACGAAAATGAACAATCTCAATATCAACTCCTGCCAAGCGGCGGAAGGGATCGTCGCTGCGGCGGGCAGCATGCTGACGGACAAGACACAGGAGAAGGAGGGGAAGACAGCCGGTGCTAACCTGAACATGTTCGGGGATGTGTTCGAGTCATGGGACGAGTGGAAGAAAAGCAGCGCCACGGCCAAGAGCATCAGGACGGCAGCCAAGAATTCGTCACAGGGATACAAGGAGCTTTTCGATCCCGGCAACGTCGTGTGGCGTTCACTGTCTCGGGTTTCAGGTATCACAGACGACACCAGAGAGTTATTGATGAGCCTGACCGGCACCATCATCGTGACTCCGCCCGGCGAGAATGCCGATGATAAAGCGAAGTGGACGTATATGCCCGGCGGCAACCTGACCTTCCGCCAATTCGTCGGCGACGGCGGTTCGGCGTCTGTCAGCCTGCCCGGCCTCAAGTGCGGTGTGGATACGGTGGATTGCATGATGCCGACCTATTCGGACAGCGCCTTTACCGTGATGCCGTTCTCCCGGCAAGTCAGAACCCGAATCGCTGCGATGCGGGACAAGATTATCAATCGGGATGCCATGGGGCAATCCAATCTGGACACAGCCATGATCGGCAATTCCTCCCTGCCGGTCTGGAAGATGCTTTCGGTATCCAGCAGTATCCCTGGAGGCGACCGGATTACCGAGGACTACTCGCAACTCATCGCCGTGGATGTGGCTTATGCCTACTTCACGAATCTTTCAAAGACACTTCGCGGTGCTCTACAGAGCGAGACGGGGAAGAGCGGCCCCGATGCGGTCGCAGCTTCGGAAAAAATTCTCGTCCGTATCAACGAGATCGAGCAGGAAGCCAGGGACATGTTGCGTGCCGAATACCAGAAGGGTATGCAGGTCGCGGAAATGAGCCGTTCGCTCCAGCTTCTGCATCAAAACCTCAATGCCGGGATGCCGACCAACATCTTCCAGTCCATGATGGTCTTCAACCGGTAGATCGGGCAGAACCGGAATGTACGAGGTCTATGCCTATTGGAACGTCGCGGAGCTGGAGGCGATGTTCAACGCCGTCGCTTCCGTCATGGGCAGCGGCGACTACCTCGGTTTGCTGCGCACCATGGCAATCGTGGGAATAATCGTCGTCGTCATCGCAACTCTGACCGGAAGGGAGCGGCTTGATGGCATGTGGAAGTGGCTTTTCTTCCTGGCCATCTTCCAATCCATGCTGCTGATTCCCAAGGTGACGGTGACCATCGTCGATCGCACCGGGAATGAGCCGCCGCGAGCGGTCGCCAATGTGCCCATTGGCTTGGGTGCCTTCGCGCACAGCATGAGCAAGGTAGGGGACTGGCTGACCGGAGCCTTCGAGACCGTATTCTCGCTTCCTGATGATGTGAAGTTTCGCAAGAACGGCACCTTGTTTGGTCATCGGGTGTTATCAGAGCGCCTTGCCGTCAAGAGCGGCAATCCCGTTCTGACCAGCAACCTGCTGGAGTTTTACCGGGAGTGCGTCGCGCCGGATCTGGCCACCGGCTACATCCGCATGAAAGAGGATATCCTGGAGGTCAACAACGTCTGGGTCAGCCTGAACGGGAAGACAAACCCTGCGCGACTGGTGACTTTGCGCGACACGACGGACCCGACCGTGATGAGCACGGTCGGCTGCGATGTCGCGTATCAGAGTCTCACCACCCAGATCAATGCGGAATCGAGCCGCCAGATCACCTTGCTTGGTTCTCGTCTCTACCCGAAAATGAGTCAGGCAGATGCCGGGACGGCGATAGTTGGCTCCCTGGCAACCTCGACCAACTATCTTCTGGGGGTTTCGGCTTCGGCACAGGATGCGGTCAAGCAGGCCATCGTCGCCAACTTCATGATCGATGCCCAGTACATGCTGCCCGCACAGATTGGAGACGCGGCCAGCGCCCAGACCAACCTTGCGATGGCGCAGTCGCTACGGTCAACCAGCGACTCCTACAAGTTGATGGCGCGGGTCGCTGAATCCACGATGCCCAAGGTGCGCAATGCCATCGAACTGGTCCAGTACGCGATTTTTCCGGTCTTCCTGCTGTTTGTGGTGCTCAGCGGGCATCAGGCCGGGGGCATCATCAAGTCTTACGCGACCAGCCTGTTCTGGATTCAGCTCTGGGCACCGCTTTATGCCGTGATGAACTTCATCATCACGATGTATTCGAGAAGCCAATACACGAATGGAAGCGCCGGGAATGGCTTGTCCATCGAGCAGATGAGCTTCCTCAATACCGCCATCGTCAGCGATCAGGCAATTGCGGGGATGCTGGTCATATCCATTCCGGCCATTGCGGCCGCCATCGTGAAAGGTGGCGAGGCCGGCTTGCAGTCCGTCGCCGGTCTGGTGGCGCCCCCACGCGACCCGGAGAAGATCGCCAGCGGCTTGGCCATGGGCAACATGCAGATGGGCAACGCCTCCCTTAACAATGTCAGCCACGACACCATGAAGGGCCTGGCGGTCGATATGAACCCCAGCCTGCGGCAGGGAATGACCAACTATCAGGCGCGGGGAGGATTCGATTACAGCCATTTTTCCGGTGGCGGCTTCGTCGTCAAGCAGGCGAAAAGTGATGTCCGCGCCGACATGGCGCTCAACGATTCACTGGGTGCTGCTGCGAAAGAGAATTACGAACGCTCCCAACAGGCAACGCAGCAGCAATCTGCTGAGTACGCTGAAAGTGCCCTCGCGGCACTCAAGCAGGAGGCTGGGTTTGAAAGAAGTCACGCCAAGGGCAGCAGTGACACGACAGGATACCGCCACGGCACCGGGTCGAGCCAGAGCACCGAGGCCAATGAAACCATGCGTCAGGTCGATCAGTGGGCCAGAAAACTCGGCGTCAGCGAAAAGGTCGCGATGGAGCTCATGGTCGGCGCCTCGATGGGCATGAGCACGCCAAAACTTTTGGAGATCGCCGGGCTTCGTGGCGGTGTGGAAGTGTCGGCCAAGATGCGCAACTCTGCCGATTCAACGCGAGCCTTGGAGGAGATGGCCCAGTACGCCAAGGAATCGAGCTTCGGAAAGAAGGTAGGCACCGTAATCGACAACGGATGGGAACGCAATTACCGAACCAGCGATGAGGGCAAGACTGCCGGCAGCGATGGTATGCGAGCGTCCTTGGACCATGCACGGCAATCGCGCGATGCTTTCAGCGCATCAATGCAGGAAACGGAAGGGCACCGGCAGATGTGGGAGCTTTCTCACAGCGGCCAGCTTGGGTCGAATCTTCAACTCCAGGATCACTTCATCAAGGATTTCCTGCTGCCGAAACTTGAGTACAACTACGAAAAGTTTCAGGGGGTCATGGGGGATCCGCACAAACTCAGGCCATACATCGAGGAATACACCGCGCTGAACTACGACCGGATGCTGGGTGAAATGGCCGGACATGTTCAGGGGGCCGAGACGATCCAGGTGCGGCATGAGGCGAACCTAGTTGGTGTGTCTGGACGTGACTCTGTCGAGTCAGCGGGAGGTGATTATCTGGGGCAGGTGAAAGGAAGTGCTGGACGTGCAGGTGTTAACCCGCAAGGTCTACCAAGCGATAAAGCCAAGCAGACAGCGATGCATGATTATTCCAGAAACGCGACTGAGGTTAATGGTCGTGAGGAGAGGGCAGGGCAGACCCATCAGCAGAATGCAACATCGTCCAATTTCCGCAAATTAAAACCAGAATCTATTGCGGGCAAGGGAATGGAGCTTACGGAAAATGCGGCGGATGCGGCAAATCGTGTGGTCAAGGGAGTGACCGGGCCGAACCCAGGCAAATATATTCAGGAAACCCTTAAAGGGAAAAATAGCAAGTAAGGGGCGAGGTTCTGCTGTAGGCATACCAGAAAGTTGCTCGATTTCAGTTTCCTTATGGACTGTTTTGCTGAAAAACCAAGACGGGGTCGCTTGTTGGTAGCTCAAGAATAGTTCCTGCCAGGTAGGTTAATAACGAGTGTGTCTGGCCCTGTGCGCGTGTAGATTGACCGTCGATCTTTCAGTAGTGATAGGCACGTCTGAAATTTAACAGTAGCCCATAGCCCGGATTCAGTTGTAGTCGTACTAACTACAAGGCGCATTCAGTTTTCACGGATGACCGCTATCCCACGATACGTCACTCGCGAAGCACCAATACTGTTCATGTTAGGATAGTTACGTTCGCCACTCGTCGAAGTGATTTGGTCTGATCCATGATAGGAAAAATAATCTCAATACGTACCACTCCATTTGCAGAAAATGCTTGGATCGTTCCCTGGTGCGCCTCGACGATAGATTTTGTGATTGCAAGTCCGAGGCCAGCGCCATCGCTGGCTTTTTGACGCGAAGAATCGACACGGTAAAATCGCTCAAACAGTCGGGGAAGATGTTCCGGTGGGATGTTTTCACCCGGGTTCTCAAAAGTGAGTCGAACTTTTCCGGGTTCTGCCTCCGGATTGATGATTACCTTGACCGTAGCGTGGCGCGATGTGTGTCTGATGGCATTTGAGAGCAAATTGCTCAAAGCCCGGCGGAGCATTAGTCTGTCCCCCCGAACTGTGCCCTTTCCCACAAGAGTCAGGCTGACGTCTTGCTCCTCTGCATACGCTTCATAGAAACCGAATAACTCTCGTACTTCCGTGGGCAAATCCACCGTTTCGCAGTTCGGCATGATCAGGCCGTTGTCAGCCTTTGCCAGGAAAAGCATATCGGCAATCATGCGTGCCAGTCTCTCATATTCTTCTAGGTTCGAATACAGCACTTCACGATATTCATCTGCCGATCTTTCCTTGGATGCGGCTACCTGCGTCTGTGTCATCAGATTGCTGATAGGTGTTCGTAATTCGTGGGCCAGATCGGACGAAAAATCGGACAAGCGCCGGAATGAATCTTCAAGTCGGGTCAGCATTTCATTGAATGCAATCGCAAGATCTGCCAATTCTGGCGGGACAGCGTCGGACGAAAGGCGGGCACCTAAGTGGCTGATGGAAATACCCTTTGCCACATCCGTCATCTTATGGACTGGAGCCAACCCTCGGCGTGCGGCAAGCCAGCCCAGAACTATAGTTAGCACGATGGCTGCGGCGATCGCCAGCCATAGGTTATTTCGAAATGCATTCATGAAAGCGCGGTGATGCTGGATGTTGACCGCAAGCGCAACAATGAACGGCGGCTGGCCGGAAATTTTAGTGGCGGCTTCCGCAGAGATACCGCGGTATGCTTCTTCCCCTTGTTTCCACATCACGAGCTTTGCGCTCCTGGATGAATTTCCATGAGGTGGTTGTTCAAGCAGGTGGGTAGCAAATTTCGCGTTTGGCGAAGCGAACAACAAGCGACGATCCGGCCCAAGAACCACAACCGATAAATCGTGATGCCCGATCAATGCGTCAGAAAGACTCTGCGGAACAGTCGCAAGATCGGATGGAGTATGCACTTTAGCTAATGCATGGCGGACAAGTTCCAGTTTGCCATTGAGCTCCATCAGGTCTTGTTCCTCGAAGTGCGATTCCACCAGAGTTCCGACCAGTGTGCCTACCACGATAAGTACAATGGTCGAGGCTGTTGAAAAAAACAGCGTGAGGCGGGAGGTGATCGACTTGGGTCTCATAGTGACCCCGGAATTTCCAGGACATAACCCATGCCCCTAAGTGTTCGGATGAGCTTGGGCTCGAAATCATCGTCAATTTTTGCACGCAAACGGCGCATTGCGACCTCTATCACGTTGGTGTCGCTATCAAAGTTCATGTCCCATACCTGGGATGCGATCAGCGAACGGGGAAGTACTTCGCCCTGGCGTCGCAGCAATAACTCGAGCAGAGCGAATTCCTTGGCCGTAAGGTCGATACGTTTCCCTGCTCGTGTCACCTTGCGCCGAATGATATCCAGTTCCAGATCGGCGGCCTGAAGCAGCTCCGGTTCCTTGCTCTTGCCGCGGCGCAACAGCGTGCGCACCCGTGCCAGCAATTCCGAAAAGGCGAACGGTTTGACGAGGTAATCGTCAGCGCCGAGTTCCAGTCCTTTTACCCTATCTTCGATCTGGTCGCGAGAGGTGAGGAACAACACGGGCATATTCTTGCCCGCCTGCCGAATTCGCTGGAGTACCTGCCATCCGTTGATTCCGGGCAACATGACATCAAGCACGACGAGATCGTAGTCGTCAGTCATCGCCAGATGCATGCCATCGAGACCGTCGCGCTCCAAGTCCACCATAAAGCCTGCCTCGGACAGGCCTTGCTTCAGATAATCGCCGGTTTTCTGTTCGTCTTCGACTATCAGAATTTTCATCTTGCTCTCCTCATGTATTTTTCCCACATGCCTATTGTGCGCGCAGTTAAGGAACAGTTCACGAAAATTACAAATTTGTAATGTTGCTGTCAGCTATCGGTAAAGGATCTAAAGGCACAATGGTAACCAACAAGAGGATGCAAGCGTTAAGCAACGCATTACATTCTGGCTGATGTTTATCAGCTTTCTGTTTTTAAATTAAAAATAGGAATCAGTAGTGTCCGGTTAAAAGTCGAACAAATTTAGTTGGTTATAAAAATCCGTCTGATCTGTGAACTGCCCACTGCCTGCGAAGGCTTGTGATAGCTGGGTTTTCTCAAAAACAGACACCGATAAAATCTGTAGCAAAGAGTAGAGAGAGGCATCAAGTTGAAGCTCCTTTTTGACAATAGCGATCAGCACGTAAGTGGAGACAGCGCACCAGATTTGCGTCTTCACCGCGTTCTCGCTGTTGCCGATGAAACGCTTGATGCGCAGATGCTGCTTGATCCACTTGAAGAACAGTTCCACCTGCCAACGGCTCTTGTAAAGCGCGGCAATCGTCAATGCGGGCAAAGCGGTATTGTTGGTCAGGAACACCAGCGTCTTGCCGGATTCCGGGTCTTTGAAACGGATGCGCCGCAACTGCTCTGGATAATCCTGAGAGATGTAGAAGCCGTTCAGTACGATGCGCTGGTCGCAGATGATGCCCGTGTTCCGGTCTGTGGGCATCGAGTACACCCTGCGCGCATCCATACCGCGCTTGGCTCGGGTGACGAAGAACGCGCCTGCCTGATGCAGTGCGTACAGCCGACTGAAATCCAGATACCCACGATCCATCACATAGAACGCCCCGGCCTCGAAGGCCAGCATATCCAGCACATTGACTTCGTGTGTCTTGCCGTCCGAGATATGGATGAAAGCCGGAATGTTGCCGCGCAGATCGAGCAGCGTATGCAGCTTGACCGCTGCCTTGGCAGTACGAAACGGCGCCCATGGAAACAGAGACAGGCACAAGTCTATGGTCGTGGCATCCAGCGCGTAGACAGTGTTGTCCAGATCGATACCGAAGCTGTCGTTGCAGTACAGCTTGCGCGCATGCCGGATGAGCAAGGCGGCCAAATCCGCCCAGATGCGCCAGTCGCGTCCCTCGTTGGCATCGGCCAGTGTCGAACGCCTGATCGGCGAACGAAAGCCCATGCTGTAAAGCTTCGTCTGATTCGCCAGCAAACAGGTTTCGATATCTCGCAAACTCTCGCGGTAAGTCAGTTGAGCGAATGCCATGGCACGGAATTGCTCGGTGCAGGCCAGGCTGCGCACTCTGGAATCGCCGCCATAGCGTGTCACGATGCGCGCAAAGCTGGTCCACGGAACGAACTCCATGATCTGCGCGAACAGCGTCTTGCCTATGTTCATAGATCACCTCCAAAGAATTCAATCTCTGGAAGTTACTTGAACCGGAATATGGGTAAACTGATTTCAAATCGGCACCAAAATAAATCGCTCTGCAAGCCCCGCCAATACACAATATTGGCTCGGGAATTCGTAAGTTAACCGGACACTACTGTTATTCCAAATATTTGTCCGCACTACGAGCGCATGGCTATCCCCATGCACAACACGAAAAAGGAGTAGCAAAAATGAAACGGTATCAAACAGGAGAGGTTATGTTGGCGATGATGGTCGTGTTGCTGGCTGTCATGTGGCTGGGAAGCGGGCACATGGGGATGATGGGAATGGGGCATGGTGGCGGACATGCTGATAAATCGGGGCAGACCGAGCAGCAGACGAAGGCCGAACCACCCGTGCCCTCTGCACCGAAAGAGTCGCCTGAACATCAGCACTGAACAATTGGGGGAGCAAAAACCATGATCGAAATTATTCCAAATTTTCATCCGGCATTGGTGCATTTTCCGATCGCATTTACTTCGGCTGCAGTAGCCTTCATCGCCGTCGGCACGGTATTCAGAAGCTGGCCTTATGCGGCGCAATGCCTGATGACGGGGCGTTGGATGTTATGGGGCGCGGCCTTGTTTGCGCTCATCGCCGCCGTGTTCGGCTGGTTCGCCTTCAACAGCGTTGCGCATGATGAAGTGAGCCATGCCGCCATGAAAGTGCATCGTAATTGGGCGCTGGGCGCATTGGCCGCATTGCTTGCGGTCGCAGCTTGGGATGTGTGGCGCGGGCGTTCCGGCAAGATGCCATCGCCAGTTTTGCTGGTTTTGCTGTTTGCAGCATGGCTGCTGGTGATGAGCACGGCGTGGCATGGTGCAGAACTGGTGTATCGCCATGGCCTTGGCGTGATGTCCCTGCCCAAAGCGGAGGGGACGGGCCATGCCCATGAGCATGGCGCAGGCCATGGCGACATGCCCATACAAGGTGCAGGCACGCTGCATGAGGATGTCCACGCACATAATTACGATGGCACTGCAAAAGTCGAACACCCACATGATGCGGAGCCAGATCGAAATGCTCCCGCTACGGACGGCGCAGGCACGGCGCCCAAAAAGGCTGGACACACCCATGCTTCAGGGACGCCGCCACATAAGGATTAACGTGATGAACAGGAGAATGGAATGAAAAAGCAAGTTTTGATTTTGGGGTTGTTATTGTCAGGTGCGGCGCTGCCGGCGTTCGCTGGGCAGCCGATGGCCGGGATGGAGATGCAGGAAAAAACTGTGCAGGCCAGCCATCAGGGCACGGGCAAGGTGGTGGCCGTGGATCGTGCGAAACTGAGCATCAAGCTGGCGCATGAGCCGATCAAATCGCTCGGCTGGCCGGGCATGACGATGGACTTCAACGTGGCGAACGCCTCGCTGCTGGATGGCCTCAAAGAAGGCGACACGGTGCAGTTTGATCTGGGGAAAACCAAACCGGATGATCTGGCATGGGTAATCGTCAAAATCAAGCGCAAGTAATAAACGGTTAGCCCAGATTATGAATGACCACTTTGTGCCGGATATCGATAGCGTTGAAATAGCGCCGCTATTGGAGCAATACGGCTCACCCCTGTTCATTGTTTCGGAAAAAACCTTGCGCGAAAATGTGCGCCGCCTGCGTCGCGCCTTCGCTGCCCGTTGGCCGCGAATCCGCCACGGCTGGTCGTACAAGACTAACTATCTCGGGGTGATCTGCAACATCCTGCATCAGGAAGGCTCATGGGCCGAGGTGGTTTCCGAATTCGAGTACCGGAAGGCGCGCGCCAACGGTGTGCCCGGTTCGCACATTATTTTCAACGGGCCGTGGAAACCGGACGGCATACTCGAACAAGCGGTGCAGGAAGGGGCGACCATCCATTTCGATCATCTCGACGAACTCTATGCGCTGGAGCAAATCGCCTGCAAGCTCGGCACGCAGGCGCCTGTCGGCATCCGGCTTAATTTCGACACCGGCTACGCCGATTCATCGAGCCGCTTCGGGTTCAATATCGAATCCGGCGCTGCCAGGGACGCGGTACAGCGCATAGCCGCGAGCCGCTGGCTGAAGCTCACCGGCCTGCACAGCCACATTGGCACCTTCGTGCTCGACGTGCGTGCCTATGCCGCCCAAATTCGCATCATGACCGGCTTCATGGAGGAAGTTGAGCGCGATACCGGCTGCATCATCGAATACCTCGACATCGGCGGCGGTTTCGCATCGCGCAATGCGCGGCAAGGACTTTGTCTTCCGCCCGGCCATGTGGTGCCGAGTTTCGAGCAGTATGCGGAAACCATCTGCGGCGCACTGATGGAGGCGACACGCGAAAGGAGCGCTGCCGGGAAACCTTTGCCGGTGCTGGTGCTGGAAACCGGGCGCGCGATTGTTGATGACGCGGAAACGCTGGTGGCTACAGTCGTGGGCGGCAAGCGGTTGCCGGACGGGCGGCGCGCGGCAATTCTCGATGCCGGGGTCAACATACTGTTCACCGCCTTATGGTATGACCACGAGGTCAAGCCGTTGCGCCCGCTCGACGGCATCGTCGAGGAGACAGTGCTGTATGGCCCGCTGTGCATGAACATGGATGTCGTACGCGCCCAGATCATGCTGCCGCCGCTCAACGTGGGCGAGAGCCTGGCGATCCGTCCTGTCGGCGCTTATAACAATACGCATTGGATGCAGTTTAGCCAACTGCGGCCTGCGGTCGTGATGGTCACGCAGAGCGGACGCGTGGAGGTACTCAGGGCGTCCGAACAACTGCAAGATGTGAGCGGCCTGGAAAAAGTGCCGGATGTGCTGCACCAGCCCTTTCCACAGGGTTTGCCGGAGTAAATTGTATTTCAGCCACAGATTGACATGGATGCACATCTGGGTACGGTTTGCCTTTTCATCTGTTTATTGTCGTTGTTATTACTTAAAAGGAGAGCAATATGCGTAAAGTAGCTGTAATGGTAATTCTGTTGGTATTGAGCGGCTGTGCTGGGATGTATGACGGCACGGGGAAAGGTGGCGGTGAGCGGAAGAGTGGCGGTAGTTCTCACCAACATTAGGGTGGCAGTGCGACGCAATCAATTTGCCGAACTGATTGTGTTGCACCTGGACAAGGTTTACGGCAGCCATCTAACCAAAACTTTTATGTGAAGGAGACAAAACATGAGTACCAATATCAAGAGCAGCAAAGCCAAAGCAGGAACCAATCTGTCCGAAGAGCAACGGCAGCAATATATTGAGGTTGCCGCGTATCATATTGCTGAGAGGCGTGGATTCAATGGCGGTTGTGATTTAGACAATTGGTTGGTTGCAGAAGCGGAAATCGATCAGTTGCTGGCTGATGGTAATCAAGCGTAGGTGGGCGCCTGACCAAAAGATTCAAGACTGGCAACACCCAAACTATCACCTTATTAATTTTGACAGGAGCATTCACCATGAAAAAGCAATCCATCCATAAAATGATTGCCACCATCGCTGTTTGCAGCATCGGTTTTCTATCCGTATCTGCTGATGCAGGACAAGACGAATTCCAGCGGCAGATGATCCAGCAAGTCCAGCAGGCCAAGCAGAAATTGAAACAGGCCGAGGCCGCCAAGGGGGCGGAGCGCCAAAAGCTGATGGGGGAACACATGAAAATGATGAAGGAAACCATGGAAAAAATGCAGGCCATGAAACCGAAAACTGGTATGTCGATGCAGGAGCACGAAGAGTGGATCAACCAGCACCAGAAGCTCATGGAGGATCTGATGGGCCAGATGATGCAAGAACATCACTTGATGATGGAAAAGTGAAAGGTGGCTGATGCATGACACGGCCCGCCTTGCGAGCGGGCCAATCTTGCTACAAAAAGGGCGGCGCATATGTTCACCAAGTGTAGGGTGGCCAGCAAGTTTGGTCACGCTGATTGAGCAAAACGCGGCGAGAAAACTTCGCCATTTCAGACGGTGAGGCCATTTGAAGCACGCTTGGTTAAAATTTTTTAGGAGAATAGAATGAAAAGGTTTATTGGCAGTAATTTTTCCTGGCTGCGGGGCAGCCTGCTATTTCTGATCGCATATTTATTGTTGCCATCGGTCGCCCAGGCGGTACCAAGTTTTGCCAGGCAAACTGGTATGGAGTGCTCGTCATGCCACACTGTTTACCCGGAGCTAACCCCCTTTGGACGGCAGTTCAAGCTAAGAGGCTATACTCTCGGCGAATTGAATGCGGAAAATTCGCCGACCGGAAAACTACCGATCGCCGCTCTGCTGCAGATTTCCAGAACTGAAACAGCCCAAACCAACACCCCGGGCGCAATGCCATCTGATTTTCCCAATGATCGCAAGACACTGGTACAGGCTGCCGGCCTCTATTATGCGGGGAAAATTACTGATAACGCGGGCGCCCTGGTGCAGTATTCCTACGACGGTTTTGAGAAGCGTTGGGCGGTTGAAATGGCAGATATTCGCTATGCCAACTCGTCAACGCTCACAAGCGGAAAGGAGTTGCTCTATGGCGTGACACTGAGCAATAATCCAACCATCACAGACCCTTATAACTCCACGTCAATGTGGGGGTTTCCATATACTTCAGACGCTGGTGTGATGCCGGCAGCAGGGCCGATTATTGACATGGCGCTGGCGGCAAAGGTGGCGGGTCCGGGCGTTTATGCGCTCTATGATGATTGGTTATATGCAGAAGTAGCCGCATATCGTTCGACCAAGGTGGGTGCTTTTCGGCCTTTAGGTTGGGGGAACTGGTCGGAAACAGGCAATGTTGTAGACGGTTATGCTCCCTATTGGCGCGTTGCAGTACAACGAGAAATCGACGGCAAGCACAGCGTTTCACTTGGAGCTTTTGGGCTTGATGCAAAAGTATTTCCTGGAGAAAACACGAGCGGGGGTACTGATCGTTTCCGTGATTACGGAATAGACGGCCAGTACCAATACATCACCGACGAACACATCCTCAGCTTGCAAGGGCGATACACCGAGGAGCGGCAAACCCGTTCGGAGAGCTTCGTGAATATGGAGGCCAGCAATCTGAATAACGATCTGACCTCTCTCAAGCTGGGGGGAAACTATTATTTCAAGCGCCAGTATGGAATCCGGACGCAATACTTCAACACTACCGGAAGTTCCGATGACAGCCTCTATAACATGGGAGGTATGCCCGCTCCGGTAATGGGAAGCGCCAATGCCAATCCGGGAACCAGTGGCTGGGTCAATGAACTTGTTTACCTGCCGTTGCCTCAAACCACGCTCTCGCTTCGGTATACCAGTTACAGCAGATTCAACGGGGCATCGACCAATTACGATGGTAACGGTCGAAACGCGAAGGACAACAATTCGATTTATCTTCTTGCGTGGGTTTTGTTCTAAGGAGGTGTGATGAAATACGCTACCAAGCCTATGCTCGGCATTGACGGTGCAAGCATTCCTGACTATCTCCGGGATGTCTATCACTGGGCATATATTTCCGAACGCTCGGCGCATTGGCTTGACCGTAACTGGGTCGTGCGCCTTCTGCTGTTTGGTAATGACAAGCGGTTGATGTGCGCATTTCTTGATCGCATCCAGCCGGGTGCGAAGGTCTGGCTCGTCGCTAACGTGTACGGTGACTTAATTTACCGCGCGGCAGATAAAATCGGACCGAATGGTTGCTTCGTGCTAACGGATGTGTTGCACACTCAGGTGTTGCGTGCAAATGCCAAGCTCGCCAATCGGCAGCAGGCGCGTGTGGTGTTGTCTGATGCGGCGAGCTATCCGGCGACAGAGAAATTTAATTTGATCTGCAGCTTCTTTCTCCTGCACGAGGTGCCGGATGCACGTAAGTGTGCGATTCTGAATCATCTGCTCGATACACTGCCGCCTGAGGGTGAACTTATTATGGTTGACTACCATCGGCCACGCGCTTGGAACCCCGCTGGCTGGATTCTCAGGCTGGTAAATCGCTGGCTAGAGCCATACGCGGATGCGCTGTGGCGGCACGAACTGTCTTCATACGCGAGAGCACCAGATAGTTTCGCTTGGACTAAGCACACGTTGTTCGGCGGGTTGTACCAAGTAGTGAGTGTACGCCGCCATTTGGGTAGGCATTAAAAATGCTTCGGAGGTTGGTAATAGGATTCTGTTTTCTGCCTGATCTGAAAACCGAGTTTCCACTGGCCAGTTAAAATTTTTATTTTGGAAACTCACTAAATCGTAAAAATCATGTTAGCCGCCCTCCCCAATAATCCTCGAGAGCTCCACCACTATCTGATTACAAGATTTTTTGTTTCAGGAATAGCGATCAGCGTGCTGGTCGGTGCATTTGTTTATTATCTGGAAAACTGGCGAGTTGAAAAGATGGCCTTTGAACAAGCGGCGTTAAGTGTCAGACATTTTGACTCCCCTGAAATGCGAAAATTGGTTGCAGCAGATAATCAAATGAGTCAACTTGAACTCGCCAAATTATTGGAGAACTCCAGCTTTTCAGGCATTCGTATTTTCGATCTTTCCGGGAAGTTGTTGATGGAGGTATGGGGGCGTGAGGCAACAAATCTTCGATCTTCTGTTCAAGCACATCGGCATGATTTCCCGAAACCGGGCAAGCATCACAATAACTGGCTGATGAATGGGGAGGAAGATTTTGTACAAGTTGTCATCCCATTGCTGGATTCGAAGAATATGACTGAAGCGTATTTCGAAGGTGTCTATCGCCTCGATACCGGAACGCAATACGCGAGAAAACATCAGGCGCGTAATGCCGTGCTGACTTCTTTTGCGGCGGTAATTTTAGCCTTGTTTTTGCTCTACCGAGTTTTGCTTGGATTGACTCGACGTTCCGAGTCCTTGTCACAGTCGCTTTTGGATTCAAACGTAGAATTACTGCAATCATTAGGTAGCGCTATTGCCAAACGAGATGCTGAATCGCCCCGGATTTCGTGGAGGCTGTCTGGTTTAAGTAACGCAGGCAGAATCCGTATTGGCTGACTGCCGATAGTATTGTGCCTCAGCTTCTGCGGGCGGTATATA
>NZ_BAAHSJ010000010.1:0-27180 GCF_054601595.1 Sideroxyarcus sp. TK5 | reverse complement strand
CACACTAATCGGTTGTTTTTTCTATCTTTTAAAGAACTTTTTCCTTGCTTCCTTCACCACCGTGGCAGCGAAGAGGTGCGCATTATAGTGACTAAATTATTTACGTCAACTTTATTTTGCACCAACTATCTTTACTGTTTGGTTGCGGGGGCAGGATTTGAACCTACGACCTTCGGGTTATGAGCCCGACGAGCTGCCAGACTGCTCCACCCCGCGTCAGTTGAGGGACGGCATTCTATAGATGCAGTCACATCAGGTCAAGAACTTAATCCTGTTTATGTTCACTCTTCTGTTGCAGAGCCCACTCTACATGCTCCCTGACAAGGGGAGATACATGTTGTGACTTTGCCTGCAAGGCCTGGATGATCTCGGCAGTTGCTGGTGCATTACCTAACGCCACTGCGATATTCCTCAACCACTGCTCATATCCAATCCGATAGATCGGACTGCCCGCCATACGCGTACGAAATTCTTCTTCGCCCCAAGAGAACAACTCGATGAGCGAAATGTCATCGAGCTTGTTCCGTACCGAGAAGTCAGGCTCTGTGCTTTTCACCGCAAACCTGTTCCAGTGGCAGAACAGTTGACAATCGTCACAACCATAGATGCGATTCCCTATGAGCCGCCTTAACTCGTAAGGGATGCTGCCCTTGTATTCGATAGTCAGATAGGAGATGCAGCGCCGCGCATCAACTATATATGGTGCCGTGATAGCCCTCGTTGGACACACATCCATACAGGCGACACAGGTCCCACAATGACTTTGCTGCACCTCATCCACCGGCAGCGGAAGGTCGATGAATATCTCCCCCAGGAAGAACCAAGAGCCTTCCTCGCGCGTGAGCAACAACGTGTGTTTCCCCCGCCACCCCAGCTGTGCCTTATGCGCCAGCGCCACTTCCAGCACTGGCGCACTATCCGAAAACACACGACACTGACAATCGGCCACCTCCTTTATCCTCTGTACCAGCTTTTCCAATCTGCTTCGCATCACCTTGTGATAATCACGTCCAAGCGCGTAGCGGGAAACATAGGCGCGTGATGGGTCTCGCAACACTGCTTCGGCAGCATGACTGAACTCAGGAAAATAATTCATACGCACAGAGATCACACGCAATGTGCCCGGCAGCAACTCTCGCGGGCGCGCCCGTTTAACCCCATGTTTTGCCATATAATCCATAGCACCGTGATGGCCGGACGCCAACCACTGGAGCAGATGACCTTCCGCCTCGCCCAGACTGGTATCCGTAATACCAACAGACTGGAAGCCAAGTTCGCTGCCCCATGCCTTGATGCGCAGGGCGAGCCCATCCATTTCCAACAGGGGATCACAATTTTGCATGGCTCGAATCATAGCCCAATAGCACTACCGAATGAGGAGGCCACAGTTGCCTTTGCAATGCGATTGGCGCATGCGATCCATCCTGGACTTGTGATCTATCTGCGCGGAGACCTTGGTGCCGGCAAGACCACGCTGGTGAGAGCATTGCTGCTAGCGCTTGGATATACCGGACGAGTGAAAAGCCCGACCTACACCCTGGTTGAAAGCTACGAAGTGCGAGGGTTACACTTGCGCCATTTCGACCTCTACCGTTTTCGAGATGCTGATGAATGGGAAGAAGCCGGATTCCGTGACGAGTTCGACGCTCATAACATTTGCCTTGTTGAGTGGCCGGAACGAGCCGCCGGACTACTGCCGGATGCCGACCTCAGCCTCACCTTTGAGATACTTCAGGATGGCCGCGAGATCTTCCTGCACGCCTATACTGAAGCTGGGGAAAAATGTTTGAACGCACTCTAAAGACGGTATTTCTGCTGCTGATGCTATGTGCGGGTTCCGCCCATGCAGAGATCCCCGTCACATCAGCACGCCTTTGGCCAGCTCAGGATTACACGCGCCTGACACTGGAATCGAAAGCCGCCATCCGCTACAACCAATTCACACTCTCCAATCCGGACAGATTGGTCGTGGATCTGGAAGAGACGGAACTCGGGGCAGCACTGTCTGAGCTGCCCAACAAAGTCAACAAAGATGACCCCTATATCAGCGGCTTGCGCATAGGGCAATTCAAACCCGGCGTCGTCCGCCTGGTCCTGGATCTGAAATCACAGGTCAAACCCCAGTTGTTCAGCCTGAAGCCAGTCGGAGAATATGGACATCGGCTGGTTCTGGATATCTACCCCGCCTTTCCTGCCGACCCATTGATGGCATTCGTGACACAGCAACTTGCCGCAAGCGAGCCGGTCGCAAGCGACATGAATATCGAAGCCGGTAGCACCAGTGATCCGACTCCGGCGACACAGCCGCCAGACACTTCTGCGATACAACCTTATCCGGAATTGCGCAACCGCGTGCTTGTCATCGCCCTGGATGCCGGGCATGGAGGAGAGGATCCAGGAGCACTGGGCCGCAGAGGTACGCGCGAGAAAGATGTGACACTGGCCATTGCGCGCCAACTCAAGATGCAGATAGATACGACACCCGGCATGCGGGCAGTACTCATCCGGGACGGAGACTACTTCATTCCATTGAGTGGACGTGTTGAAAAGGCACGCCGCGCACACGCCGATCTTTTCGTCTCCATTCATGCGGATGCCTTCATCAAGCCACATGCGCGTGGCTCGTCGGTGTTTGCGTTGTCCGAAGGCGGTGCCACCAGTGCAAGTGCACGCTGGTTAGCCAAGAAAGAGAACGAAGCCGACCTGATCGGTGGCGTGAACCTCGCCGTAAAAGACCCTTACCTCGCCCGCACCCTGCTCGACCTGTCACAAACTGCGACCATCAATGACAGCATGAAACTGGCCAAGCACGTACTGAATGAATTGGGCGGGATCAATAAACTGCACCGCGGCCGCGTGGAACAGGCCGGATTCGCCGTACTTAAGTCACCCGATGTGCCATCCATACTGGTAGAGACAGCATTCATCAGCAATCCCGCCGAAGAACGCAAGTTGAATGACCTGTCCTACCAGAAAAAAATGGCGGGTGCGATACTCGGCGGCATCAAACGCTATTTCGCACAAAGCCCGCCACTTTCAAAACACAAGATTGCGCTCGGCGACTGAGCCTCAGGCAGGGAACACACCGGTGGACAGGTACCGGTCGCCGCGATCACAAACGATGAAAACGATGGTGGCGTTCTGCACCTGCCGAGAGAGACGCATCGCGATGCTCAGCGCCCCACCTGAAGATATCCCGCAGAATATCCCCTCCTCCCTGGCCAGACGGCGCGTCATCTCCTCCGCATCCTGCTGCCCCACATATTCGATACGATCGATGTTGGAGGGATCATATATCTTTGGCATATAAGCTTCCGGCCACTTGCGGATACCCGGTATCTGCGCCCCTTCTTCCGGCTGAGCGCCGATGATCTGGATCGCGGGATTCATCCCCTTGAAGAATCGCGCGTTGCCCATGATGGTACCCGTAGTACCCATGCTACTGACGAAGTGAGTGATCTTGCCTTGGGTATCGCGCCATATCTCCGGCCCCGTACCTTCATAGTGCGCCAAGGGATTATCAGGATTCCCGAATTGATCGAGGATGATGCCGCGACCTTCGTCGCGCAATCTTTCCGCCGTATCCCGCGCCAACTCCATGCTGCCTGCCCTGGGTGTCAGCACCAGTTCTGCGCCGAACGCGCGCATTGTCTGGCGACGCTCCACACTCTGGTTCTCAGGCATCACCAGAATCATCCTGTATCCGCGCATGGCGGCCGCCATCGCCAAAGCGATACCAGTATTGCCGCTGGTCGCTTCGATCAGAGTATCCCCGGGTTTGATCTGGCCGCGTGCCTCGGCATGACGGATCATCGAGAGTGCCGGCCGGTCTTTCACCGAACCGGCGGGATTATTCCCTTCCAGCTTGGCAAGAATGACGTTGCTCGTATCTCCGGGAATACGTTTGAGTCTGACCAGCGGCGTATTGCCAACATAATCTTCCAGGGTCTTGAACATGGCTCGTTCCGTCAATGGATAACGGCTGCATGATAAATGCAGGCGCTATCCTTTGCACTGCCGCATCAAACGGCGATGCCTGATACGTCGAACATCCCTTCGAACAGGATGGAACTGAGGTAGCGCTCACCCGAGTCCGGCAGGATGACGACGATAGTCTTGCCAGCATTCTCCGGTTTCCGCGCCTGTCGCACCGCCGCCGCCACCGCCGCGCCACTGGAGATGCCGGAAAGGATGCCTTCCTCCTGCGCCAGGCGACGTGCATACAACACGGCCTCCTCGTTCGTCACCAGCTCGACCTCGTCCACAAGCGACAGATCCAGCACGCCCGGCACAAAACCCGCGCCAATGCCCTGTATCTTGTGCGGTGCAGGCTTTAGTTCCTGCCCTGCGCGCTTTTGCGTCAGGATCGGACTGGTCGCCGGCTCGACAGCTACCGACTTGATCGCCTTGCCTTGCGTATTCTTGATGTAGCGCGACACCCCGGTGATCGTGCCGCCGGTACCCACGCCTGCCACGAAGATATCGACCTTGCCGTCGGTATCTTTCCAAATCTCAGGCCCTGTAGTCGCTTCATGGATGGCAGGATTGGCGGGGTTCTCGAACTGTTGCAGCAAAACGTACTTAGCATCGGATTCGGCGATCTCCTTTGCCTTGGCGATCGCACCGCCCATACCCTTCGCCCCTTCGGTCAGCACAAGCCTGGCACCATAGGCGACCAGCAACTTGCGGCGCTCGATACTCATCGTCTCGGGCATAGTCAACGTCAGCGGGATGCCGCGCGCGGCAGCCACAAAGGCCAGTGCGATGCCGGTATTGCCACTGGTCGGCTCAACGATCTCTTTACCCGGACCGAGCAGCCCCTTCTTCACTGCATCATCGATCATCGCCACACCGATACGGTCTTTCACCGAGTAAGCTGGATTGCGCCCCTCGATTTTGGCAAGGATGGTGGCCGAGGCGCCATCGGCAATCCTGTTCAGTTTGATCAGCGGCGTACCGCCGACAGAAAGCGAATTGTCTGCAAACAGCTTGGTCATCACATACTCCCCAGTAATTGAATCGATGGCCGCATTATAGGCAGAGCCCAACATTCCAGATAATCACATTTGCCTATTTTGTTATTCCAATTTCGCATAAAAAATCCGCCCGGCTATGAACCGGGCGGATCGCGTGAGGTACTGCAAAGTTTACTTCTTGTCCGGCTTACCCACGGTCAGCTCGCTACGCAAGCGCTCTACCGATTTCTTGCCGAATCCCTTGACCTGATCAAGCTCTTCCACATTCTTGAACGGCCCGTGCTGCTTGCGATGCTGGACGATCGCCTCAGCCTTCGAGGCGCCTATCCCTTTTACAGCTTGCAACTCCTCCACACTGGCCGAGTTCAGATCGACGGCTGCATAGAGTGAACCGGAAAACAAAAGTACTGCCAGGGTTAGCAACAGTTTCTTCATCACTTTCTCCTTTCGAAGTTGGCGACCTAAGTCGCGGGTTGCATACCCTCCCCCCGCTTTACTTCGACTTCTCCAGCATGTAATTCACGTAATTCGCTGTACCCTGCTCCACGGTCAGGAACGAGGCCACATAGCCGGCTTCACGCAAAGCCGAAATGTCGGCCTGGGTGTAGCTCTGATACTTGCCGCGCAGTGCGTCCGGGAACGGGATATAGCGAATGATCTGCTGCTGCAGCAACTGCTCCAGTGTCAATACCGGCTCTCCGTTTGCAGCGCGCAAGGTATTGATCGTCGCGACAGCCACATCGTTAAAGCTCTGCGCCGTCCCCGTCCCGAGATTGAAGATGCCCGATTTCTGCGGATGATCCAGAAAATGCATATTGACCTTGACCACGTCTTCGACCGACACAAAATCGCGCAACTGGCCGCCGTTGGCATAACCATCGCAGCCCTCGAATAGTTTCACATGGCCTTCGGCGCGATACTGGTTGAAGAAGTGGAAGGCCACTGAAGCCATGCGCCCCTTGTGCTGCTCGCGCTGGCCATACACATTGAAATAGCGGAAACCGACGATCTGCGAAGTGCGTTCTGCCCAGCGACGACGCACCACCTGATCGAACAGGAATTTGGAGTAGGCATAGACGTTCAGCGGCGATTCATATTCTCTGCTTTCCTTGAACACGCCGCCGCCGCCGTATACCGATGCGGACGATGCATACAGGAATGGCACTTCTTCGCTCTGGCAGTGATTCAACAACTCCAGAGAATAGCGATAGTTGTTCTCCATCATGTAACGGCCATCCGTTTCCATGGTGTCGGAGCAAGCGCCTTCATGCAATACGGCAGCGATCTCACCGTCGAAGTCTCCGCCGACCACACGCTCGATGAAGTCCTCCTTATCAAGAAAATCAGCGATCTCGCAATCCGTGAGATTCAGGAATTTGTCGGCCTTCTTGAGATTATCGACCGCGATGATGTCGGTCACGCCGCGTTCATTCAGCGCCTTGACCAGATTGGAACCAATGAAACCTGCTGCTCCGGTTACCACGTAGTACATGCTATCTCCTTGAAATAGAAGGATGGATCACCCCTTCCTTCCCTTCGCCGTGCACGGAAGGGTATTACATTAACCACACTTGCTGCAAGGCTTTATTGAGCCGAACAGCACTCAGCCCTGTTTCTTCATATCCTGCAGAATCTCTTCGCGCGAAACCACAGCCGTACCCAGCTTGGCCACCACCAGACCGGCCGCACGATTGGCTATCCGCACTGCTTCCACCATATCTGCACCGCTCGCCAGCATCACGGCCAATGTGGCGATGACCGTATCTCCCGCACCGCTCACATCGAAGACCTCGCGCGCCTGCGTGGGCTCGTGCAAAACGCCCTGTTCGCGGAACAGCGACATCCCTTCCTCGCTACGCGTCACCAACAACGCATCCAAACCCAACCCAGCTCGCAGTTTCTGCGCTTTTTCGGTCAACTCCGCTTCGCTCTTCCAGTTGCCGGCCACTTCGCGGAACTCGCTACGGTTGGGCGTGAGCAGCGTTGCACCGCGATAACGTTCGTATTCATCGCCTTTTGGATCGACCAGCACCGGCTTCCCCGCTGCCCGTGCCAGCCGGATCATCTCGGCGATATGGGTCAAACCACCCTTGCCGTAATCGGACAACAGCACCACATCGCAGTCGGGCAACTTGCTGCGGAAATCGGCCAGTTTTGCCTGCAACACCTCATGACTAGGCGGCGTCTCGAAATCGATCCGCAGCAATTGCTGCTGGCGCGCGACGGCACGCAGTTTGACGATGGTGGAAAAACTCTCATCGCGATGCAACAAGGCATCAACTCTGCCTTGCACAGTCAGCAGCCGTTGCAAACAATCACCTGCCTCATCCGCACCGACCACCGACAACAGCGTGCAATGTGCACCCAGTTCAGCGATGTTGCGTGCCACGTTGGCTGCGCCACCAGGACGCTCTTCAACCCTGCTCACCTTCAGCACCGGCACCGGTGCCTCCGGCGAGATACGGCTGACGTCGCCGAACCAGTATCGGTCCAGCATCACATCCCCGACCACCAGCACCCGCGCCTTATCGAACGATGGCAGCTTCATGCCACTTCTCCTGTCTCTTTCAGAATCTCTTGCAGCGCCCGCAATGGTTCCGGCGCTTGCGTGATCGGTCGGCCGATGACCAGATAGCTGGCTCCCGCCTGCAACGCAGATTGTGGCGTCATGATGCGCGACTGATCGTTGGCAGCTGCATTTGCCGGACGTATCCCGGGCGTTACCAGACAGAAGTCTTTGCCGCACAGCTGACGCAATGTTAGCGCCTCCTGTGCGGAGCACACGACACCATCCAGGCCGCTGTCGCGAGCCAGTTGCGCTAGGCGCAATACCATCTGCGCCGGGCTGGCTTCGATTCCGATGCCGTGCAGGTCTTCCTGCGCCATGCTGGTGAGGATGGTCACGGCGATCAGCTTGGGCCGGTGTGCATGATTCGCCAGTGCTTCGCGCGCCGTCTCCATCATCTTGCGGCCACCCAGGGCGTGCACGTTCACCATCCACACCCCCAGCGATGCAGCCGCCTTGCAGGCTTGTGCGGTGGTATTGGGGATGTCGTGGAATTTGAGATCGAGGAACACTTCGAATCCGCGTTGTTGCAACTTCTCGACCAGTTGCGGTCCGGCCGACGTGAACAGTTCCTTGCCCACCTTGAGTCGGCACAAGGTCGGTTCCAGCCGTTCGGCCAATGCCAAGGCAGACGCAGCCTGCGGATAATCCAGCGCGACGATGATCCTTGGGTCTTCTTTCGGGGTGTTACTCATGCGATCGATCCATTCTCTTCACTGCGTTTCGGCGAATAACTTTCCCAGCTGTGACAGGCGGGGCAATGCCAGTAGAACTGCTTGGCCTTGAAACCACAATGGCCACAACGGTACATCGCGAGGTTGCGGGTACGGTTATGGATGAGCGACTTTACCAGCTCGACATCACCGCGGCGTTCGCCGCTCATTTTCATCAATTGTGCTTCAAGTAGTTTGTCCAAACCCAGCAGCGTAGGATTGCGTTTCAGTTCATTGAGCACCATCTGATAGGCAGACTCCGGCCCCTCTGTTGCAACCAGCGCCTCGAACAACACGTTCATGAGATCCAGCGAAGGATGTCTTTGCAAGTAGTTGCGCAGCAGTTCCACGCCCGCCGACTCCTTGCCTGCCTGTCGGCAGGCACGCAATATGCGCTCGGCAACCAATGGCAGGTATTGCGCATCCTGCGTCTCGACCGCCTTCCATGTCTCGATAGCGCGGGCCGTATCGCCGGCAGCCAGTGCGATATCACCCAGCTTGATGCGGGCACGCACCCCTTTGGGATCTACCGCGAGCGCCTGCTCCAGATGTACGACCGCGGCTTCCACCTGCTTCTCCGCACACTCGCGCTCGGCCAGCTCGCAATAGAAGAACGATGCCTGCCTTGCGTAAGACTTGCCGGTCAGCGCCGACAGTCGCTGGCTGATATCGATCGCCTTCAGCCAATCCTTCTCCTTCTGGTAGATCTCCAGCAGGAACTCCAGCGCGGCCTGCTCGTAAGCCGTGCCGTTCAAACCGTGGAAAGCCGTCTCGGCCCGATCCAGTATGCCGGCCTTCAAATAATCCTGTGCCAGTTCGAACAGTGCATGCTGACGCTTCTCCTCATCCAGATCGGCGCGCTCATACAGGTTCAGATGCATACGGATCGCACGGTCCACCTCGCCGCGCCTGCGGAACAGGCTGCCCAGCGCAAAGTGCAGTTCGATCGTTTGCGGATCGACCTTGACGACTTCGATGAAAGCCTCGATAGCCTGGTCCTGCTGCTCGTTGAGCAGGAAGTTCAAGCCCTGAAAATAGGAACGCGGCAGCGAGCTTGATTCTGACAGCAGCTCCTTGATATCGACACGCGCCGCCAACCATCCCATGCCAAAGAACAGCGGGAAGACCAGCAACATCCAGGGTTCAAAATCCATCTTGTATTTTCAGGAAGAATGTTCGGAAGTATCTGTTCGATCCTCGGCAGCCGATCCGTATCGGGCGGAACGCGCTTCCGCACGCGCATGTGCCAGCTCGCTACGCAAGCGCACCACCGTATCGAGCATCGCCAGCATGCCCAACACCACCCCGAGCACGATAAAACCGAACAAAACGACGACCAGCGGCGCGTTCCATTCATAACCGAACAGGTAGCGGAGTGCGACGATCTCGTTATTCTTCATCGCAAAGCCCAGCAATGCGACAAACATCAGTATCCGCAGCAACCAGGTCAAATAGCGCATGCTTTGGTTTTCATCATCGAATCGGGGTGCAAAGATAGCACGAACACGCAATTGTTTCTCGCAGGGATATTGCCCTATGGGCGCTAACCCGCAAAAAAATTGGCGGCGCATCTTGCGATGTGCCGCCAATCTTTCAATCACTTGCTGCTTCAGGATTGGGGATAATCCACGCGCTCCCGCAGTTCCTTGCCTGCCTTGAAATGAGGCACGTACTTGGCAGGCACCTGGACCTTGTCACCCGATTTGTGGTTGCGACCCAAACGAGGCGGACGATAGTTCAAGGCGAAACTGCCGAAGCCGCGTATCTCGATACGTCCACCAGCCGACAGCGTGGCGGACATACTATCCAGGATCACCTTGACCGACAGTTCGGCATCCTTACCCAACAACTGGGGATGACGCTCTGCCAGCTTGGCGATCAGATCGGAACGTGTCATACCCCTGCCCCTTACTGAGCGTCAGCCTTGCTGGAATCCATCTTGGCCTTGAGCAGGGCACCCAGGTTCGTGGTGCCGGAAGCACTGGTGTTCTCGGCTGCGAACTTCTGCATCGCCGCTGCCGTGTCGGCCTTGTCCAGCGCCTTGATCGACAGGTTGATGCCGCGGTTCTTGCGATCCACGTTGATGATCACAGCCTTGACGGTGTCGCCTTCTTTCAAGTGGTTGCGGATGTCTTCCACGCGGTCCACGGACACTTCCGAAGCCTTCAGGTAGGCTTCGACGTCGCCTTCCAGCTGAACCACTGCGCCCTTGGCATCCAGCGACTTGACGACGCCGGTAACGATAGCGCCCTTGTCGTGGCCGGTCACGAAACCGCCGAACGGATCACCTTCCAGTTGCTTGATACCGAGGGAGATGCGCTCGCGCTCGACGTCGATGGCCAGCACGACTGCTTCCAGTTCGTCGCCCTTCTTGTAGTTGCGCACGGCTTCTTCGCCGGCAACGCTCCAGGACAGGTCAGACAGGTGTACCAGACCGTCGATACCGCCATCCAGACCGATGAACACGCCGAAGTCGGTGATCGACTTGATCGCGCCCTTGACCTTGTCGCCCTTCTGGTGATTCGCCGCGAAGTCATCCCAGGGATTGGACTTGCACTGCTTCATACCCAGGGAGATACGACGACGCTGCTCGTCGATCTCGAGGATCATTACTTCGACTTCGTCGCCCAGGGCCACGACCTTGGACGGATGGACATTCTTGTTGGTCCAATCCATCTCGGACACGTGCACCAGACCTTCGATGCCTTGTTCGATCTCGACGAATGCACCGTAGTCGGTCAGGTTGGTCACCTTGCCGAACAGGCGTGTGCCTTGCGGATAACGACGTGCCAGACCATTCCACGGATCGTCGCCCATCTGCTTGATGCCGAGGGAAACGCGGTTCTTCTCTTGATCGAACTTGAGGATCTTGGCTTCGATCTCGTCGCCAACTGTCAGCACCTCGGACGGATGCTTGACGCGGCGCCATGCCAGATCGGTGATGTGCAACAGGCCATCGATACCGCCCAGGTCGACGAACGCACCGTAGTCGGTGATGTTCTTGACGATACCCTTGACCACTGTACCTTCCTTCAGGTTCTCCAGCAGGGATTCGCGATCAGCACCCTGAGTCGCTTCCATCACAGCGCGGCGGGAAACCACCACGTTGTTGCGCTTGCGATCCAGCTTGATGACCTTGAGTTCCATGGTCTTGTTTTCGTACGGTGTGGTGTCCTTGACCGGACGGATGTCCACCAGCGAACCGGGCAAGAATGCGCGGATGCCGTTCACCATGGCAGTCAGACCGCCCTTGACCTTGCCGCTGACGTAACCTTCAACGATACGGCCTTCTTCCATTGCCTGTTCCAGATCGATCCAGGCAGCCAGACGCTTGGCTTTTTCGCGCGACAGACGTGTCTCGCCGTAGCCGTTCTCCAGGGACTCGATAGCGACGGTGGTGAAATCACCCGCCTTCACTTCGACGTTGCCTTGCGCGTCCTTGAATTCTTCAACGGGGATGTAACTTTCGGACTTCAGTCCGGCATTCACCACGACCACGTTCTGCTCAACGCGAACGACTTGGGCGGTGATGAGTTCACCTGCACGCATTTCCTTGCGATTCAGGCTTTCTTCAAACAGTGATGCAAAGCTTTCCATTTCGGCTACAGCGGTCATTTCGATCTACTCTCAGGTTATCCCGCAAACTGCACGGGGGTTCGTTTATCAACCCGGATGGCGGGGAGCCACGCGGGGCCTAGCAAATTGCACGGTATCGTGTCAGCACTTCTTCGACCGCTTGCTCGATGTTCAGAGGCGTCGTATCCAGCAGACTTGCACCTTGCGCCTGTTGCAGGGGAGCAACGCTACGTTGCATATCGCGTTCGTCGCGCGCCTGTATATCCTGCAAAAGGGCGGCGATATTAGCACCCATCCCTTTTTCTATCAACTGCTTATAACGACGTTCCGCACGGGCCTCGGCCGAAGCGGTCAGGAATATCTTCAGCGCGGCATCCGGAAACACCACCGACGCCATATCCCGCCCGTCCGCCACCAGCCCCGGGGCCTGGCGGAAAGCGCGTTGCTTGTCCAGCAAGGCGACCCGCACCTGCGGCAGTGACGCCACTTTGGAGGCGGCCGAACCAGCTTCTTCCGTACGCAATTCATCACCGACCCTCTCGCCATCTAGCCAGGTCTCGCCCTTCTCGAAACGGATATCCACCCTGCCCGCCAGCGCAGCCAGACCGGATTCGTCATCCAGCGCCACGCCATGGCGCTGCGCTGCCAGACCCAGCAAACGGTACAAAGCACCGCTGTCGAGGTAATGCATGCCCAAGGCATCGGCCACGCGTTGAGCCACGGTACCTTTGCCGGAAGCAGAAGGCCCATCGATGGCGATGACAGGAACGGCTTGAGTCACTTTGGCGAACTCCGTGAAATAGTCGGGGAAGGTCTTAGCTACGCACTTAGGATCGTTGATACGAACTCCAGTGCCAAACGATACCAGCGAGAAGCACATCGCCATACGATGGTCGTCGTAAGTATCGATGGCCGCATGCTTGAGTTGCACCGCTGGCGTGATGCGAATGTAATCAGCCCCCTCTTCCACCATCGCCCCCACCTTGCGCAGCTCGGTTGCCATCGCCGCGATACGGTCGGTCTCCTTCACGCGCCAGCTGGCGATGTTGCGCAACGTGGTCGTGCCGGTAGCGAACAGCGCCGCCACGGCCAGCGTCATCGCGGCATCGGGAATGTGATTGCAGTCGAGGTCGATAGCTTTCAGCTGGCCGTCCGCCGGGCCTGCAGCTTCCATCCAGTTCGGACCCATGGTGATACGCGCGCCCATCTTTTGCAGTTCTTCGGCAAAGCACACATCACCCTGCACGCTGTCCTGTCCCACACCTTCCACTCGCACCGGCCCTCCGCCGATGGCACCCGCCGCCAGGAAATAGGAAGCGGATGAAGCATCGCCCTCAACGAATACCTCTTGCGGCGAAACATAGCGACTACCCGCTGCAACCGTGAAACTGCGCCAGCCATCGCGCTGAACAGTCACACCGAAGCGCGCCATCATCGCCAGCGTGATCTCGATGTAGGGTTTGGAAATCAGTTCGCCCACCACTTCGACCTTCACCGTACGATCCAGCAAAGGCAAAGCCATAAGCAGACCGGTGAGGAACTGACTCGACACATCGCCTCGCACCTGCGCGGTATCGCCCGCCAGCTTGGCCGGAGAGATTTGCAGCGGGGGGAACCCTTCGTTGCCCAGATATTTGATGTCCGCACCGAGTTGGCGCAAAGCATCCACCAGGTCGCCGATAGGCCGCTCATGCATGCGTGCCACACCGGACAATTCATAGCTGCCACCCGACAAAGCCAATGCCGCTGTGAGCGGACGGAACGCGGTACCTGCATTACCCAGGAACAGTTTGGCATCCTTGTTCGGGAAGTCGCCTGCACACCCCGTGATGCGATAGGCATTGTCGCCCAGCGACTCCACGCCGATGCCCAAAGTCGTCAATGCCCCCAGCATGCGGTCGGTGTCATCCGATTTCAGCAGATCGCGCACTACCGTCTCGCCTTCGGACAAGGCCGCCAGCAGCAGCACGCGGTTAGAAATACTCTTGGAACCCGGCAGACGCACCGTGCCGCGCGCGGACATCAGGGGAGGAAGTTCGAAATATTCGTGCTGAGTCATGCGATGGAAAGAATGATTATTGTTGAGTCCAGTTGCTGCGCACTGCGCGCGCCACGCTGAATATCTCTTCCAGCTTGGCGGCGTCGTTGTTTTGCAGGGCCTGATGGATGACATAGAGCTCATCCGCGTAGCGTTTCACTTCCCGTAGCAGTGCGTCGCGGTTGGCCAGACTGATGTCGCGCCACATCTCGGGCGAGCTGGCAGCGATACGCGTGAAATCGCGGAAACCGCTGGCTGCGAAGGACAGCAGCAGCTCCTTGTTGTCGCGTTGCGCCAGATCGTGCACCAGCGCGAAAGACAACAGATGCGGCAGATGGCTCACCGCCGCGAACACACCGTCGTGTTCTTCGGGCGTCAGTTCCATCACGTTCGCGCCGCACAACTCCCAGGCCTGACGCACTCTCGCTACGGATGCCTTGGGATTCTCCGGCAAAGGCGCGAGCACGACCTTCTTGCCTTGATACAGATCGGCCATCGCCGCCGAGGCACCGCTTTTCTCTGCACCTGCGATGGGATGTCCGGGAATGAATTGCGCGACCTTACTGCCCAGATGGGCGCGTGCTGCTGCGACCACATCGCACTTGGTGCTGCCGCCGTCCGTCACCAGCGTCTGGCTGCCCAGATGCGGTGCGATACGTACAAAGATGTCCGCCATCTGCGCTACCGGTGTCGCCAGCAGCACGATGTCCGCATCTTTCACCTCGGCTGCCACATCGCTGCCGATGCGGTCGAGGATACCCAGCTGTTTCGCTTCATCCAATGTGGCCTGACTGCGACCGAAACCGACCACATCACCTACCGCCCCCGCCTTGCGCAAGGCGAGCGCGAACGATCCGCCAATGAGGCCGACGCCGAAGATGACGATCTTGCGGAAGGACGGTTGCATGTCTTACACCGTGCGTCCGATCGCCCCGGCGATCGCACCCAGCGTTCCCATCAGCTTCTTCAGTTCCTCAGGCGTCAACGCCTGATCCGCATCGCACCATGCGTCGCACGGGCTGGGATGCATCTCGACCAGCAGACCATCGGCACCCGCTGCAATCGCTGCTTGCGATAGCGCGGGCACCATCCAGGCCTTGCCGCCCGCATGCGAAGGATCGACGATCACCGGCAGATGCGTCTCCTTTTTCAGTACTGCGATGGCGGTCACGTCCAGCACGTTGCGGTAAGCCGTCTCGAAGGTACGTATACCGCGCTCGCAGAAGATTATGTTGTGGTTGCCGCCCGCAGCGATGTATTCCGCCGACATCAGCCATTCGCTGATGGTGGCCGACATGCCGCGCTTGAGGATGATTGGCTTGTTGATCTTGCCCACGGCCTTGAGCAGGTCGAAGTTCTGCATGTTGCGTGTACCGATCTGGATCACGTCCACGTCGTATTCCATGAAGGCGTCCAGTTGGCGCGCGTCCATCAATTCGGTGACGATGGGCAGTTTGTACTTCTGCGCCGCCTTGCGGAACATGTCCAGCCCCTCCACGCCGTGGCCCTGGAAGGCATAGGGACTGGTGCGCGGCTTGAACGCGCCGCCGCGCATCAGACGGCAACCCGCCTCGTGCGTGAACCTGGCCGCCAAGTCCATCTGCTCCTGCGTCTCCACCGAACACGGTCCGGCGATGATCTGGATCTGTTTGCCGCCCAGCGGCACGCCGGCGATGTCGATCACGGTGTCCTGCTTGTGCGACTCGCGCGACACGATCTTGTATTGCTTGGCGATGTGCATCGCCGATTCCACGCCCGGCAGCGGGGTGAACATCTCCGCCTCCAGTTTGCGCTCGTCGCCGATGGCTCCGACCACGATGCGTTCGATACCGCGCGAGATGTTGGCGCGCAGCCCGGCAGCCTCGATCTTCTTCACCACCGCATCGAGTTGCGCATCGGTCGTGTCGCTACCCATCACGATGATCATTTGGCTTCTCCGCTAGCCTGCTCGTTGATGCACTTCTCCAGAGCGCCGAGGAACTTGGCGTTCTCGCTTTCCAGGCCGATGGAAACGCGCAGCCAGCCCGGCATGTCATAGTTCTCGATCGGGCGCACGATTACGCCCAGTTCCAGCAAGCGTCTGTAGGTCGCCGATGCATTGCCGATATGGAACGCGACGAAGTTTCCATAGGACGGGATGTGCTTCAGCCCCAGCTTGCCCAGCCCTTCGGTGATCTGCGCCATGCCACGCTGGTTCAGCTCGAAGGTGCGCTTGACGAATGACACATCGCGCAAGGCTGCCACGGCTGCCGCCTGCGCGATGCTGTTCACATTGAACGGCTGGCGCACGCGATTCATCATATCCGTGACCTGTTCATGCGCCATCGCATAACCCACGCGCAGACCGGCCAGACCATAAGCCTTGGAGAAGGTGCGTGAGATGATGAGATTGGGGAACTCCTGCAGCCAGCTCACGCTGTCATAGCGTTTTTCTTCTGGCAGATATTCGTTGTAGGCCTCGTCCAGCACCACCAGGATGTCCGCCGGTAGCGCGCGTATGAACTCGCGCAGCGCCTCCGCCTCAAGGAAGGTGCCGGTCGGATTGTTCGGATTGGCGATGAACACGATCTTGGCCTTGCACTCCTTTGCCGCCTTCAGCATGGCCGGCAAGTCATGGCCATAACCTTTGGTCGCAGGCACGTTGATGCCGGTCGCACCGACCGCCTGCGTCGCCAATGCATATACCGCGAAGGCATGCGCCGAATACACCACCTTGTCACCCGGGGTGAGGAAGGCCCGCGCGGCCAGTTCCAGCAGGTCGTTGGAACCATTTCCCAGCGTGATGTTGGCGTGGGTCACGCCATACCGTTTGACCAGCGCATCCTTCAGCTCGAATCCGTTGCCGTCGGGATACAGCGCGATGTGCTTGATCGCTTCCTGCATCGCGGCCACGGCGGCACTGCTGGCCCCGAGCGGGTTCTCGTTCGAGGCCAGCTTGATGATGCCAGTGATGCCCAGCTCGCGCTCCAGTTCGGAGATCGGCTTGCCGGGCTGATAGGGCGCGATGGCGCGGATGTAGGAAGGGGCTAAATCACAATAATTCATCTGATACCTTGATTGAAAAACCAAAAACTCTTTCTTGTCCGCAGATTACGCAGATTCCACAGATTGATAAACCAATACCATACACAAAACACCTCCACTCCCAGAAATAGCTGTCCATCGTCTTGAACATGGAAATCTGTGTAATCTGCGGATGATGTTTTATTGATTTTGCTACACGGCAACCGGGTAGGAACCCAGCACCTTGACGAATGACGCGATCCCGCGCAACTGCTCGAGCGCCGCCGCCACTTTGGCATCAGCCTGATGGCCTTCGATATCGACATAGAACACGTATTCCCACAGACCGGTACCCGATGGCCGGGATTCCATCTTGGTCATCGACACCCCATGCTGCGCGAACGGCGTCAGCAAGTCATGCATCGCACCGGGACGATTGGCAGCCGTCATCACCAGCGAAGTCTTGTCGCGGCCGGAGGGAGCTACATCCTGATTGCCGATCACGAGGAAGCGTGTGGTATTGCGCGCATCATCCTCGATGTTCTGTGCCAGCACCTTGAGTTTGAAATGCTCTGCCGCCTGCACCCCGGCAATGGCGGCAGAGAACAAGTCTTCCGTCGCCAGCCGCGCGGCATCGGCATTGCTGCTGGCGGTGATGCGTTCGGCATGGGGCAGATGCGCATGCAGCCAGTCCTGGCACTGGCCGAAAGACTGCGGATGCGAATACACCTTGCGGATGACCGACAGGTCGTTCTCGTTCGACAGCAGACACTGGTGCACCTGCAGCATCACCTCGCCGCAGATCTTCAGGCTGCAGTTCAGCAGCAGATCCAGCGTGCGGCCGACCGCGCCCTCGGTGGAATTCTCCACCGGCACCATGCCATAGCTGGCCGCGCCGCTTTCCACCGCCTTGAACACGCCATCGATGGAATCGGCGGGGATACCTACCGTCGCCTGGCCGAAGCGCTGAAACACCGCCGCCTCGCTGAACGTGCCGTGCGGCCCCAGATAGGCCACATGTAGCGGGGCCTCCAGCGCACGGCACTGCGAGATCACTTCGGTGAACAGTTGCTTGATGGCCTCTGCCGACAGCGGGCCGGTATTCTCCCGAACCAGTCGTTGCAACACCTGCGCTTCGCGTTCCGGACGCAATACGGCGCTCGCCCCCTTGGCATGGCCTATCTGCTGAGCCAGCTTCGCACGCTGGTTGAACATCTCCAGCAACTGCCCATCCAGCCGGTCTATCTGCTCTCTGTATTTCTTCAACTCTTCGCTCACGCTTCGTTCTCCAGCGGCAGATCGCGCACCATCAGCACGCCGGGAATGGCGGCCAGATGGGCGATCAATTGTTGCGGCAATGCGCTGTCGGTATCCACCAGCGTATACGCCATATCACCGCGCGATTTATTGGTCATGTTATGGATATTGATCCCCGCCTCCGCCAGCGCGGAGGATATCTGCCCCAGCATGTTCGGCACATTGGCATTAGCGATGGCGACCCGGAACGCCGATTCGCGCGGCATCGTGACATTGGGGAAGTTCACCGTGTTGGTGATATTCCCGTGTTCCAGATATTCGCGCAGTTGTTCGGCCACCATCACCGCGCAGTTCTCCTCCGCCTCGGCGGTCGACGCCCCCAGATGGGGTAGCGCGATGATGCGTTCGTTACCCAGCGTCCTGTTGCTGGGAAAATCACACACATAAGCCCGCAGATGCTTGCTGTTCAACCCCGCGATCACCGCATCCTCGTTGACGATGGCATCGCGCGAGAAATTCAGCAGCACGGCCCCCGACTTCATGGCGGCCACCCGCTTCCCGTCGATCAGGCCCCGGGTCGCATCCAGCAAGGGCACGTGCAGGGTGACGAAATCGCTGTGCCTGAGCAGTTCCTCGATGCTGTGTGCTTTCCTCACCTGCGAGGACAAGCCCCACGCTGCATCGACCGTGATCTCGGGATCGAAACCGATCACCTGCATGCCCAGCCCCAGCGCAGCATCCGCAACCAGACGACCGACTGCCCCAAGGCCGACCACGCCCAGCGTGCGCGCGCGCAATTCGGTACCAGCGAATTGCTTCTTGCCATCTTCCACCAGCCTGTGCAGGGTCTCGTCATCGCCACGCAGCGCGGACGTGAAATGCAATGCCGGCATGATGTTGCGTGACGCCAGCAGCATGCCGGTGATGACCAGTTCCTTCACCGCATTGGCATTCGCACCCGGGGCATTGAACACCGGCACACCGCGTTCGCTCATCCGCTTGACCGGCACGTTGTTCGTCCCCGCCCCGGCGCGCGCGATGGCCAGCACACTGCCCGGGATATCCATCCCGTGCATGTCCTGCGAGCGCACCAGGATCGCATCCGGCTGGGCGATGTCGTTGCCGGTGACGTAGCGGCCGGCGGGCAGGCGCTTCAAACCCGTCGCGGAGATCTTGTTCAGCGTGAGGATGCGAAAAATGCGGCTCATGGCAGCGCGCTCGCGACTCAGGCTTTGCTGCGCGCGAACTCGTTCATGAACCCGACCAGCGCTTGCACACCCTCCATTGGCATGGCGTTGTAGATCGAGGCGCGCATTCCGCCAACCGAGCGGTGACCTTTCAGCTGCAGCAGCCCGCGCGCATCCGCCTGCTTGAGGAACTCGCCATCCAGCGCGGCATCCTTCAGCGTGAACGGCACGTTCATGCGCGAGCGGTCGGCCTTGTTCACCGGACAATTGTAGAAACCGTTGCTGCTGTCAATCGCGTCGTACAGCAGCTGCGCCTTGGCGATGTTGGTCTTCTCCATCGCGGCGACGCCGCCGTTCTTCTTCAGCCACTGGAACACCAGCCCCGCCATGTAGATGGCGAAAGTGGGCGGCGTGTTGTACATGGACTCGCCGTCTGCATGGATCTTGTAGTCCAGCATGGTCGGCGTACCGGCCGCCACCTGACCGATCAGGTCCTCGCGCACGATCACCAGCGTCAGACCGGCCGGTCCGATGTTCTTCTGCGCGCCCGCGTAGATCAGGCCGAACCTGGAAACGTCGATCTCGCGCGACAGGATGTTGGAGGACATGTCCGCCACCAGCGGCACATTCCCCGTTTCCGGTATCCAGTTGAACTCCACGCCGCCTATGGTCTCGTTCGGACAGTAATGCAGATAGGCCGCGTTCGGATCGCATTTCCAGCCATCGAAGGGCGGCACATAGCTGCAGTTCCTGTCCTTGTTGTCAGCGACCACGTTCACCGCGCAGAACTTCTTCGCCTCGCCGATGGCTTTCTTCGACCATTCGCCGGTATTCACGTAGTCGGCCGATGCCTTGTCGCGCATCAGGTTGAGCGGGATCATGGAGAACTGCAGGTGCGCGCCGCCCTGCAGGAACAGTACCTTGTAATTGGCCGGGATGCCCATCAACTCGCGCAGATCGGCTTCGGCCTGTGCATGGATACCCATGTATTCCTTGCCACGGTGCGACATCTCCATCACCGACATGCCGCTGCCGTGCCAATCAGCCAGTTCCGCCTGCGCCTGTAGCAACACTTCCTTCGGCAATACCGCCGGCCCCGCGCTGAAGTTATAGATCGCCATGCCCTTCTCTCCCCGGAAAAATCACTCGTTATCGGATTCGGTGTCAGCTTCGTCTTCTGTCTCCGCGATACGGCTCAGACCGGCCAGCTTCTCGCCCTTTTCCAGATTCATCAGCGTCACGCCCTGCGTGGCGCGACTCATCTCGCGGATCTCATTGACGCGGGTGCGGATCAGCACGCCATTGGTGCCGATCAGCATGATCTCGTCTTTATCTTCGACCAGTGTGGCCGCGACCACCTTGCCGTTGCGCTCCGAAGTCTGGATCGCGATCATGCCTTTGGTACCGCGTCCGTGGCGCGTGTACTCGGCGATAGCCGTACGCTTGCCGTAACCGTTCTCGGTCGCGGTCAACACAGAGCGCTCGCCTTCTTCCGCCACCAGCAGGGCGATGACCTTGCCGCCCGCCGCCAGATTCATGCCGCGCACGCCGCGCGTCACACGGCCCATCGAACGCACATCGTTCTCGTCGAAACGCACCGCCTTGCCCTCGTCGGAGAACAGCATCACGTCATGCTTGCCGTCGGTCACCGCCACGCCGATGAGGAAATCGCCCTCATCCAGGTTGATGGCGATGATGCCGGCCTTGCGCGGGTTGGCGAAGTCTGACAACGGTGTCTTCTTCACCGTGCCTTCGCTGGTGGCGAAGAAGATGAACTTGTCTTCGGCGAATTCCTTCACCGGCAGCACCGCATTGATCTGCTCGCCCGCTTCCAGCGGCAACAGATTGACGATAGGCCGTCCGCGCGACATACGCGTCCCCTGCGGCACTTCATATACCTTCAGCCAGTAGCAGCGTCCGCGGTTGGAGAAGCACAGGATGTAATCGTGGGTGTTGGCGATGAACAGGTTGTCGACGAAATCGTCTTCCTTGGTCGATGCCGCCTGCTTGCCGCGGCCGCCGCGTTTCTGCGCGCGGTATTCGTCAAGCTTCTGCGCCTTCATGTAACCGCCGTGCGAAATGGTGACTACCACGTCTTCCGGCGCGATCAGGTCTTCCATCGACATATCCTGCGTATGCGTGATGATCTCGCTGCGGCGCTTGTCGCCGAACTGGGAACGGATGGTGACCAGCTCGTCGCCGATGATCTGCGTCACGCGCGCCGGCTTGGCCAGGATATCCAGCAGATCGGCGATCCTGTCCATCACTTCGCGGTATTCGCCGACGATCTTGTCCTGCTCCAGCCCGGTCAGACGTTGCAGACGCAATTCCAGGATGGCCTGCGCCTGCGCATCGGACAGGAAGTAGCCGGTGCCCTTCACCAGACCGAACTCCGGTGCCAGCCCTTCCGGACGCGAGGCCTCATTGACGCGGCTCAACATATCCTCGACAAGATCAGAGCGCCAGCCGCGCGACATCAATGCACGCTTGGCATCCGGCGGCGTCGGTGCAGCCTTGATGAGCGCGATGATCTCGTCGACGTTGGACAGCGCCACCGCCAGACCTTCCAGGATGTGGCCGCGCTCGCGCGCCTTGCGCAGTTCGAAGATTGTGCGGCGCGTCACCACTTCGCGGCGGTGGCGCAGGAAGGCCTCGATGACGTCCTTCAGGTTGCACAGCTTGGGCTGGCCGTCCACGATGGCGACCATGTTGATGCCGAAACTGTCCTGCATCTGGGTCGATTTGTACAGCTTGTTCAGGATCACATCGGCGTTCTCGCCGCGCTTGAGCTCGATCACGGCGCGCATGCCGGACTTGTCCGACTCATCGCGGATCTCGGAGATGCCTTCCAGCGTCTTGTCGCGCACCATCTCGCCGATCTTCATCAGCAGGTTGGCCTTGTTCACCTGATACGGTAGCTCGTCGATGATGATCGCCTCGCGGTCACCCTTGCCGATGTCCTCGAAATGGGTGCGCGCGCGCATCACCACCCGGCCGCGACCGGTACGGTAACCTTCTTTCACCCCTGCCAGACCGTAGATGAATCCGGCGGTCGGGAAATCCGGCGCGGGCACCAGCTCGATCAGGCGCTCGATATCCATGTCCGGTTCGCGCAACAGGGCCAGGCAGGCATCCACCACTTCGCTCATGTTGTGTGGCGGGATGTTGGTCGCCATGCCCACAGCGATACCGGACGAGCCGTTCACCAGCAGATTGGGGAAGCGCGCCGGAAACACCAGCGGCTCGTTCTCCGAACCGTCGTAGTTCGGCCCGAAGTCGACCGTCTCCTTGTCCAGGTCTTCCAGCAGCTGATGGGCGATCTTCGCCATGCGGATCTCGGTGTAGCGCATCGCCGCAGCATTGTCGCCGTCGACCGAACCGAAGTTGCCCTGCCCGTCAACCAGCGTGTAGCGCAGCGAGAAATCCTGCGCCATGCGCACGATGGTGTCGTACACCGCCGTATCGCCGTGCGGGTGATATTTACCGATCACATCGCCGACGATACGCGCCGATTTCTTGTAGGCGCGGTTCCAGTCGTTGGACAGCTCGTGCATGGCGAACAGCACACGACGATGCACGGGCTTCAGGCCATCGCGCACATCGGGCAAGGCACGCCCCACGATCACGCTCATGGCGTAATCGAGGTAGGACTTGCGCATCTCTTCTTCGAGGCTGACAGGGAGGGTTTCTTTGGCGAATTGTTGTTCCATGAGCGACCTGACGAATGAGCCGGATAGGCAATGAAAACGAAGGCCGCATTCTAGCACAGCGACCACGCTTGCCGACCATCCGGGAGACACCCCACAAGTTTGGCTATTACCGGCAGTTTTGATATAAAGTCTGCGCCCCATCAACGAGATCGACAGCATGTCCAACGCAGATCCCATCGAACTGGAGAAATTCTCCCAACTGGCCCACAAGTGGTGGGATCCGAACAGTGAATTCAAACCGCTGCACGAGATCAACCCGCTGCGACTGGCATATATCGACGGTATCGCCGAACTGTCAGGCAAGACCGTACTGGACGTGGGCTGCGGCGGCGGCATCCTGAGCGAGGCGCTGGCCGACGCCGGCGCGACCGTGACCGGCATCGATCTGGCCGACAGATCGCTGAGCGTGGCCAAGCTGCACTTGCTGGAAAGCGGCAAGCAAGTGGAATACCGCAAGGTGGCCGTCGAAATGCTGGCCGCCGAGCGCCCCGGACACTACGACGTGGTGACCTGCATGGAGATGCTGGAACACGTACCCGATCCGGCCGCCGTGGTTGCCGCCTGCGCGCGACTGGTCAAACCGGGTGGCCACGTGTTCTTCTCCACGCTGAATCGAAACCCCAAGTCCTACCTGTTCGCCATCATCGGTGCCGAGTACTTGCTCAAGCTGCTGCCGCGCGGCACGCACGACTACGCCAGATTCATCAAGCCGTCCGAGCTGGCGCAATGGTGCCGCGATGCCGGCCTGCAAGTACAGGGGATGACCGGCATGAGTTACAACCCGCTGAACAAGACCTATGCGCTGGGGGACGACACCAGCGTCAACTATCTGGTGGCCTGCCAACGTGATTGAAGCCGTCCTCCTCGATCTGGACGGCACATTCGCCGATACCGCCCCCGACCTGGGCGAAGCACTGAACCATGTACGCAGCCTGCACGACCTGCCACCCCTGCCGCTGGCGACGATCCGCCCGCAAGCCTCGCACGGCTCGCGCGGACTGCTCAAACTGGGCATGGGCGTGGAGCCTGACAGCGATGGCTACGAAGCGATGCGTACCGCCTTCCTGGAACACTACGAAGCACACATCTGCGACCGCACCAAGCTGTTCCCGGGTATGGCCGCCCTCATCGAGGAACTGGAAGAGCGCGACATCCCTTGGGGCATCGTCACCAACAAACCGCACCGCTACACCGTGCCACTGATGGAGAGACTAGGCTATGCCACGCGCGCCGCCTGCCTGGTCAGCGGCGACACCTGCGAGGAAGCCAAGCCACATCCCGCCCCCCTGCTGCATGCCGCCGCGCTGATCGGCGTCCAACCCGGCCGCTGCCTGTACCTGGGTGACGACCTGCGCGACATGCAGGCTGCCAACGCCGCACACATGATCGGCATCATCGCCGCATACGGTTACCTCGAGAACGGCGTCGATACCGGAACATGGCAGGCGGCAGGCAGCGTGCAGACCCCATTCGCACTATTGCGCTACCTGTCGCTCTGAACGACGGTATGATGCCCGCATCAAGGCAGGGTTAGCCCACATGAGCGAACAGACCGGTAACGACATCCCTTCGTCAGGCGATCAGGGCGACGTGCAGGAGATCCTGCACAAGGTCATCATCGCCCACCAGCAAGCACTGGCCCTGCTGCAGCAGACCGAGACCGCCTATAGCCGCCTGGTGCCCCACCAACTGCTCAGCCTGTTGCAGGCCAAGAGCATCGTCGACGTCAAACTGGGCGACCAGGTCGAACGCAAGATGACCATCATGTTCTCCGACATCCGCGACTTCACGCAGCTGTCCGAATCGATGACGCCGACCGAGAATTTCGAATTCATCAACTCCTACCTGAGCCAGATGGAACCGGTGATCAGCCGCCACCACGGCATCATCGACAAATACATCGGCGACGCCATCATGGCGCTGTTCGAGAAAGGCGCGGACGAGGCCCTGCGCGGTGCCATCGACATGCTGGAACGGCTGGGTTACTACAACACCGGCCGCGCCCGTGCCGGCTACAAACCCATCCACATCGGCATCGGCCTCAACACCGGCATGGTGATGATAGGCACCGTCGGCGGCATCAACCGCATGGACAGCACGGTGATCGGCGACGCGGTCAACCTCGCCGCCCGGCTGGAAGAAGCGACCAAGACCTACAACACCCCCATCATCATCAGCCACAACACCCTGTACGACCTGAACGACCCCGACGCATACCGCATCCGCTTCCTGGACCGCATCCGCGTCAAAGGCAAGTCACAGCCGTTATCGGTGTACGAAGTGTTCGACAACGACCCGAAGGAACTGCGCGCCCTCAAGGAAGAGACGCGCAACGTGTTCGAGCAGGCCGTCGCCTATTACCACCTGAAAGACATAAGCAAAGCCATCCAGTCGTTCAAGCGCTGTATCGAAATCTGCCCGAACGACCTGTGTGCCCACATCTACCTCAAACGCTGTTACGAATTCGAGGCGACCAATTACCACCACGGCACGGGTGAACTCGACCTCCTGCAAAGCTGGAAAGACGAATTCATGAGCGGCATCCCGGATCTGGACAGCGCCCACCAAGCGCTGCTGGAACGCATCAACCAGCACGCCACCCGCATCCGCCAGAACGAGAACGACGACTTCCGCGATGTCTATGCCTTCCTCAAGCAATACTGCGAGACCCTGTTCCCCCAGGAAGAAGCCCTGATGCGCGAGCACGATTACCCCTTTGCCGACAGCCACACCCAGGAACACAAACGTTTCATCGAGAACTACCGCGATCTGGAAAAGCGCATGCATGCCGGCAATGAAGACTCGCGCTACCTGGCCTATCGCACCGAACTGCTGTTGCTGGACTGGTTCGCGTCGCACGCAACCCGTGCCGACCGCCACTTCGCCCGCCACCTGCACCAGAACAACGGCCAGTAAACCCTGCTACAATGCGAGCGCTTGAAAGCACCCGGGGGGCGACTTGGCTTCGACGTGGGTTTCAAAGCAGCGCAGGGCATACCGAGGACCCGCAACCTCGTTAATCAGCTGGAAAACCAATAGTCGCAAACGACGAAAAGTACGCTCTGGCCGCCTAAGGTCAGACCTCACACCCTGGTGTCCGTGCAGGGGCTCGATAGCGCAAGCTTGAGATGAGTGAGGACATTTACACGGAATCGTGTCGTGCAGGGTCACTTTGTACGAAGCTAGAATTTAGGTGACTCGTCTGTCAGCAGCCTGTCGGTTGGCGTCTGGCGGATCAAATCAAACAACCAGACTAAGTATGTAGAACTGTCTGTAGAGGGCTTGCGGACGCGGGTTCAATTCCCGCCGCCTCCACCAACAAATAAAAATGACACCCTCGAGGTGTAATGGGAAGCATATATCTGCACCAAGTGCAGATATATGCTTTGCTTGCTTAATCCCATTCATATAGTTTTATCGAGCATGTCCCATATTGCATATTTCACTTAGATTGCAGACCAGAGGCAACGCAATGATCAATAAGACATCCACCATCCCAAAGCTCCGCATGAAAGCTTGATGCGGCATAGCTGGCTCCGACTCCAGCTAAGGCTTACTGCAATGTTATGACTTGCTCCCCAATGAAGTGCAAACTTATTCTTCCGCTCCACTGCACATTCTGGACACCCGTGATTAGTTGTTCCGACAGGCATTTGACTGGCACTCATAGTCTTTGCAACAGCCGTTAGTTAAGAGATGGTGGCGAACGGTGGTGTCGGTCGACCGCATCTGCCGCCAGAATTAGCACACTCGCAACCGTCAAGCGCGACACTTCATCGGCGACGAACTGTGCAAAGCGGCGTCGCGACACAGATGGAGATGCCGCGCTGCGGTTAAGCGCGTTCAGTACAAGTCTTGCAGCGGCATAGCCAACGCTGTGTCGTCCAGACTATTCGCATAAGACAGGATGTCGGCGAAAAAACCCTCTGCATACCTCACCAACTTTGAGGTCGGCGCATACTCGCCCACGTGGAAAGCGTCCAAACGAGCGAGGCGTTCTCGCGGGGACGGATGAGAATCCATCTGCTGGCGGAACAGGATGGTGAATCGCCCCGGGAATCGTGGAGGCTCCTTTAACTTAGTAAAATGGAGCCACCATGAACAAATCAAACAAATATTCTTCCGAAGTTCGCGAGCGTGCTGTCCGTATGGTG
>NZ_BAAHSJ010000009.1:0-31297 GCF_054601595.1 Sideroxyarcus sp. TK5 | reverse complement strand
AGCACCGGCAGAACAAAGATGGAGCAATGCAATCGAGCAGTGAAATAGTTTAAGCTCGCAACCCAAGGGCTTTACTACTGATCGGTGGTAGGGCTACAGGGGGCAGGTCAACTAAAAAAAAGGGGCTACTAGTAGCCCCTTTTTTGCATCAACTTTCCTTCCGTCTCGCTGAAATTTTGAAAGGGCCTACTAGTAGGCCCTTTTTTGTATCAGATCAATATTTCGATCGTATGCCGACTCTATTGCGGCCGAAACACTCAGATCAAGCTGGTATCGCAAACAGTGCCAACCTAACGGACTATCCGTACAAAATAATTCCGTTGAGTACCAATAAACTGGACGTAGTAAGTGAATCGCCCACCCAACACAATCACCGTTTTCCATTGTTTATTTTCTTAATGTACAACTGAATTTTGCGAGACTGTCTGTGACTGATCCCAGAAAATATGTCATGCGCGCAACTGGCGACGTCTATGTATTCACGGGACCTGCACATGAGGACGCCCCCCCGACCATTGGCAAAGGCAAGGCTGGGTACCGCGGCACCTATTCAAGCTTGTCTACGACCCCAATACCCCTCGCGCATGGGCACTCTAGCTGGACAATACAGCCACATCCAGACCCGGCGAGCCAATCAGTCATAAGGAACTGTTTAAAAGGACAGGAATAGAACTGCCAATGCATCGCTCCTATCGCAGCAAAGATTAATCGCGCGGCAGAAAGACTTCGTTCGGGACATTCATTCCGAACAGCTTTGTGGATCGTTTGTCCTTCCATTTGCGAATTCGATTGCGTATAGGGGCGTTTAATGTTGTACCGAAACGCTTGATAAGAGGGTTGAGTGTGCTGCCTTCCACTTCTGATGCCATGAACCGTCCATCCACTATTTTTGAAAGCAGTACTGCGTAGCGCCAAAGGTCAACTGGATTGGTTGCAGTACGCATCTGAGCAGCCCAGTGGCGGGACCACTGATGCCGTTCCATTGCATATTTTGCGCTCCGGTAAGCCGTCTGCAGAAACCCCCGCTCGTTGCTAAGCATCTCGATGGTCTCGACAGCCCAATCTTCATCCGGTGAAAGACCTGCCACCATGACTGCGCGAGCACGATGCGCAGGTTCTGGGCGTTTTCGTCGGTCGATTACATAGTCTTGAAGGACATCGAGGCGGTTTGCCCAGATGGCCGCCAAAACTTCCATGGCTAGGTCGTGGTCGTTGCCGATTCTGTCCAGTCGGCTAAAACGCAGGGCATTCATTTCTACGCAGTCTGCGGCTTCCCATGCTGTAACGGCATCTAGGTCTATCTTGCTCTGGCTGAACGTGACACGCACGTGTGGGGAAGTGGTTCTCAGCATTTTGAACAGTGTCAGGGCCGCTAAGGCATCTCTCTTGGAGATGACCTCGGCGACAACATAAGCGATGTTGTGGACGTTGTTGAGAGACTTGTTATCCAGTTTAAGGAAGAACGCATACCAAGAATCGACAAGTGCTGGAGTCACCTCATCAATATTAGCAATAAGCCCAACGGTGACTGACTGTATGATTATTTGCGCACCAGCCTTGGTTAGATCACGCTCGAATTGGACTGTCGCTTCTTGGCTACGCTTTTGGCGTTCGTACCACGCGTCACCTGTTTCCGAGAAGCGATGAAACTGCGCTTGAAGAGTTTCGTTGTCCGCCTGTTTTTCGGATATATGCAAGACCACCGGCCAATCATAGCCATCAAAGCTCTGCTCAATTTCCGGCAGACTGGTAGTAATCTGAAATTCGGCTGCCCTGTGAATAGCCATAGTGAGACGGCCGGCGATTTCCATTGCAGCGTCAGCCCCAAGTCGTTCGGCCAAGTTCTCATAAGCGGAAAGCGCGATGCGAGCCAGGCACGCCTCAAGGGTGATCATTCCCTGTTCTGCAGCCAACACCAGCGCCTGTGATCCATGAAATATCTCCATCTTGTCTGATACGGAATCAAGTAATGCGGCACTCCAGCCTGATTTTACAAGCCCCGTGAGAAGGACGGGATCGGCTGTAGCTCGGATAAGGGACAGCGCGGACAGGCGGACTAATCTTTCTTGCGAGACCAGAAGGCCGAGTACCAACTCTTTGGTTCGTGCAGTTAAGGGCGTCTGGGAATATTCAGCAAAGCATAGGATACGGAACTGTGCGTCGGTGTTGCACTCCTGCAGCGCCTTGTTGAGTCCTCGCGCCAACCTGTTCGTTTCTACTGGCTGAAAAAGGTAACAAAGGGCCATAAGAATGGTTCCCTTCGGATGAGTGACAAGCGCATCAAATTGGGCATCACCAGCCATATGGGGGAATGCCACGCTAAGTGCATATTGGGCTTGGACCCACGCTTCATTGTTCTTATCTTGGCCAGCGTCTAATACTGCATTGGCAATTTCATGTGCCTTCTCAACATAGAGCGCAGCTACTCGATCATCCAAAGCAACAGTATGGTGTGCGAGCAAGAAGACAGCTTGGCGAAACTCTGGTTGTGCCCTCGTCACAGCCTGATCCGCAAAAGCCCTAAGAACCTCGACCGCTACATCAGAGCGGAATCGAGCAAGCCCTGGCTGCGCATTAGTAAAAAAACTATCGTCATGCGTATGCCCCATAAATTTGTGCAGTTCTGCAGGATTTATTGCCCTATAACTACTAGCTGTTTTATCGATATTCTCAGGAGACTCCGACAATGGATCACATGGGTCTGAAGCGCAATAGTCCTCAATCAGTCGCTAGCCCTTGAAGTGCTCACGGTCTTTTGTTAGTTCTTCTGCAATCTGCTCGGCTTCAAGTGCGTCTCTGCTGTCACCTGTGGCACGTAGGATATATACCAACGCCCAAAGGCCAGTAATTGAAATATCATTCTGGCGCAGCACGATAGCTGCTTTCTGCAATGCATCCTTGGTGGCAGTCCAGTCAGTCAAGTTGAAATGCAAGAGATTGTTAAAATCTTCATGGTGATCGTAAAAACCGCCGTTGAGCGATGCGGCGAAACACCAATTCCTCAGGCTCTCGGCGAAAGGCGCGAGACGTCGACCAGCCAAGATTTGGAAGGCATGGAGATTGAGCTGACTGTAATTGCCACGGTCCTCCCGGACCATCCCGGAAAGAAGGTCTTGCTCCGTTTGCGATAATGATGCCATGGTTTCGAGCAATTTATGTTCGCGCTCTATCCACTTCTTCTTCCGCTCCTCAGCATGTTCTGGGCTATTGGAAACCAGCACCATTCGTTCCGGGGACAATGAATACATATTGAGCCAACGATGAATGGCAACCGTAAGGGCAACTTCAAATGTTTCGTTTCCCTGCAATTCATTTACAGCGTCAGTCAGCCAAGACAAGTTAGAAGTAACATCGCGGGTCAATACAGAATCCTCAAGCGCCTCAAGAAACGCTTCTGGACTGCGATTAAACAAGCTGCGAAATTCTGGATAGCGCACGGCGTCTAGGTTTTGCAACCTAACGAAAGAACGTACCAGTGGCGCCACAATTTCCTTGGGTGCTCCTTCAAGCACGGTCGATAGAATAGCTCCAAGTAGGATGTCGCTCGTTCTGTCTAACGCAGCAATTGGATCGAGAATATTCGAGAGCGCTTCATCAACACTCTTATTTTTCCTTAACGCATCCTTCGCTGTCCTGACCAGCGCTAGTCCCAGAGCTAGCGGCAACCCCTCATCCTTTAGCGAGTACTTATTGGGATTGTCATCCCGCACTTCGAAGAACCGCCCAGCAGATGTAACGACAAATTGCTCACAAAGGGCCTGGTTGGGGCGACCAGCCGTTACACGTGCGGGCATATCGAATTCGCTTAGACTGTCGTTATCTTGCTGCTTGAGTCGCTGAACGATGCTTTCCGCATGTGTGCAGATATCAGCAGAAAACTGCTTGGGTGAAACGGGAATGCCCTCCGTTGCACTCCCGCTACGGATATGCTCAAAAAGTAACCGGCTAACGCTCAACTCACCAAACCCCATGATCTCTTCTGCCTTAAAGAGAGCGGCCGCAACACCAAAAATGCGTGGATTTCTCAGACTACGGACGATGGGTGAATCAAGGGCGGAAATCGAGGTTCCACGCTCGTTCAGAAGCCATTCCAACTCTTCATCGGTCCATTCAGGAACATCGATTTCGACTATCCGGCTGACAAGCTTGCCTTCAAGATTGTCGCAATAGAAGAAACGGCGACAGCTAAAGACGAATCTGCCGCCAAGTTGAGCGACCACCGAACTCATGGTGTCTATGAACCGAAGCCAGTCGACATTTTCACGCTGATTGACTCCATCCATGAGTACAACCAGTCTTGGTAATGACGTCTCAGTGTTGTTTTGCCAGCGATCGAAGTGTCTCAGCCAACGTTCTCTGGCATCGGATTTGCGAGTCTCACTCGTCTGGGTGAGGAGCTTCGTGATTAGGAGGTCTTGGCAATATTCGGGCGACGGCAGGGCATTGATATCGTTGGGAACGATAACTACGGTCAGCGGGCGATTGGGTTGAAGACTCCATGCCTGCGCGAATATCCAAGACTTGCCATTACCGTCGGCACCAAGGAGCGCAGTGACTGCACCGTCAGGTTTGGCGAATACAGCATTGGCCACCTTTGCCCTGAGACTTGTACGATCAAGCGTGCCTGAGATTGATGCATCTATAGGGCTGAGGGCTTGCCCGAAAACGCTACGGGCGACATTCCTGTCAGAGAAAGCCGATGACAGCCAAGCTATGTTGTCTCTTAACGCATAAGCTGGTGCGATGCTAGGCTGCCGCAATTTCGTCCACAGTTCCGCAGATCGCACCTGGTATTGAGGGTGCGACTGAACTTCCGATAATTGCTTTGTAACTTCAGCTTCAATAACCGACGCGTGCTGGGCGATGAACTGTGCAGAAACTCCTGGGGCCATCGCTAATAGAACAGCGAGTTCAGCTAAGCCTGTTTTCGGCCATGCTAGTACCAGCAACTCCATTGAAAGTAGCTCCGCCCCACCTTTTAGAGTAGTGACATGCTGAGCGGGAATGGGGCAGGTTGCTCCCAGAATATAAAGCTCGGTGGTACTAGTCTTGTCCGCAGCGATCTCGAAAATCTTAGTGTAGACTTTGTCTTTAGGGACTGAACCGTCGTAGCGCTTCGCCTCAAACACAATAGATCCGCCATCCAAGGCGGATTGACCATCTCTGCCGTATTGCGAACCTGCGCTTGACAGTGTAAAGCTTCGCTTGGTTAAGTCACTCAAAACGGCGGCCATGAGCCCCTCAAAACCGTCGTCACCATCCGGTTTCAACTTTCGGATGTTTTGGCGCAAACCTTCGATCAGATTGGACATGATTTACTGACTATATTTATTCCCACTAAGGCAGATATTACCCCATTGGATAGACTTGGCTTGTCCGCCTTAGCCAACGGTCTGGTATGTGTTGAGGAGCAGCCGTTACTGAGCAAAGCAAATTGTGACTCTTTTAGCCTGAACTACAGGCATTCCTGTTAAAGCCCTTAAATTGAAAGTTGTTGCACCATGCACCAACAAGGCCATAGGCATGACAACGAAATCATGAGGTGGGGCTGCCACCCAATTCCGGAAAGCAGCCCCTCTCATAATTCACCCTATATGACTTCACTTATGGATAACGAGATTATTCATCACCCCTAGAAAGCCCCTGATTTTCAGCTTGATCAGGATTCGCCTTATGGATCCTACGGCTGCCATAATATGAAGCTCCGATTGTCACCCTGGTATGCCCAGCCCTTTCCATCAGCTTCTGGCTTGCCACATGGAATTCGTCCGGATCTACTTCTGAGAGATTTCCCCCCTTGACTGGCGCATCGATACCCAACAGTCCCTTGAAGCTCTCCTGCATATACTGGTGGCGCAAACCGTGTGCCGAGATATCCTGATCGTTCAAAGTTACCCCGCAACACTTAAGGACATAGTAGAAACGATTTCTTTTCTGCTCCAGAGTCTTGCCTCGCCCCCCAAAGAAGCCTGTCTTTTTGTCCATGATTTCAACAGCACGGTCCAGAAGATTTCGCTGAATGGCATTCTCGATCGGTACCACCCTCGGTCTATCCCCTTTCGTCCCTTCCCTGACGTGGATGAATTCTCCGCTACCGTCCCGACAGGCCAATGGCCGCAACATCATCGCTTCCTTAACCCTCAAACCGAATGCCAGACAGAGCTCCAGCTCGATAGCAACATACTTATCCTTCGCTCGAACCTTCTCCAATATCTGCTGAATATCCACGCCCTTCCCGTCCCAAGACTTGTCTTCACGGGCAACCATCGTCCGCGTCACAGACGCCTTATCATTTACATAGTGAACAGAATTCCGAACCATTCCGGGCTTCCCAATCCATTCACAGAAGCCCCTCATGATTGAAATCTTGTTCTGGATGGTAGAGGGGGACTGCCCCTGTGATTCCAAATATCTGAAAACCGCATGCAAATGCTTTTCTTTCAGACTGCGAACACTCTCAATCTTGAATTTCAGCCTCCAAACGTCCGCGAAGAAGCCTTTGATAACAGTTCTTCTTTTATCTTGACTCCCCTGACCAACCTTCTTGTCCTTATGGACTGCGAGATCTTTGTGCTTCTGAAGCAACACCTCGATTTCGTTATTCAGCCGCTTGGGGATAAAGCCACCGGATTGATAAGTGCTGTTTTTACCGCCTACTCGACCTGGCTTGGCACCAATTGTTTTCGGAGTCGATTGCGTTGTGCTAAATTTATTCATCGAAGCCCCCTCCTCGCAGTGTTGTGCCACCTGCACTCTTGTTGTTGCAGGTGAGTCGTGCACGCATGAGACGCTCACGTTTTGTGGGGGCACCCAATCGCAGCCGAGCCTGATTTGGATCAGGAGCAATCGCAACAACAATGAATCGTTCCATCCACTCTTCTACGCCAACAAAAAGTAATTTCTTTGAACCAGGGATACGCAATATCGGCGGCAAGACCGATGGATTGCGCGATGCGTCAGAATATATCGACGATTTGGATTTTTTTAGAATGACAGAAAGATCGTCAACTGAGTAGGTCTTCATTGAACAAGCCCTTCTCCCGTAAGGGAAAATTTAGCGACTTGTTCCGCCCCCCCTTCGTCGAATTTCTTGGGGGAACGGGCCATCTTAACAAGATGACACAATAAGGCTTAGACCTTGCTTTGAAATGCACTGCGTCTTTAATGTCCCATGCGGGAGACGGGGCGTAGATTATTTCGGACGATTTAAATTGTCAAGTTTGCTTGGTAGATTTAGTTTTAGGTTGCGCCAAAATTTCCCAGAGAATGGTTCGATTAGTTCTTTGCCACACTGTTGCCACACTGAGTATGGCAAAACATGCAAAATAGTGCAAAAGTATGCAAAATAAAAAACCCATCAAACTTTTGATTTGATGGGTTTTAATTGGTGCCGCTTGTCGGATTCGAACTGACGACCTACCGCTTACAAGGCGGTTGCTCTACCAACTGAGCTAAAGCGGCGGTAAATCACGAAACTGGTGGGTCGGCCGAGATTCGAACTCGGGACCAACGGATTAAAAGTCCGCTGCTCTACCGGCTGAGCTACCGACCCGGTAAAAAAGAGCGCGCATTATACGGGTTTGATTGCGCGAGTCAAAGCAACAAATGCGATTTATGTATTTTGATAGCGAGTCGGGTCCGCCACTTGCGCCGCCCGGAAGCCTTCTTGCCGCAGACGGCATGAATCACAACGGCCACAGGCCCGGCCCGACTCGTCCGCCTGATAGCACGATACAGTCATCGCGTAATCGACCCCAAGCTGCATACCGGCCCGAATGATCTCAGCCTTGCTCAGGTGCAATAACGGCGCATGCACCGTCAAGGCCCTGCCCTCGACTGCAGCCTTGGTCGCAAGATTCGCCATGCGCTCGAACGCCGCCACGAACTCCGGCCGACAATCCGGATAGCCGGAGTAATCCACGGCGTTCACACCGATGAATATATCCTGCGCCTGCAGCACCTCGGCCCAAGCCAGCGCCAATGACAGCATGATGGTGTTCCGCGCCGGCACGTAGGTCAGAGGGATTCCGCTGGTGGCCGTCTCCGGCACTGCGATGCTGGCATCGGTCAAAGCCGAGCCTCCGAATGCCGTCAGATCGATGTTGATGACCCTGTGCGCATGGGCCCCGAGGCTGGAGGCCACACGCTGCGCTGCCGCAAGCTCCGCATGATGGCGCTGGCCATAATCGACACTCAGGGCGTGGCACTGGAAACCCTGCGCGCGCGCCTGCGCCAGCACCGTGGCAGAATCCAGCCCGCCCGACAACAACACGACCGCTCGTTTATCGCTCAACGCCCCACCTCGTTACCCCACAAGATCTTGTGCAGTTGCACTTGCATGCGCACCGGCAAACGGTCGCGCAATATCCATTCAGCCAGATCGCGCGCCGCCAGTGCATCATGGACTGGAGATAACAGAACCTCGCAGCGCCGCGCCAGATCGCGCTCCATCACCACCTGTTTCGCCCACTGATAATCCGCCTCGTCGCACAGCACGAATTTGATCTCATCATGCTCCGAAAGATGATCAAGGTTCTGCCAGAGGTTCCTGCGCACCTCGCCGGAGCCAGGTGTCTTGATATCCAGCACCTTCATCACGCGCGCATCCACAGCACCGACATCCAGCGCCCCGCTGGTCTCGAGCGAGACCGCATAACCCGCATCGCACAATGCACGGAGCATTAGCAGACTGTTCTTCTGCGCCAGCGGCTCACCGCCGGTGACGCAGACATGGTGCGCACCGAATCCTGCTACCGTATCCAGGATCTCCTGTATGGACATACTCTGCCCGCCGCTGAATGCGTGAGCACTATCACAGTATCCGCAGCGCAATGGACACCCCGTAAGCCGCACGAACACGGTCGGCAAGCCGATGCGTGAACTCTCGCCTTGCAAGGAGAAGAATATCTCGCTGATGCGCAGCGTACTTTCCGAATCAGGGTTCATGAAGCACTACGGTTTACTTGAGGGTAGCCAGACGTTTCTTGGCCTTGTCCGAAGCATCGCTGCCGGGGAACTGGGAGATGAGTTTCTTCAAGGTGCTACGGGCTGCGGTTTTCTTCTTCAGAGACAGCTGGCATTCCGCCATGTTCAGCATGGCTTCGGGCGCGCGCGGATGATCCGGATACTTGTCCAGCAGGCTGCGATATGCCGCAAAGCTTCCGGCGTACTCGCGCACGAGGAAATTGGCATTCCCCAGCCAGTAATAGACATTGGCCTCATGCGCCGATTGCGGGTACTGACGCAGAAAATCGCGGAAGGCCAGTGCCGCCTCGCGATAACTCTCCGCACGGTAGAAACCGTAAGCCGTCTCGAACGCACGGTTCTCTCCAGCCTGACCCTCAACAGCATCTCCGGCCGCCGGCGCAACCCGCGATGCTCCGCCTGTCTCCATCTGCCTCAAGCGCGAATCCAGATCGACGTAGAAGTCCTTCTGCCGTTTCTCCGCTTCTTGTTGCGCATGCCCGAACTCTTCGAACAGACCGCGCTGTTTGCGCATCTCGCTCGACTGCATCTCAAGTTGCATCTGCAGGTTGAGCAGGGAACGCACCGCAAGCTTGTTCTGCAGCTCTATTTCAACGAGCTGCTTCTCCAGCACTGCCACTCGCGCCTCCAGTTGCTGGATCTGCCTCCGAGCGTCGTCGTCAGCGAACAGCCCCGCATAAGCGGGGCTGCACACCAGCAACAGACCACCCAGCAAACGGGAGGCTGCAACCTTCATGGTTACTGCGCGCTGTAGTTGATGTCGGCGCGGCGGTTCTGTGCCCAGCAAGCTTCGTTATGGTCGCTGCAACGCGGCTTCTCTTCACCGTAGCTGACAGTCTCGATCTGGGAATCCGATGCACCGCCCAGTACCAATGCACGCTTGGTGTTGTTGGCACGACGCTGGCCCAGACCAAGGTTGTACTCGCTGCTGCCACGCTCATCGGCATTGCCTTCGACACGCACCTTCACATCGGGATGGCTCGCCAGGTATTCGGCATGGTTCATGATGGTCTCGCGATCCGCATCCTGCACGGCATCCACATCGAACGGGAAGTACACGCTGTTCTTCTCCATCAGGGCAGCCTGTGCGTCGGCTGCAGCTTGGGCGTCGGCAGCCTGAGTATCGGCAGCGGCAGTTTCCTGCGCGGCAGCGGCAGGCGCTTCACTCGCAGCGGAGGCGGAAGTGGCTGCAGGCTCAGCGACCTCTTCTTTCGGTGGATTGCTGCTACATGCAGCCAGCAGATTCAACAACAACACACTGAGGATCAGTTTTTTCATCGCACAACTCCTTCTCGATTATCTATTTCAGGAACGGGCCCCACATCGGCTCGCGGATATCTCCGCGCTGGGCGACCATCTTCTGCTTCACGCGGCCATCACTTGAAACGGTTGCCAATATACCACGACCCTGCACCTCGGTTGCAAACAGGATCATCTTGCCATTGGGCGCGAAGCTGGGTTTCTTCTCCCACCCGCCTGCAGTGAGGACCTGAGTCTGCCTGCTTTCCAGATCGTGCACGGCGATATGGAAGACCCCGTCGTTGAAATGGGCGAACACGAAACTGTTGCCATCCGGGTGGTAACGGGGAGAGAAAGCGTTCCCTGATTCAAAGGTGAGGCGCTGCACATCATTGTCCTCTATCGACACGCGGTATATCTGCGGACTGCCGCCGCGGTCGGAGGTGAACAACAGCGACTTTCCGTCCGGCGAGAATGACGGCTCGGTATCGATCGCATCGCTGTGGGTGATGCGGCGCAACTGACCGCCATTGCTGCTGGCAAGATATATCTGCGATTCGCCGTCGCGCGTCAGCACCATGGCGATCTGCCTGCCATCCGGCGACCAGGCGGGTGCACTGTTGCTACCCGGGAAGTCGGCGATCAGGGTGCGTTTGCGCGAGGACAGCGATTGCACGTAGACCATGGCGCGCCGCTTCTCGAAACTCACATAGGCGATCTGCCTGCCATCCGGCGACCAGGAGGGTGACATGATGGGCTCCTGCGAAGTGAGCAGTGCCTGTTCGTTGTCACCGTCGCTATCTGCCACGACCAGTCGATACACTCCCTCATCCCGGCTGACATAGGCGATGCGAGTACTGAATACACCCGGACTTCCCGTCATACGCTCGTACACCAGGTCTGCGATGCGATGCCCTATCGCGCGCACCTGGTCTTCGCGGGCCGTCACCACTTGCGACAACAGTTCTGCATTGCGCACCAGATCGAACAAGCGGAACTTGACCGCGACCTTCCCTTCGGGCTGCGACTCTATGCTTCCGATCAGCACCGCCTCCACACCTACCCACTCGGATGGCCGGATATCGCGCGGCTCATGCGGGGTCTTTCCCGCCGGATCGACCAGTTTGAACAAGCCGGTACGGTTCAAGTCGCCCCCCACGATGTCCAGCAGGTTCTGCGCGATCGCGGCATCACCAGCAAACCGCACCAGCGAGACCGGTGTCTGATGCTCACCCGCACCGGTGATCTCGATGTTCAGCACGGCATGCGCCGGCACCGCAAACGACAGCAAGCACGACAATATCCAGCGTCTCATTCTTTACTTATCCTCCGGCCTGATCGTCAGGCGTAATTCTCGAAAGCGCTTCTTCAGCACGGGATCGGACGGTATCGGCAACGGTTGCGACTTGTAGATAGCTCGCTCGGTCGCCTCGTCATACGCGGCATTGCCGCTGCTCTTCAGCAACACCGCATCCAGCACCGAACCATCCGGCAACAAAGTCACCTTGAATTCAGCCGCCGCTGACGGCAGGACGTCCGGCGGCATCACGATGTTGTGTCTGATCTTGCTGCGTATCATGTCCTGGTAACGCCCCATCTCGGCCGACGTGGCTGCCATCACCTCCGCCCGCACCCGCTCGCGTTCGGCCAGACGTTGCTTCTCGACATACGCTTCCATCATGCGCTGCTCTTCGCGCAACTTCTTCTGACGCAGTGCCTTGGCGTCCGGCTGCGGCGTGGTGGGCTTGCTCACCTTCTTGTCTCGCAGCTCGATGTCAGCCTTTTTCGGCGCAGCCGGACGACTCGAAGTTTGCTCGGCCGCCTGCCTGGGCTCGACCGCCTCCTGAGCAGACTCCTCCGCCGGCTGCTGGATCGGCAGACTATCCCACAATTCGACCGAGAAACGATCCGGCTGATGGCTCTGCCAGCGCACGCCCATCACCAGCAAGGCAAAGAACGCCACATGCACTCCCATCGCCAACAGCCCGGCGGAGTAGCGATAGGGCTCGCGATAACGGAGTGTCGCGCTCATCGCACCTTGGTGAGCAGACCGACTTTCTTGACGTTCTGCTGCTGCAGCATATCCATCACATTGACGACTTCCTCGTAACGGATCTTCTTGTCCGCGGAGATCACCACCGACTGTTCGGGATTCTTTTCCAGCTTCTGCTTGATCAGCGCAGCCAAATCTGTCGCCGACACCGGCGTCTCGACACCGCCCTGCGTATGGTCGCGCAGCACCAGCGTGGAGTCCTTCTTGATCATCACCTCCAGCGGCGCAACAGGAGGTGCCAGCGACTTGCCCACGCTGGGCAGATCGATCTGCCCGGGATTCATCATCGGCGCAGTGACCATGAAGATCACCAGCAGCACCAGCATCACGTCGATGTAGGGCACCACATTGATCTGGCTCAACGGACGGTGGGATGCTCGTCTGGTGTAACTCACGGCTGTACCTCCGTTACGTTCGACGGGCAATCATAAAAGTGCAGTTGGAGTTGTACCGCAGCCATTGGTTTCGGCATAACGCGCTTCGCGCATGAGCCTGCACCGCAACCGGGTTGTCCCGCACCCACCGCTTGCGCGTACCGTGTCATGGCTGCCTCTGCAACACGTTGGAGAATTCTTCGATGAAGCTTTCGAAACGCGACGAGAGGCGCGCCACGTCATGCACATAACGGTTGTACGCCACCACTGCCGGGATCGCGGCGAACAAACCCATCGCCGTCGCCACCAGCGCCTCGGCGATACCGGGCGCCACTTGCGCCAAGGTCGCCTGTCCCACGCTGGACAAACCCCGGAACGCGTTCATGATGCCCCACACCGTGCCCAGCAATCCGACATAAGGACTGACCGAACCGACCGTCGCCAGGAATGACAGATGCGATTCCAGATGATCCATCTCGCGCTGGTAACGCGCGCGCATCGCCCGGCGCGTGCCTTCCATCAGCGCCGCGCTGTCCACGCCGTGCGTCTTCTTCAATTTGACGAACTCGGCGAAACCGGCGGCGAAGATATGTTCCAGCGCGCCCTGATCATGGCGCAACTTGCTGCCCGCCTGCTGGTACAGAGCCACCAGATTCGGGTTGCCCCAGAAAGCGTCCTCGAACTCTCGTGTATGCGACTTCGCCGCGCGCACGGCGAACATCTTGAGGAAGATGTACCACCACGACATCAGCGACACCCCCAACAGCAAGCCCATCACCAGCTGCACCAGCAAACTGGCATTGCCGACGAGTTGCACCAGAGACAAATCCCGTATCAGATCCATGCGTTCAATCCCATTGTTTGCGTAACATTTCCGGCACGCTCACCGGCTTGAAACTGTCCTTGCTCACACACACCAGATGCACATCGGCTTGCGTCAGCACATCATCCCCGCGCCTCACTTCCTGCGCCAGCGTCATCTGGCTGCGCCCCACTTTGGTGAGATGCGCCGTCACTTCCAGCATATCGTCCAGCAAGGCAGGCTTGAGGTAATCGATCCTGATCGAGCGCACCACGAACATCACGCCCAGCTCTTTCATCAAGCCGGCGTTGCTGTGACCGAAGCTGCGCAACCACTCTGTCCGCGCGCGCTCCATAAAGTTCACATAATTGGTGTGATACACCACGCCGCCCGCATCGGTATCCTGATAATACACACGCACCGGCAAGGTGAAAGGCTTGTGCGACTTACTCATCCCACAGATCCTTGTTGCCGCCCGCAGCGCGCGATTGCACCAGTCCGAAATGTTCATAAGCGTTCGCCGTCGCCATGCGGCCGCGCGGCGTGCGCTGCAGATAGCCCTGCTGGATCAGATACGGCTCCAGCACATCCTCGATGGTGTCGCGCTCTTCACCGATGGCGGCGGCGAGGTTATCCACCCCCACCGGCCCGCCCATGAACTTCTCGATCACGGTCTGCAGCAGCTTTCTGTCCATCACGTCCAGCCCGCGCGCATCCACGTCCAGCATGGTCAGCGCGGCATCCGCCACTTCGCGCGTGGCATTGCCGTCGGCGCGCACATCGGCATAGTCGCGCACGCGGCGCAGCAAACGGTTGGCGATACGCGGCGTGCCGCGCGAACGGTTGGCGATCTCCAGCGCGCCGTCCGGCGAGATGGGCAATTCCAGCAGACCGGACGAGCGCGTCACGATGCGCTGCAATTCCTGCGGCGAATAGAACTCCAGTCGCGCCACGATGCCGAAGCGGTCGCGCAGCGGGTTGGTGAGCATGCCGGCGCGCGTGGTCGCGCCCACCAGCGTGAACGGCGGCAGATCGATCTTCACCGAACGCGCGCCCGGCCCTTCGCCGATCATAATATCGATCTGGTAATCCTCCAGCGCGGGGTACAGGATCTCTTCCACTACCGGCGACAAGCGATGGATCTCGTCGATGAACAACACATCGTGCGGCTCAAGATTGGTCAGCAACGCGGCCAGGTCACCGGCGCGCTCCAGCACCGGGCCGGATGTGTGGCGGATATTGACGCCCATCTCGCGCGCGATGATCTGCGCCAGCGTGGTCTTGCCCAGTCCGGGCGGGCCGAACAACAGCACATGATCGAGCGGTTCTTTGCGCTTCTTCGCTGCCTGGATGAATATCTCCAGTTGCCCGCGTATCTTTTCCTGCCCGACATACTCGTCGAGTTGCTTGGGACGCAGCGCGCGTTCCAGCGCCTCCTCCTGCGGAGAGGCCGGCGCAGCGGAGATGATACGCGGTGCTGCGGTAAGGTCGTCGTGCTGGATCATGCCTTGGATAATAACTTAAGCGCCTGGCGGATGCCGTCCGAGAGTCCGACATCCTTGGGCAATTGCCTGGCCGCCCATTCCGCCTCTTTGTCCATGTAGCCCAAACCGAGCAAGGCATTGAAGATGTCATTGCCCGCGGATTCCATCGCTACCGAAGTAGTCGCACCGGCAGCACTCGCCACGAATTTTCCTTGCAGTTCCAGCAACAAGCGCTCGGCGGTCTTCTTGCCCACGCCGGGGATCTTGGTCAGGCGCGCCGCATCCTTGTTCGCCACCGCCAGCGCCAGATCGCTCATGCTCAAGCCGGACAGCACCGACAAAGCCAGCTTGGGGCCGACGCCGCTGATCTTCAGCAGTTGGCGGAAAGCGATGCGTTCTTCCTGCGTCAGGAAACCGAACAGCAGATGCGCATCCTCGCGCACGATGAATTCGGTATGCAGCACCACCTTCTCGTTCAGCGCGGGCAGGTTGTAGAACGTGCTCATCGGCACGTCCACCTCGTAGCCGACGCCCTGTACATCCAGCAATATCTGCGGCGGGTTCTTCTCCAGCAGCGTGCCGCTCAGTCTTCCGATCATGTGTTCCCTTCACTGAATATCAATGCCAGCGACAGCAGCGCACCATGCGCCATCATCGCCGCGATGGTGAGTTTGATCGCCCCGGCCAGTCGTTGCGGTTGCGCGGCGTGGCGCAGCAACTCTCGTGCGGCCTTGATGCTCAACGGCACAGCGAGCAGCGCCAGCAACGACAACGCGGGCAACCATCCGGCCAGCACACTCACCACCAGCCAACTATAAGCCAGCACCACAATCAGCACATAGCCCCAGCGCGCCTTGCTCACATCCAGCCGGGCCACCCAGTGCAACTTGCCTGCCGAGGTATCGGCGGCACGATCCGGAAACTGGTTGATATAGAGCAGATTGGCCGTCAATAAAGCGTAGGAAAGTCCGGCAATGAATGGTGCCGCGTCGAAACCTTTGCGCTGCACGAAATCCGCGCCGACCGTGATCGACAGGATGCCGGCCGTCACGCACAACTCCCCCAGACCGCGACCGACCAATTTGAACGGCGGCGCGGAATACGCCCAGCCGATGAACAGACCCGCCAGACCGACGTACATCAATTGCGCATCGGTGCGCGCCATCAGCCACAGCCCGGCAGCAATCACACCCGCCATCAGCGCAAAACCGAAATTGCGCGTCTGCGTCAGGCTCAACACACCGTTCTGGATGAAACGGCTGCCGCCGGTGAATGGAAAGATACGTTCGGTGTTCTGCGCATCGGTACCGTTGAGCGCATCATAGTAATCGTTGAGCACGTTCACCCCGGCGTGCGCCAACAGGGCGAAAAGCAGGGTGACCAGTGCCAGCGGGATATCGAAAGCAAGGCCGCCATGCCAGGCGATGGCCAAACCGATCAGGCATGACATCAAACTGGCAGACAGGAATGCAGGGCGGGTCGCGGCGAAATAACGGGCCGCAGGGTTGGCGAACAATTCCAGTGTCGGTTCCAGCGGCTGTGTCATACCAGTCTTCCTCCACGCACTTTGTATCCCTTGGTCGCTTGCGTGCCCAATCCACCCAAACCACCGTGTGCATGACAGATGGCACACGCCAGCGCATCCGCCGCATCCGGGCTCGGCGTGCCGGACAGGTTCAGCAAGCGCTGCACCATGGCCTGCACCTGCTCCTTGTCGGCATGACCGTTTCCGACCACGGCCTGCTTGATCTGTAGTGCCGTGTATTCCGACACCGGTAGCCCCGCCTGCACTGCCGCACAGATCGCAGCACCGCGCGCCTGCCCGAGCAACAGTGTCGATTGCGGGTTCACGTTCACGAACACCTTCTCCACCACCGCCAGCTCCGGCAGATGCTGCGCGATGACTTCGCCCAGCGAGGACAGGATGACTTTCAATCTTTCCGGCAACTCTCCGGCTGGCGTCTTGATGCAACCGCTGGCGACGTAATGCAGCTTCTGACCTTCTTTATCGATGACACCAAAACCCGTCACTCTCAAACCTGGATCGATACCCAATATTCGAACCATCATCGCCCAACCACCGAAGCGAAGAACTGGCAACGGGTTTCAGTGGAGACTAACTTGCGCAGGCAAGTTATGTCGCAACTAAACCCGGTGATGCGCAGGCCGGGATCGATGCCGAGGATGCGCATCAGTCCTCGATCACCGCATTGGTGTAGACCTGCTGCACGTCGCCCACGTCTTCCAGCGCATCCAGCAGCTTCTGCATCTTCACCGCATCGTCGCCGGTGAAACTCACCTCGTTCTCGGGCTTCATGGTGACCTCGCCCATCTCCGGCTTGAATCCCGCGCTTTCCAGGCGCTGTTTCACTGCCACGAAATCGTTGGGGGAGGTGATGACCTCGATACTGCCATCGTCGTTGTTGATGATGTCTTCCGCGCCCGCGTCCAGCGCCACTTCCATCAACGCGTTCTCATCTGTGCCGGGCGCGAACACCATCTGGCCGCAATGTTTGAACAGGAACGCCACCGATCCGTCAGTGCCGAGGTTGCCTCCGTACTTGGTGAAGGCATGGCGCACATCGGCCACGGTGCGCGTCTTGTTGTCGGTCATGCAATCGACCATAACCGCCGCGCCGTTGATGCCGTAGCCCTCGTAGCGCAGTTCCATGTAGTCCACGCCCTCCAGCTCACCCGCACCGCGCTTGATGGCGCGCTCGACGTTATCCTTGGGCATGTTCTGGTCATAAGCCTTTTCCATAGCCAGCCGCAGACGGGGGTTGGTATCCGGGTCGCTGCCGCCCAGCTTGGCCGCCACGGTGATCTCCTTGATCAGACGCGTGAATATCTGACCGCGCTTGGCATCCTGACGCCCTTTGCGGTGCTGGATGTTCGCCCATTTACTGTGTCCTGCCATGTTGCTTCCTCATGCTGAATTTGCCGCGCGCATGGTAACACCTGCGCCTTGTCCGACCCAAATGCTGCGCTATTCGCAATAGTGCTTTCCCGCCGAAAAAAATCGGGAGTAGAATGCCCGCAACAGTTTTGTTAACCACCCGAAGGAGTTGATCATGAAAGTCCAACACGCACTGATGCTGACCGCTGGTTTGATGTTGTCGGCACCGGTCCTGGCCGATGACGGCGCCGCGCTGATGAAGACGCACAACTGTGGCACCTGCCATCAGCTCGACAAGAAGACGGTCGGCCCGTCGATCAAGGCGATCGCGGAAAAGTACGCGGGCGATGCCGGCGCGGCCGCCAAGCTGGAGAAGAAGGTGCGCGTGGGTGGTGCGGGCAGCTTCGGCACCATGCCTATGCCGGCCACACCGGCCAAGGCCTCCGATGCGGACATCAAGGCCATGGTGACACACATCCTCGCCGCCAAATAAGTCTTTAGCCGCACAAAACAAAAGGGCCGGTTCTTACCGGCCCTTTTGTTTGGTGCGAGTGGATCGGGATCAGTTGCCCATCATGCCCGGCCCGCGCATGGGACGCGCATCGCGCATCACTTCATCCTTGGTGATCTTGCCGTCCTTGTTGGCATCGTTCTCGTCGAAACGCGCGAACAGGATAGGCATGCCCTTTTCAGCTTCTTCCTTGCTCAAGGCACCGTCATGGTCGGTATCGGCCGCATCGAAATGCTGCTCCATGCTCATGTGACGCATGCTCTTCATCTGGCTGCGCATCCCCTGATGCAAGCCGTCCAACTCCTCGGCGGAGATCTTGCCGTCCTTGTTGGTATCCATGTCCTTGAACCGCTCCGCATGGAAGGCATTGAATTCCTGCTTGCTGACTGCTCCGTCGCCGTCCTTGTCCATCTGCTGCACCATGCCGCCGCCTTTCGGACAGGCATCGCTCTGGCCGTGCGCCTTGCCGGGACAGGCCGAGGCTTGCTGGGTGATCGCCAGCAGTCCGCCCGCCGCGATCAATGCCATTAACTTGTTCATACCGTTCTCCTGATGTGATTGGTGGATACGCCGCGCCTGCGGACGCCAGGTGCATGGACAGACGAACAGGATGGAAGTTCGCCGCCGGACGGCAGGTTATAATCGCCGCAATCCTTTCTGTACTCCCCCATGAACATATTCTACGAAGAAGACGGCAGTTTCAAGGTCGGCAGCATCATGGCCGATAACACTTCCTCCCTGCAGGTCGAGAACCTCCACGGAAAACGTTGCAAGATCAAAGCCGCCAACGTCATGCTGCGCTTCGCCCAGCCTGGGCTGAGTGAATTCATCGCTCAGGCGGAACAGGCCGCCGACGATATCGATCTGGATTTCCTGTGGGAAGCGTGTCCGCCGGAAGAGTTCGCCTTCGAGGAGCTGGCACAGGATTACTACGGCCACTCCCCCACGCCCGTCGAAGCCGCCGGTGCACTGATCCGCCTGCATGGCTCGCCCATGCATTTCTACAAAAAGGGCAAGGGGCGCTACAAAGCCGCACCGGCCGATGCGCTGAAAGCGGCCCTGGCCAGCGTGGAGAAAAAACGCCTGCAGGCCGAATTGCAGGCACGCTACACGGAAGAACTCACGCAATTCAAGCTGCCTGCCGAGTTCGCCGACAAGCTCAAAGCGATCCTGTACCAGCCGGACCGCAACACCCTCGAGGTCAAAGCGCTGGAAGCAGCCTGTGCCGCCACGCATCTCTCGGTCCCGCACCTGCTGGAGAAGTGCGGCGCGCTGCCCTCATCGCACGATTTCCACCTGAACAAGTTCCTGTTCGAGAACTTCCCGCGCGGCACCGGCTTCCCCGAGGTGACTGTTGAAGAGCATCCCGAGCTGCCCAAAGCGACCGTAAACGCCTTCAGCATCGACGATGCCGCCACAACCGAGATCGACGATGCCTTCTCGATCGAGACGCTGGCAAACGGCAACCGCCGCATCGGCATCCACATCGCCGCCCCCGCACTCGGCATCGCGCCGGGCTCGGACATCGACGCCATCGCCGCACAGCGCATGTCTACCGTGTACATGCCGGGCGACAAGATCACCATGCTGCCGGACAACGTGGTGCAAGCGTTCACGCTATGCGCCGACAAGGTCTGCCCCGCGCTCTCGCTGTATGTGGAAGTCAATGACGCGCTGGAGATCGTGGCCAGCGAGAGCCGCATCGAGCGCCTGCACATCGCCGCCAACCTGCGACACGATACGCTGGAGCCGCTGTTCAACGACGAATCCGTAGCCGCACGCCAGTTCGACTTTGCCTATGGCCCCGAACTGGAACTGCTGTGGGACTTCGCCAACAAGCTGGAAGCCGGACGCGGCAAATCGTCCGACACCAATCAGCAGCAGATCGACTACATCTTCAATGTCGAGGATGACCGTATCAGCATCGGCCACCGCCTGCGCGGTTCGCCCATCGACAAGGTGGTATCGGAGCTGATGATCCTCGCCAACAGCACATGGGGGAAATTGCTGGATGACAACAGCGTCGCCGGCATCTACCGCACGCAGAACAACGGCAAGGTGAAGATGAGCACCATCGCCGCGCCGCATCAGGGCCTGGGCGTGGCGCATTACGCCTGGTCCAGCTCGCCGCTGCGCCGCTATGTCGATCTGGTGAACCAGCGCCAGATCATGAGCGTGCTGCGCGGTGAAGCGCCCGCCTACGCCAAGAACGACACCACGTTGTTCGCCATCCTGCGCGACTTCGATGCTGCCTACACCACCTACAACGAGTTCCAGCGCAACATGGAACGCTACTGGTGCCTGCGCTGGCTGCAGCAGGAACAGGTGGAACAGGCAGCTGCCGTGGTACTGCGCGAGAACCTGGTCAAGTTCGTCGACATCCCGCTGGTCGGCCGCGTACCCGCCCTGCCCGAGACCGAAGCCAACACGCAGGTGACACTGGAGATCGTTTCCGTCGACCTGCTCGACCTCAACTTCGAAGCGCGGCCCGTCGCGGTCGCTGCCGGTGGGGCATGAAGCGGTATCTACTCATGGCTTTGCTGCGCGAACGCCTCTCGTTCGCGACAGGTTTCTCCTTGCTGCTGCACGCCTTTGTGCTGTTCGGCATCACCTTCACCGTGCCGGACGCAAGGTCACTGGCGAAACGGCTGGAGCCGCTGGAAGTCACGCTGGTTAACAGCCAGTCGCGCAACAAGCCGACCAAGGCTAACGCCTACGCGCAAAGCAATCTGGACGGCGGCGGCAACACCCCGGAAGACCTGCGTGCGGGCACACCGTTCCCGGTGGTCAGCAACGATACGCGCTACACGCCGGAACAGGCCGCCAAACGGGTCAAGGCACTGGAGCAGGAAGTGCAGTCGCTGCTCACGCGCAGCAAGGGCGACTATCGTGTCGAACAACCCAAGCAGGCACCCAGGCCCCAAGACAGCAGCAAGAGCGGCGAGGATCTGGTGCAACGCTCGCTGGAGATCGCGCGACTGGAAGCCGAGATCAGCAAGAACATCTCGCTGTACGAGAAACTGCCCAAACGCAAGTTCATCGGCGCGCGCACCGAGGAGTACAAATATGCGCAATATGTCGAAGACTGGCGCGCCAAGGTCGAGCGTATCGGCAACCTGAACTATCCGGAAGCGGCACGCCGCCAGAAACTCTACGGCAGCCTCACGCTGACGGTGAACATCCGCGCAGACGGCAGCGTGGAGAGCATCGAGATCAATCGCACTTCCGGACATCGCATCCTCGATGCCGCCGCCCAGCGCATCGTCAAACTGGCAGGCCCTTACGCTCCCTTCCCGCCCAACATCCGCAACGAAGTCGACGTGCTCGGCATCACCCGCACCTGGACGTTCACCACCAGCGACCGGCTTGAAGCCAGATAAACGAGGCGTTCACGCTTCGGCATAGACCCGGTTGCGTCCCGCCTCCTTGGCGCAGTACATCGCCGTATCGGCCTGCTGGAGCAACTCGTCCGCGCCCGTACCGTGATCACCGAACAGCAGCAGACCGATGCTGGACGTGCAGGGATGTTCGACCTCCCGCATCTCGCCCGAAGGCAGTCGCATCTGCAAACGGTAGGGCTCTGCCAGTGAGGCGCGGATCTTTTCCGCCACCTGCAAAGCCTGCTGGCGGGCGGATGGACGGTCTCCCTCCAGTTCGCTCAGCACCACCACGAACTCGTCGCCGCCCAGCCTGGCGACGGTGTCCGTCTTGCGCACACACGCAGTGATGCGCCGTGCCACTTCGCCCAGCAGCAGATCACCCATGTCATGGCCGTGTCGGTCGTTGAGCGGCTTGAAGTTATCCAGGTCGAGGAACATCAGCGCGCCATAGCGCCCGCTGCGCGCACTGGCCGCCATAGCCTGCTGCAAGCGGTCATTCAGCAAACGCCGGTTGGGCAAGCGTGTCAGCGCGTCATAGAACGCCATCTGCCGGATCAGCGCCTCCATCTCGTGGCGGTCGCTTATATCCAGACAGGAGCCGATGAAGCCGATGAAGTTGCCTGCCGCATCGTGGTTAGGCACGCCATGGTCGATGATCCAGCGATACTCTCCATCGTGTCGGCGAAGACGATATTCCATGGTGAACGCCTGCCGCGCCCCGAAGGCCGCCGCATAGGTATCGAGGCAACGCTGCCTGTCCTCCGCATGCACGCTCTCCAGCCAGCCGTCACCCAGTTCCTGCGCTAGCGGGCGACCCGTGAATGCCAGCCAGACCTGGTTGAAATAGGTGCATCCCCGATCCGTACCGGCGATCCAGATCATCACCGGCACGCTGTCGGCCAGGGTGCGGAAGCGGTTCTCGCTCTCGCGCAGGGCGTTCTGCGCTTCCACCATCGGCGTCACGTCGCGGCTGATGCCGAAGATGCCGATCACCGTCTTGCCGTCCTCATCGAACAGTGGCCACTTGTTGGTCAGCACCCACCCTTTCCCGCCGGACGCGTCGTAATAGGGGGCGATCTTGTTATGCAACGCTTTGCCGGCATGGAACACCGGCTGCTCTTCCTCGATGTAGATCCGCGCGGTGTCCGGCGGGAACACTTCGCGGTCATGCTTGCCGATCATGTCGCGCCAGCTCGCATGGCCGGTGATATTCGCCAGTGTCTGGCTGCAGAAGCGGAAACGGCTGTCCTTGTCCTTGAAATAGACGAAGTCTGTGGTGTGCTCCAGGAACGACACGAAATCGTGGTTCAGTTCGCGCAGTTGCGCCTCGGCCTGCTTGCGCAGGGTGACATCCTGCTTGACTGCGATGAAATGCGAGATAACCCCGTTCTCCCCGGACACCGGCGTGATGGTCATCTCTTCGTCGTACAGCTCGCCGTCCTTGCGCCGGTTGACCAGTTCGCCATGCCAGACGCGCCCGGCGAGGATGGTCTGCCACATCCGTTCATAGAACGCCTGGTCCTGCCGCCCCGAACGCAGCAGTTCCCTGGGCAGGCGACCGACCGCTTCGTCCATGCCGTACCCGCTCAGCGTCTCGAAAGCATGGTTCGCCCATTCGATGCGCCCGTCCCGGTCGGTGATGAGCACCGCGTTCGCCGCCGCATTCAGCGACAGGTCCTTGATGCGCAGCGCTGCAGTCAACTCGGCCGCGATGTGCGCGGCATTGCGCCGCGTATTGAACCAGGACAGCGCGAGGAAGAACATCAGCAGGCTCATCCCCAGCCCGAACCACAGATAGCCCCAGGCCTTGCTGTAATCCAGCCCGGCCACCTCCCCGCCATGCTGCTCGAAATGCAGCGTCCACACCCTGCCACCGAATACGATGTGTTGCGCCACGCTGAACAGCGGCTGCGGATTGGGACGACCGTGACGGCTGTCATACAGCAGCGAATCGGGTTCCACCGCCGGGCCGTCATAGACCTGCATATGGATGTGCTGGATGGTGTGGTCGTCCCAGCGTGCCAGCACACCGTCCATCAGGTCATTCATGCGGAAAGGGCTGTACACCCAGCCGCGCAATGCGGCACGGCGCTGCTGCACCGTATCGAGCAGCGCGCCCCTGCGATACACCGGCGCATACATCAGCGTCCCGGCCTGTACATCCTTGCCGGTCTCCTGCACCAGGGTCACCTTGCCGGTCAGCGCAACCGTATTCTCGTCGCGCGCCTGCGCCATCGCCGCACGGCGCACCGGTTCGGAATACATGTCATAGCCGAAGGCGCGCAGGTTCCGTCCCAGGAACGGCTCGAGGTAGAGGATGGAGGAATAGAGTTCCCGCTCACCCGGCGGATGAATGCGGTATTGCGGGAATCCCTGTTTGCGGATGGCAGCCACGTGGGCCTGCAATTGCGCCGGCTGGATGAGCTGCGCGTAGCCCAGCCCCTGGATACCGTTGAAGTGTTCGTCGATGCGCACCCGCTTGGCATAGGCATGCCACTCTTCGCGCGACACGAAGTCCGATGCATCGAACATCGCCGCCCCGCCCAGCAGTACCTGCTTGTGCGCCTGCAGGCGTGCTTCGACCTTCAGCCTGACCTCTTCCGCCTCGGCGGCGAAATCGCGCATCGCCGCCTGTTCGATATCGTCTTTGGCGACATAGACGGCATACGCGGTCGCCACCAGTCCCACCAGCAACAGCAGCCAGGAAATGACGGAATGCCGGGCCATGGTGCGCATGCCCAGTTCCCGCTCGATCGACTGTGTGTCGTAAGATACGCTCACTGCCATCCCTTCCGCGACGCATGGCCCTGCGCCTTCATGAATGCTGCATGGAAATTGAATCTTTGCAGCCGATTCTATGCCACCTTACGCACCCTGCCATCACTTTTGTGCCGCATTGCAGCGCCATCGCCTATTTGCTAAGGTGTCGCCTGTCATGCGCATCGTCCGTCTGCTGAGTCCTCTGCTCCTCGCCCTCGCCCTGCTGTTCGTCCAGCAAGGCGCGGCCACGCACGCGATCGCCCACACACTGGCCGATCAATCCCATGACCAGTCGCTGCCGCATGACCAGCAATGCGAGTTGTGTGCCGGTTATGCGCAGATCGGCAGTGCGGTCGTCAGTAGCGGGGTGTATTTAGATTTCTCCACATCGTTCATCGCATCATACGAGTGCAGCCGCAACGATCCTCGCCCCCGCACCATTGCGGCTTTTTCCGCCCGCGCCCCGCCCCGCTCCGCCTGAATCCAGATCCGATCCTGCCGCACGATGCGGCGAGGTATGTCTATCCATTCTCAGGAGTGAACCATGTTCAGAACCATCGGTCTGTGCGGCGCGATGCTGCTATGCCAATCCAGCTACGCCGCCGGCAACGAATCCGCTTTCAATCCGGCGTTCTCACTCATCCTGTCCGGCAGCTACGGCAGTCTGCAACAAGACCCGGCCACGCCCGCCACCGGCTTCGCCATGAATCCCAACCCCGGCCACGAACAGGGCTTCAACCTCGGCGAATCGGAGATGGGTATCTCCGCCAACATCGATCCACAGTTCCGCGGTGCCGCCACACTGGCGCTCGATCCGGCCGGCGGCGTCAGCGTGGAGAACGCCTTTGTGCAGACCACCGCATTCGGCGACGGCCTCAATCTCAAGTTCGGCCGCTTCTTCTCCGGCCTGGGTTACCTGAACGAGCAGCATGCCCATGCGTGGGACTTCACCGACCAGCCACTGGTTTATGCGGTGTTATGGGAGAACCAGTTGGGCGAGGACGGCGTTCAACTGAAATGGCTGGCACCGACAGAGATGTTCCTGGAGTTTGGTGCTGAAGCCGGCAAAGGTCGTGGCTTCCCCGGTAGCGCCCGCGCCAAGAACGGCAGCGGCGCAGGCGTGCTGTTCGTGCATGTAGGCGACGACATCGGCATCGAACAGAGCTGGCGCGCGGGCCTTTCCTTGCACCGCACGCGTGCCGTCGAGCGCGAAAGCGACGATGTGCCCGACCTGCTCGGCAACAGCGTGAGCACCGCCTTCACTGGCGACAGCCGCACCACTGGATTGGACGTCGTGTGGAAATACGCGCCCAACGGCAACCTCAAGGAACGCTATCTGAAACTGCAAGGGGAATACTTCCGCCGCAGCGAGAACGGCGATCTGAGGTATGACACCGCCGGCGCAAACATCAGCGACAGCTATGCCGTCATACAAAGCGGCTGGTATGCGCAGGCCGTGTACCAATTCATGCCGCGCTGGCGCACGGCGCTGCGCTACGACCGTCTCGACCCCGGCATCGCCAGCGTAGGTGCGGCGAACGCCGCCAACGTCATCGCCGACTACGCTTTCAAACCCAGCCGCACCACTTTGATGCTGGACTACAGCCCCAGCGAGTTCTCGCGCATCCGCCTGCAACTGGCGCACGACAACTCACGCCAAGGATTGCCGGACAACCAGTTTTTCGTGCAATACATCATGAGCCTGGGCGCGCACGGCGCGCACAGCTACTAGGAGATGAACATGTATAGGATGATCCTCTCACTCATTTTGCTTTCTCTCAGCAGTCTTTCGCACGCTGCCATCAACGTGTTCGCCTGCGAACCGGAATGGGCGGCGCTCACAAAAGAACTGGCCGGTGAACACGCCGTCATCTACACCGCGACCGGCGCCTTGCAGGACCCGCACCGCGTCGAGGCGCGCCCCAGCCTGATCGCCAGGGCGCGCCGTGCCGATCTGGTGGTGTGTACCGGCGCGGAACTGGAGATGGCCTGGCTGCCTCTGGTGCTGCGCGAGTCGGGCAACGCCAAGGTACAGCCCGGCGGCGAGGGCTATTTCGAAGCCGCCTCGGCCGTGCGCATGCTGGAAGTGCCGCCCCGTCTGGATCGCGGCGACGGCGATGTGCACGCACAGGGCAACCCGCATATCCAGACCGACGCGCGCAACTTCCTGCCCATCGCCCATGCGCTCGCGCAAAAGATGATGCAGCGCGACCCCGCCAACAAGTCGCATTACCAGCAGCGACTGACCACCTTTGAACAGCGATGGCGTGCCGCACTCGCGCGCTGGGAACAGCAGGCCGACCCGCTCAAGGGCGTCGCCGTCGTCGTGCAGCACCAGGGGTTTCCCTACTTGTCAGACTGGCTAGGACTGAAAGAGATCGCGGTGCTGGAACCAAAACCGGGCATGGAGCCCAGCGCGTCATGGCTGTCACAGGTGCTGGACACTTTGCAGCGGCAACCCGCCCGCATGGTGTTGCGCGCCGCCTATCAGAGCGAACGGCCCTCGCAATGGATCACGCAGCGCGCACATATCAACGCCGTAGAACTGCCCTACACCGTGGGTGGCAGCGATGCGGCACAAGACTTGTACGGGCTGTTCGACGATACCGTCGCGCGCTTGCTGAAAGGACTGCGATGAACCTCGAACCCGACATCCTGCTGCCCGCTTGCATCGCCGGCCTGCTGGTTCTGGCCACGCACATCCCGTTCGGTATGCGGGTATTGCAACGCGGCGTGATCTTTGCCGATCTGGCGGTGGCGCAGATCGCCGGGCTGGGTGTGGTCGCAGCCGGAATGCTGGATCTCACCGGACAGCCTCTGCTGGTGCAAGTCATCGCTGCCGGCAGTGCGCTGGGCGGCGCGGCGCTGCTCGCCTGGATAGAACGTCGCCTGCCGGAAGTGAAAGAGGCATGCATCGGCCTCACCTTCGTGCTGGCTGCCAGTCTGGGCATGCTGTTACTGAGCCGCGACGTGCATGCCGGTGAACGCCTGCAGAATCTGCTGGTCGGACAGGTATTGTGGGTGAACGATGCACAGTTGCTCGCCACCGCCACACTCAGCGCCCTATTGCTGGCGGTCTGGTACGGCTTGCGCCGACGCTTGGGCGACCTCGGCTTCTATGCTTTGTTCGCCCTCGCCATCACCGCCTCGGTGCAACTGGTCGGCATCTATCTGGTGTTCGCCAGCCTCATCATTCCCGCGCTCGCCACCCACCGCCTGCAGCACCGGCGAATATCGACCGCCTTCTTCATCGGCATCATCGGCTACGCACTGGGATTGCTGCTGTCGGTCTGGCTCGACCTGCCGGCGGGCGCAGCCATCGTGTGGGCGATGGCGCTGACCGGGATACCGTTCACACTTCTGAAGCGTGCGGCTTAAACGGCTATAATCCGTCCCCGTTCAGACGCCTCTCGCACCCGCATGACCGACCGTTACGCCGTCATCGGCAACCCCATCTCGCACAGCAAGTCACCGCTGATCCATCGCATGTTCGCCGAGCAGACCGGGCAGGACATCAGCTATGAGGCTATCGAGGCGCCGCTGGACGGGTTCGCCGCGACCATCGCAAGGCTACGCAAGGAAGGGTACAAAGGCTGTAACGTTACAGTACCTTTCAAATTCGAAGCTTTCGAACTGTGTGACGAGATCGGGGCGCGCGCCCGCAATGCCAAGGCTGTGAACACCCTATTGTTCCGCGAAGACAAGATACTTGGCACCAATACCGATGGCGCAGGGTTGCTTATCGACATCGAGCAGAATCTGGATTTCAAATTGATGTGGAAGGATGCTTTGTTGCTGGGGGCAGGTGGTGCCGCAGCCGGGGTTCTTTGGCCTTTGTTCAACGCAGGTGCCGGGGTGACCATCGCCAACCGCACCTTGGAGAAAGCCCTCGCACTCGCCTCAGACTTTGAAGATTGCTCAGTGTTCGCCAGAAGCTTCGATCAACTATCAGGCAGAAGATTCGACTTGGTCATCAATGCCACCTCCAGTGGATTGCAGGATGAGAAACTGCCTCTGCCAGCGGGGCTATTCAAGCCCGGCGCACTCGCCTACGACATGATGTATGGCCGAGAGACGCCGTTCATGACATTCGCAAGAGAACACGGGGCCAGGGTGGCGGACGGTCTCGGCATGCTGGTGGAACAGGCAGCCGAAGCGTTCTTCATCTGGCGCGGCGTGCGCCCGGACACTCGCCCCGTACTAGCCGCCCTGCGCAAGTGAAACCCGTACGCAGCCTTCTCTGGCGCTTCCTGCTGGCGCTGTTCCTGATATTCGTGCTGTACCAACTGTGGCTGTTCGCCCATATCTGCTGGTGGGTCAAGTTCGACCCATCGACCAGCGCGTTCATGACCGACCGGCTGGAAGTGATGCAGGACCAGAATCCGAAGGCCAGGCTCAAGCATAAATGGGTGCCCTACAAGAACATCTCCGCCAATCTGAAACGTGCACTCATCGCCGCCGAGGATGCGAAGTTCGTCGACCATGAAGGGTTCGACTGGGAAGGCATCCAGAAGGCATACGAAAAGAACCTAAAAAAAGGCAAGATCGTCGCCGGCGGCTCCACCATCAGCCAGCAACTGGCAAAGAACCTGTTCCTGTCCACCAAACGCACGCCATGGCGCAAGGCAGAAGAGACCATCATCACGCTGATGCTGGAGGCGGTGATGGACAAGCAGCGAATCTTCGAGATATATCTGAACGTGATCGAGTGGGGGAATGGCGTGTTCGGTGCCGAGGCCGCGGCTCGTCACTATTTCGGCGTCAGCGCGGCAAAGCTCTCCGCCGAGCAGGCGGCTCGACTGGCAGCCATGGTGCCCAACCCGCGCTACTACGACCGCCACCGTCAGGCGCGCGGCATGCTGCGCAAGACGCTGATCATCCTCGAACGCATGCCGGATGCCGATATTCCCTGACGCCGCGGGATTAATTTCCTTACAATAGCGCGCAATTTTTCGAGGTGCGCCATGACCGAGAACCACGAACACCACTACACCGACAACGTGCAGGAACATCTGCACCAAGTCCAGCATCTGCTCGAGAAACAGGCACTGGTGGAAACCGTGGTCCACAACCAGGCGCTGCCGCGCGACGAGCGCCACGAGTTGCTGGACAAGATGCTGCACAAAAGGCATCTGGCCGAACTGAGCGACAAACTGGAAGAGTTGCATCCCGCCGACATCGCCTACATCCTGGAGGCGCTACCTATCGAGCACCGTTTGCTGGTATGGAACCTGGTCAAGGCCGACCGCGACGGCGAGATCCTGATCGAGGTCTCCGATGCGGTCCGCGAGTCGCTGATCGCCAACATGAGCCGCGACGAACTGCGCGAAGCGGCCGAGCAACTCGACACCGACGAGATCGCCGACCTGGCACCCGACTTGCCGCAGCATGTGATCCGCGATGTGTTCAAGGCGCTGCCGATCGAAGAGCGCGAACAACTGCGTGCCGCGATGTCCTACCCGGAGGATTCGGTCGGTGCTCTGATGGACTTCAACATGGTGCATGTGCGCCAGGATGTCACGCTGGAGACGGTCTCCCGTTACTTGCGCCGATTCGACGAACTGCCCGACCATACCGACCAGGTATTCGTGGTCGACCGTGAAGAACGGCTCGTGGGCGTGCTGCCGATCAATCTGATCGTGGTCAACGAACCCGAGACCGAAGTCGGGGCATTGATGATCACCGACGTCATCCAGCTGCACCCGGATGAAAAAGCGGAACATGCGGCGCAGGCGTTCGAGCGCTACGATCTGGTGTCGGCTCCGGTCGTGGATGAGGACGGAAAACTGTTCGGCCGCGTGACCGTGAACGTGGTGCTCGATTACATCCGCGAGGAATCGGATACGGAACTGCTGAACCAGGCCGGTCTGCTCGAAGAGGAAGACATCTTCGCTTCGGTATGGAAATCCGCCCAGAACCGCTGGGCTTGGCTGGCATTGAACCTGGTGACCGCCTTCTTCGCCTCGCGCGTGATCGGCGAGTTCGAGCAGACCATAGCACAGATGGTCGCCCTCGCCACCTTGATGCCTATCGTTGCCGGCATCGCGGGCAACTCTGCCAACCAGACGACGACCATCATCATCCGCTCGCTCGCGCTGGGACAGATCAATCAGGGCAATGCAAGACGCCTGATGCTGAAAGAACTGGCGATCAGCGGACTGAATGGTCTGGTGTGGGGAGGCTTTGCTGGCTTGTTCGCATACTTCCTGTACCACAGCATACCGCTCGGAGTAGTGATGACTGCAGCCATGATGCTCAACCTCACCTTGGGCGCACTGGTCGGCATCGGCATACCGCTTATGATGCAGCGGCTAGGTCGCGACCCGGCTATCGGGGCCAGCGTCCTGCTCACTGCCATCACAGACAGTGGCGGCTTCTTCATCTTCCTTGGACTGGCGACCATCTTCCTGATCTGACCAGATCGCACAGCATCAGACAGCCGCGACGATGCAGCTGCACGCCCGGCAGCACACTCTGCATTTCCGTTTAGCAAGGGTAATCAAAAAGGGAGCGAACGCGAATGGTTCGCGTGAATATCAACGACAACCGTTGAAACAGGGAAGGTAGAAAGGGCGAAACGCAACAACTCGGCGCCCGCCCCAATCTACCAAGCTCAGGCGCCGAGAATGCCTTTTCCTGCCACTTTCTTGACTGCAGGCTTCTTGGCCACAGCTTTTTTCGCTACCGGCTTCTTGGCGGCGGCTTTCTTGACTGCGGGCTTCTTGGCAACTGCCTTCTTCGCTACCGGCTTCTTGGCAGCGACTTTCTTGACTGCGGGCTTCTTGGCAACTGCCTTCTTCGCTACCGGCTTCT
>NZ_BAAHSJ010000008.1:0-102458 GCF_054601595.1 Sideroxyarcus sp. TK5 | reverse complement strand
CTTGACTGCGGGCTTCTTGGCAACTGCCTTCTTCGCTACCGGCTTCTTGGCAGCGACTTTCTTGACTGCGGGCTTCTTGGCAACTGCCTTCTTCGCTACCGGCTTCTTGGCAGCGACTTTCTTGACTGCGGGCTTCTTGGCAACTGCCTTCTTCGCTACCGGCTTCTTGGCGGCGACTTTTTTAACAGCAGGTTTCTTTGCGGCAACAGCTTTCTTTGCTGCAGGTTTCTTTGCTGCCACTTTCTTGGTTGCGGGACTTTTCGCTTTGGATTTTGCAGTTGCCATTTTCATTCCTTATTAAAGTTTGATGGACTAGATTGGTGCAATTTCTTACGTGCTACCACTGCACTCCCGATGCGCTTTCAACCTGAAGAAACCTCCCAATACGCACGGTGATTGCATTCTATGCGCGAATATTTTTTTTACGCAATAGATTTGTGCACTTATGTGCAAAAAAATCAATCGAAGATCTTTTCGGATGCGTACAGCCGATCCACTTTTTCACGCTCACGAACAAGATGCACGCGCTCGCCATCGACCATCACTTCTGCCGCGCGCGGTCGCGTGTTGTAGTTGGAACTCATGCTCATGCCATACGCACCTGCCGACATGACCGCCAGCACATCGCCCGCCGCCACGGCCATTTCACGGCCATGCCCGATGAAATCACCCGTCTCGCAGACAGGACCGACCACTTCGTAGACGAGCTCCGGCGCCACGCTTTTCTTCACCGGACGGATCGCATGGAAGGCATCGTAGAGCGCAGGGCGCATCAAGTCGTTCATCGCCGCATCGACGATGGCGAAGTTCTTCTCTTCGCCGTGCTTCAGATATTCGATACGCGTCAGCAGGATACCGGCATTGCCCACCAAAACCCTGCCCGGCTCCACGATCAGTGCTTCCGCCCGTCCATGCAAAGCCTGCAACAAGGCTTGCGCATACTCGGCAATGGCGGGGGGGGTCTCGTCGTCGTAACGGATCCCCAGCCCGCCACCGAGGTCGATGTGTTCCAGCGTGATGCCTTCTGCTTTCAAGCTATCCACCAGCGCCAGCACCTTCTCGGCCGCCGCGATGAACGGGCTGACTTCGGTGAGCTGCGAGCCGATGTGGCAGTCTATCCCGGTCACACGCAGATGCGGCATCGCTGCCGCCTTGCGATAGAGTGCCAGCGCCTCCGTGTAAGCGACACCGAACTTGTTCTGCTTGAGACCGGTGGAGATATAGGGATGCGTCTTGGCATCGACATCCGGATTCACGCGCAGGCTGATCGGCGCGACCTTGCCCATGCTGCCCGCCACTTCGTTCAGCCTTTCCAATTCCGGAGCCGACTCGACATTGAAGCAACGGATGCCCGCCGACAGCGCCAGACGCATCTCGGCTTCGCTTTTTCCGACACCGGAGAACACCACCTTGTCGGCCGCACCGCCCGCGGCCAGCACGCGCTGCAATTCACCGCCGGAAACGATATCGAAGCCCGCGCCCAGTTTTGCAAAAACATTGAGGATCGCCAGATTCGGGTTGGCCTTCACCGCGTAACAGATCAGATGCTCGCGTCCTTTGAGCGCATCGGCGAACTGATGGTAGGCATCGGTCAAGGCAGCACGCGAATAGACATAGCATGGCGTACCGAAATGTTGCGCGATGTCGGTCAGCGACACTTGCTCGGCATGGAGCGTGTCGTCGCGATAGTTGAAATATTCACTCATGTTGAAGTTCTAAAGATTGGGATTGATGGGGGACGGCCGAGAATTGGGATTGCGCCGGCGGCAGATAAAGCGGTCCTTTGCGTCCGCATCCTTGCAAGCCGACAAGTAACAGCAACATAATGCACACTGTACGCATCTGTATCTTCTTCCTTAATTCGAAACGAGCGGATTATATGACGGAAAGCGCCAGCGACGCTGCGGGAGACGCCTTGTTTGCCCGCATCCGGCAGATGGTGACGGCACGCGGCGTGGACATCCGCCTGCAACAGGATGCGACGACGCTGAAACTTGTGTTTGCCGACGGCCAGCGCATCCTGATCAACCTTGATCGACAATCCGGGCTCGTGTGGCTGGCGGCTGCGGCGGGCGGCAGCGAGTTCCTGCCACAGGGGTCCGGTTGGCACTCGCCACAACATGGCGAATTGCTCGACCGACTCGGCGAGTTGCTGGAGCAGACCATCGCCAGCGACCCGCGCAATTCGCGTGTACCACAGCCCGAAGTCACCACGCGATCGCCCGTCATCATCCAGCATGTCCCGTCCGGCGGGCACGGACTTCGCAACACGGCGATCATTATCTTGCTGGCTGCTGTGGCTTACTTGCTGACACAGCAGCCAGGCCAGCCCAGCCGCACAGGGGAACCTGCCGCGATCCAGACTGGATCTGCATCAGTCGCAGATAGTGGACGCCGCTGCGAAAGCCGCTTCCCGGACAATGGCAGCACGACGGTCTTTGCCGAGAGCGGCCTGCGACCCGGCGGTACCGAACTCACCCTGAACAACGAGCACGCCCACCCGCTGCTACTGATACTGACTGCCCCGCACACCCTCATCCCTTCCATTTCGGTGATGGTGCATGCGCGACAGCAGGCCAGCGTGCGCATACCGCCGGGGCAATACGACCTGATGTTCGCCGCCGGCACACGCTGGTGTGATGCACGAAGCGGGTTCTCCGATGGACGCATGCTGAAGTTCAGCGAACCACTGTCGGTGCCGCACGACACACCGGTGCGAATCGCCATGCAATCCTCCGGTGCCGGGCCGGAGGATTTCCGCGCGCTGATCTCCAGCTTCGTACCCGCCGCACCGCCGCCCGCGCCATCATTCAGCGGCGACGGCAGCATGACTGTCAAACGGCATGGCAACGGACACTTCTACCTGCCCGGCAGCATCGCGGGCGTGCCGGTCACCTTCATGCTGGATACCGGCGCTTCGGTGACCTCCATCACCAGCGAGATCGCGCGCGAAGCCGACGTGCGCAACTGCAAGGAGATCCAGGTGCAGACCGCCAACGGCAGCACGACCGGCTGCATCGCGCTGGTCCCGCAGATGACGCTGGGCAACTTCACACTTAAGAACATCACGGTGGCAGTGATGCCGAACATGGAAACCAATCTGCTCGGCGCGAACGTGCTGCGCAACTTCCGCGTCGGGCAGGAAGGGGACACCCTGCTGATCGGACGCAACTGAATAACGGAGGGATCATGACAGAGAGCGAATTCAACACCCTGGCCGACCAGGTCTTCCAGCGCATCGAGCACGCGCTGGACGCGACCGACATCGACTATGACAGCAACGGCATGGTGATGGAGATCGAGTTCGACGACGGCAGCAAGGTCATCATCAACCGTCACGTCCCCAATCGCGAGATATGGCTGGCTGCCCGTTCGGGCGGTTTCCATTTCGGCTGGCAGAACGGGCGCTGGGCCAGCCAGCGCGACGGCGACGAGCTGTACGCCAAATTGTCCGACCTGATAAGCAGCGGGGCTGGCAGAACGTTTGGATTCTGAGAGGTTGCCAGATGCCCGGCGGTGCGATCCGCAAGGAGGGGGCCTTTTGTTTCGGGCATCTGACGGAAGGAATGTAACCCAGCACACCCAGCGATGGAATGCGGCATATTGTCGCATCCCGCCGGTACGGATACTCAGCCGCCCCGGATATCGCGCAACGCAACCCTGTGTTCAAGGTAGTCCGGACACACGGACGCCACGACACGCCAGAATGCGGCGGAATGGTTCATCTCTTTCAGGTGCGCCAGTTCGTGTATCACCACGTAATCGATCAGGGGCAGCGGCAGCTTCACCAGCTGCCAGTTCAGGCTGATCACACCGCGCGCACTGCAACTGCCCCACTGGGTGCGTGCCGAAGACAAGCGGATGGTGCGGGGCGCGACCTCCATCAACGGCGCGAAATGCGCCACACATTCCTCGAACACCTGCAGCGCCTGCTCTCGGTACCATTGGCTGACGAGCTGCTCGATACGCTGCGGGGTGACGATGCCAGCCGGTCGCAGCAGCAGTTTCCCGCCCTGCAAACACGGCGGCGCGCCGAACAGGTCTGGCACGACACGCAGAGCGACCGTTTCACCGCGGAACGGGATGTTCGCCCCATCCTGCCAGACGACAGGCGGCGCCTTGCCGACCTGCCAGCTCTCCAGTCTGTCCAACACCCAGCCCGCCTTGTCCTGCAACACACTGTGCAGCCACTGCTCCGATGCGCGCAACGGCATGCTCACCGTCAGCCCGCGCTCATCGATGCGCAGGCCGATGCTGCGGCGCTTGCCGCTGCGTTTCAGTGTGTAGGTGATGTGCTGGTCGGAGAGTCGCAGCGTGCGCTGTTCGACAGCGGGCGGGACCGGTCTGGCGCGGGAAAGCAGGGACATCATCCCAAGCGCGTCATCTCATCTTCGATCCACGCCTCGGTGCGGGCATTGATCTCCTCCGCCTTCAGCCCCGTGGTGTCGATGGCCGGGCCGATCACCATGACGATGGTCCCCGGCTTCTTGATGAAGGCGTTGCGCCCCCAGAACTTTCCTGCATTGTGCGCCACCGGCAATACCGGCACGCCCGCATGGGATGCCAGCAAGGCACCGCCTATCTTGTATTTGCCGCGCTCACCGTATGGCATGCGCGTGCCTTCCGGGAACAACACGATGCTGAAGCCCTGTTGCAGCTTCTCCTTGCCCTTCGTCAGCAATTCTTTCATCGCCGCCTTGCCTTTGCTGCGATCCAGCGCGATAGGACTGGACAAGGCCAGCAGCCAGCCGAAGAAAGGGATCCACAACAACTCGCGCTTGGCCACCCAGGCATGCGGCGGCAGCACCAATTGCAGCGACAGCGTCTCCCAGGCGGACTGATGCTTGCTCAATACCACGCATGCCTGCTTGGGGATGTTCTCAAGACCGCGCACTTCCATGCGGATGCCGCAGATCACCTTCAGCATCCACAACATCCCGGGAGCGAAACCGGACAGCAGGCGGTGCCGCATATGCTGGCCGAACGGGAAGATGAACGGCGAGAACAGCGCATAGCCCAAGGTGTACACCGCCTGTGCCAGCGCGAAGAGGATGGAGCGGATCAGGGTCATAACAGGCTGGCGGTCACCGCAGCGAGATCAGGATAGACCAGCGTACCTTCCGGCAGCCCGCCCTTCTCTTTCGTTCTATTCCCCTTGCCGGTCAGCACCAGATAGGGAACAGCTCCCAAACGTGCAGCCGATTCCAGGTCGCGCAGGGAATCGCCCACTGCCGGAACGCCCGCCAGTCCGACGCCGTAGCGCGCGGAGATCTCCAGCATCATGCCGCTTTTGGGTTTGCGGCAACTGCAATCGGCTTCGCTGGTATGCGGACAGAAGAAGATCGCATCGATACGGCCGCCCACCAGCGCCAGCGACTTGTGCATCTTGTCGTGGATGGCATTCAAGGTCGGCATATCGAACAGACCGCGCCCGATGCCGGACTGGTTAGTAGCCACCACCACCCGGTAACCATTCTGGTTCAGACGCGCGATGGCTTCCAGACTGCCGGGAATGGGCTTCCACTCCTCCGGGCTCTTGATGAACTGGTCGGAGTCGTAATTGATGACGCCGTCGCGGTCGAGGATGATGAGTTTCATGCCGCCAGCTTGGAGATATCAGCCGACTGGTTCATCAGTCGACTCAGTTGTTGCAGCAGCAAGGCGCGGTTGATGCGCAGCGCCTTGTCCTCGCACATCACCATCACTTTGTCGAAGAAATCGTCGACGAATGGTTTCAGCGTGACCAATGTCTTCAGGTTGTTGCTGTAATCGCCGCGCTCGAAATAGCCGCGCGCCATCGGTGTGATGTCCAGCATGGCCTGATACAACTCGCGTTCGGCCTCGTCCTCGAACAGCGTCACATCGATGGAGGTCGGTAGTTCGCCCAACTCCTCGGCGTTCTTGCGCATGATGTTCTGCACGCGCTTGTTGGCCGCCGCCAGGTCTTTCGCCGCAGCCATGCCGGCGAATGCACGCACCCCCTGCAAGCGCGGCAAAGCTTCGTGCAGACGCCCGCCCAGCACCGCCAGCACCGCCTCGATATGCGCGCCTTCAAAACTCTGGTCGCGCAGATAGCCACGCAAACGGTCCGTCATGAAACCTTCCACATCTGCCGCCACGGTCGCGCTCAACATACCCTGCGGGAAGTTGTCGGCGGTGGCCTTGAGCAATGCAGGCAGGGACAGGTCGAGCGGCGTCTCGATCAGGATGCGCAGGATACCCAGCGCCTGACGGCGCAGGCCGAACGGATCCTTGTCGCCGGTCGGCACCTGACCGATGCCGTAGATGCCGACCAGCGTCTCCAGCTTGTCGGCCAGCGCCACGGCACAGGCCAGCGCCCCCTGCGGCAGCGTGTCACCGGCGAAGCGCGGGTGATAGTGCGCTTCGATGGTGCTCGCCACGTCTGGCTTCTCGCCGTCGTGCAGCGCGTAGTAATGGCCGATGATGCCTTGCAGCTCGGGGAATTCGCCGACCATGTCAGTGATCAGATCCGCCTTGCTCAGGCGCGCAGCCAGTTCGGCATCCGCCTTGTCCGCACCGAGCAGGCGCGCGATGGTGCCGGCCAGCGTGGTGATACGTTCCACGCGCTGCAACTGCGAACCGAGCTTGTTGTGGTACACCACGTTGCCCAGCTTCTCGACACGGGTCTCCAGCTTCTGCTTGCGGTCCTGGTTGAAGAAGAACCGCGCATCGGCCAGACGCGGACGCACCACGCGCTGGTTACCCTCGATGATGTGATGCGGATCGGCGATCTGCATGTTCGACACGATGAGGAACTTGTTCAGCAACTTGCCCGTCTTTGCATCCAGCAGCGGGAAATATTTCTGGTTCTGCTGCATGGTGAGGATCAGGCACTCCTGCGGCACTTCCAGATATTCCGCCTCGAACTCGCCGACATACACTTCCGGCCACTCCACCAGTGCCGTCACTTCGTCCAACAGGGAAGAGAGCAGGCTGCGCTCTTCGTTCGACATGGACATCAGCTTGGACTGGTCGAAGTTGGCATGACCGATCCAGATCGCTTTGTGCTGCTCTGCCAATTGATCCAGTCGGGCGGCGATACTCTCGCGGCGGTTAGCGAAACTCGCCACCACGCGCCCGTCGCGCGCCAAAGTTGCTTCGTAGTCGTCGGCGTGTTCGATGCTGATGCGCTCGCCACACAGGAAGCGGTGACCGCTGGTGACATTGCCGCTGGCCAGACCCAGCACTTCGGCGGGCACCACGCTGTTGCCGTGCAGCACGGTCAAACCGTGCACCGGACGCACGAACTGATGTTCCAGATCGCCCCAGCGCATCAGCTTGGGCACGGGCAACTTCTTCAGTGACTGCATGATGATGGTCGAGAGATATTCTTCCAGCGGCTTGCCCGCCTGCTCGATGCGCGCCGCAAAATATTCCGCCTTGCCGTCTCCCACGCGTTGCAACTGCGCCAGCGCCACACCTGCCGAACGCATGAAGCCTTCCAGCGCCTTGGTCGGTTTGCCTTCCGCATCCAGAGCGGAGGCGACAGCCGGGCCCTTGCGTTCGATGATGCGGTCAGGCTGCTGCGCCTCGACATTGGTGATGCTCACTGCCAGACGACGTGGCGTGCAATACGGGGTACAGGCGCTGTCGTCTCCCAGCAGCGCCTGCTCCTTCAGCGCGGCGAACACTTCGTTGGCGAAGGTGGTGGAGAGTTTTTCCAGCACCTTGGGCGGCAGCTCTTCAGTGAGCAGTTCGATCAGCAGTGTCTGTTTCATTTATTTTCCCTCCCCTTGCTTGCACATGGGGAAGCCTAGCGCCTCGCGCGAATCGTGGTAAGCCTGCGCCACCTGACGCGACAATGCACGCACACGGCCGATGTAGGCGGCACGCTCGGTCACCGAGATCGCGCCGCGCGCATCCAGCAGATTGAAGGTGTGCGAGCACTTCATCACCATCTCGAAGCCCGGCAATGCCAAGCCGGCTTCCATAAGCCGCTTGGCCTCGCCTTCATATTCGTTGAAGTGACGGAACAGCATCTCGACGTTGGAGTGTTCGAAGTTGTATTTAGACTGCTCCACTTCGTTCTGGTGGAAGACATCGCCGTAGGTGACTACCGTATCGCCATTCCTGGTCCACACCAGATCGAACATGTTCTCCACGCCTTGCAAATACATGGCAAGGCGCTCCAGGCCATAAGTGATCTCGCCCAGCACCGGCTTGCAGGTGAGCGAGCCGACTTCCTGGAAATAGGTGAACTGGGTGACTTCCATACCGTCCAGCCACACTTCCCAGCCCAGACCCCATGCGCCCAGCGTCGGCGACTCCCAGTCATCTTCGACGAAGCGGATGTCGTGCTGGTTGGTATCGATGCCCAGCGCACGCAGGCTATCCAGATACATATCCTGGATGTTATCCGGGGACGGCTTCATCACTACCTGGTACTGGTAATAGTGTTGCCCCCGGTTCGGATTCTCGCCATATCTGCCATCCTTGGGACGGCGCGAAGGCTGGACATAGGCGGCACGCCAGGGCTCGGGACCGACCGCACGCAGGAATGTCGCCGTATGGAAGGTGCCGGCACCGACCTCGATGTCGTAGGGCTGCAGCAGCGCACAGCCGTGCTTGTCCCAGAAATTCTGCAGCGTCAGGATGATCTGCTGGAAGGTTGGCCCTTGCCCTGCTTCGGGCATATTGTCAGAACCAGAAGTGCTCATATGGATAAATACCGGCTGATTTTTTTCAAAGGTGCGCATTTTACGGGTTTTCGGGTGATTGCGTCACCCCGCATAAGGCCAGTTTCGCACCTCTTGGCAGGCTTTTGACCGCCCGTTCGCGCCTGGATGCCTGAGAACGATCGACACATGATTCGCTATAAACGAGCGTCACCGGCAAACGACTGCGTGTGTATTTCGCCCCTTCGCCCGCGTTATGGACAGCGATGCGTTTTTCAAGATCATTGGTGATACCGCAATAGAGCGTGTCATCCGCACAGCGCAGGAGGTAGCAGAACCAGGTCATCGTCGCGAAAACTTGCCTGCCGCACCCAGCATCAACGCCAGAAGGGTCAGGACTGCAACATTGCCCCAGCGCACATAGGGCGTGCTCCCCTCATACCCCCGCACCTCCGCGGTGAGCACGCCCTCTTCATGCTGCGGCAATTGCCCCAACACACGACCATCGGTACCGATGATGGAGGTGACTCCGGTATTGGTCGCGCGCAACATCATGCGCCCGGTCTCCAACGCGCGCATCTGTGACATTTGGTTGTGCTGCACGGCGGCGTTCGACTCTCCATACCAGGCATCGTTGGTGACATTCACCAGCAGTGTGGCTTGCGGCAACTGCCGGATGATCTCCTCGCCGAACGCATCCTCATAGCAGATGTTCACCGCCACGCGCTGTCCCGCCACAGCGAGCGGTACTTGCGCATCCCCGCCACTGGCCAGATCTCCCATCGGTATCTGCAGCACTTCGTTGATGAACCAGCCCAGCGCACCTCGCATGGGAATGAACTCACCGAAAGGTACGAGGTGATCCTTGCGGTAATGCTGGCTCTCGGCGCTGCCGAGCGAGTACACGCTGTTGAAATAGCGTCCTCCCTCTTTCTCGAAAACGCCGATCAGGATATCGCCGCCGTTCTGCCGCATGTGCTCACGCAGTATCTCCTGATAATAGGGCGGCACGTTGTGGCGCAACATCGGGAATGCCGTTTCGGGCATGACGATCAGGCGTGCGTCGCTACCCTGCGCCAGACGCCGGTAGGTCTCCAGCGAACCGACCAGCATCTCCTGCGAGAATTTCTCCTCCTGAGGGATGTTGCCCTGCAACAGACTCACCTTGAGCGGATCGCCATACGGCTGCGTCCATGCGACATGCTGCAATGCCCAGCCGGACAGCCACAGTGCGCACAAACTGCCGAGTGCGATCTTGCCTGACGTGCTCCAGCGCACCTGCGAAACAAAAAGCAAGACGGCAGCACTCACTGCCACCGCAAGCGATACCCCATAGACACCCAGCAACGGCGCATATCCAGCCAATGGACTGTCCGGCACTTGCGAATAACCCGAGGCCAGCCAGGGAAAGCCCGTGAACATCAGGCCGCGCAGCCACTCGGCGGACACCAACAATGCAGGCATGAGCAACAACAAACGAACGTTCGCCGATGTACGGACACGCATCATCAGATATCCCGCCAGCGCCAGCGGGGTCGAGACCAGCGCGGCGAACAGCAACGTCGCCGCGATCGCCAGCAACGGGTGCATATAGCCGTAATCATGCAACGCGACATAGACCCAGCCGACACCGAAGCTGAACAGCCCCATACCGAAAGTGAAGCCGGCCCGGGCGGCCTGCGCCGCACTCCCGCTGCGAAGCCAAACCCGGAACAGGACAAGCAGCGCAAGCACGCTCAGGGGAAACATGCCGAACGGCGCAAAGCCGAACACTGCCAGCACACCGGCGAGCAAAGTCTGCATGGAAGGGGAGGCGATGAGTCTGTTCACATGAGCGGTCGATCAGGTTGATTCTCGGGATTATACGGTGTAACTTCCGCCGCACTTCAACCCATGCCTTGCGCACCATGTCCGTCCAATCCGCCCTGTACGACGAGATCAGCTCCATGCTGGTCGAAAGCGATCTGTTCAATCACCTGCCGCCGGCAGAACTGCGCGCTGCTGCGCACTATTTCAGCGTCACCCATCTCGCCGCCGACGAAGTGATCTTCAACGAGGGCGAGATCGGCAATTTCATGTGTATCGTGCATGAAGGCAGCGTGCATGTGATCAAGACCAACCAGAACAACGACCAGGTGGAAGTGGTGAAACTGGGTAACGGGCGGGCCTTCGGCGAGATGGCCGTGCTGGACGGGGAACGCCGCTCGGCCACCTGCAAGGCAGCCGAAGACAGTGTGGTACTGACCCTTTCCAAGGAAGCGCTGGACAAGATGCTGGAAGAGCATCCGCGCATGGCTGCCCGCATCATCCGCGCCATCGCTGTCAGCCTGTCGCGCCGCCTGCGCATGGCGGTGGGGCAACTGGTCGATTACATCGATTAAGCTGCCGATGCTCGAATTCACCGAATACACCAAGATATTCATCAGCCTGTTCGCGATCATCGATCCGGTCGGCATCATCCCGCTCATCATCGCTTTCACCGCCGGCATGAGCGACCAGAAGCGCGAGCGCGTAGGGCGCATCGCCTCGATCACGATGTTCGGCCTCCTGCTCGCGGCACTGCTGCTTGGCGAGGCCATCCTGTCCTTCTTCGGCATCAGTATCCACTCCTTCCGCACGGCGGGCGGAATCCTGCTGCTGCTGATGGCGGTCAACATGCTGATCGGCCACAAGGCAGCACCGCCGCCCGACGACAACAGCGACACCGATTCGACGCAATCCATCGCCATCGTGCCGCTGTCCACGCCGTTGCTGGCCGGCCCCGGTGCGATCAGCACAGTCATCGTCGATGCCCACAAGGCGGATAGCGCCGGTCATTACGGCATGATGACGCTGGTACTCATCGCTTTGGGCCTGACCGTATGGCTGACCTTCCTGGCCGCACCGTGGGTCTCGCAGCGCCTGGGAAAGATCGGCAGCACCATCGTCACCCGACTGATGGGCCTGCTGCTGGCCGCCATCGCGGTCGAATTCATCGCGGGTGGCCTGCGCGGGCTGTTCCCGGCACTGGGTTGAACATGGAAAAGAAACGACTCTCGAAATTGATGTCCGAACAGGGACTCTGCTCGCGCCGCGAAGCAGATGACTACATCGCCAAAGGCTGGGTGCTGGTGGACGGCGAAGTGGTAAGCGAACTCGGCACGAAGATTCTGCCGACACAAAAGATCACCCTGAAGAAAGCAGCACAGTCGAAGCAGCAGGAACAAGTGACCGTGATCCTGCACAAGCCGGTGGGATACGTCTCGGGCCAGGCCGAGGACGGCTACCAGCCTGCCATCGTGCTGGTAAAACCGGAAAAACACTGGAAGCTGGACCACTCGCCACAGCGCTTCGATCCGCGCCACTTGAAGCACCTCGTTCCGGCCGGACGGCTGGATATCGACTCCACCGGCCTGCTGGTGCTCACGCAGGATGGCCGCATCGCCAAGCAACTGATCGGCGAAGACTCGGACATCGAGAAGGAATACCTGGTGCGCGTCTCCGGCCGCATCGCCGCGGACGGCCTGGACAAGCTCAACTTCGGCCTGTCGCTGGACGGCAAGAAACTCAAACCCGCCAAAGTGACCTGGCAGAACGAGGACCAGCTGAGGTTCATCCTCAAGGAAGGAAAGAAGCGCCAGATCCGCCGCATGTGCGAACTGGTCGGCCTGAAAGTCACCGGACTGAAGCGCGTGCGAATCGGTAACGTGAAGCTGGAGAAACTGCCGCTGGGGCAGTGGCGCTATCTGCGCGAGGACGAGAAGTTCTAGGCAGTTTCCGCGCTGTCCGGCTGCGATGCAGGCGCTTTCGCCACCAGCAAAACATACAGGCGGCGACTATCCGCATGCAACACGGTGAACTGCCAACCATCGATCACGAAGATGCTGCCGCGCTTGGGGAGCTGGCCGGCGGCCTTGAGCACCAGCCCGCCGACGGTGTCACATTCCTCGTCGCTGAATTCCGCCCCCACCTGTTCGTTGAAGTCTGCGATCTCCGTATCGGCTTTGACGCGCCAGTGGCTGTCATCCTGACGGATGATGTTGTCCTCATCCTCATCGAAATCATATTCGTCGGAGATATCGCCCACGATCTGCTCCAGCACATCCTCGATGGTGGCCATGCCGCACACACCGCCGTATTCGTCCACCACCAGCGCAAGATGGTTGTGGTTGCTGCGGAAGTCGCGCAACAGCACGTTGAGGCGTTTCGATTCCGGCACGAACACGGCGGGACGCAGCATGTCGCGCACATTGAATTCCTCGCCGCCGGCGTAATAGCGCAGCAGATCCTTGGCCAGCAGGATGCCGATGATATTGTCCTTGTCTCCATCCACGACCGGGAAGCGCGAGTGGGCAGTCTCGATCACGAAGGGAATGAACTGTTCGGGCGGCTGGCTGATGTCGATGACATCCATCTGCGCACGCGGGATCATGATCTCGCGCACCTGGCGCTCGGACACCTGGAGCACCCCCTCCATCATGGAAAGCGCGTCGGCATCCAGCAGGTTGCGCTGATAGGCGCTGTACAACAAAGCGATGAGTTGTTCGCTGTCTTCCGGCTCACGCAGCAACATCGTGGAGAGCCGTTCAAAAAAGGTAGGCTTGCTACTACTGTCTGAACCGTCCATTACCTGACTACTTGCTAACTAGATAGGGCGCAGGATACCGCAATTTGAGCATCAATGCAGTCTCGCGGGCCTCCATCCGCTCGGCTTCCTTTTTCTTTTCATGGTCATACCCCTGCAGGTGCAGCACGGCATGCAGCGTGAGATGGGCGTAATGCGCGAACAGATCCTTGCCCTGTTCCTGCGCCTCGCGGGCCACCACCGGTGCGCAGATCACCACATCGCCATACAAGGGATCGCTATCGTCATAGACGAAGGTCAGCACATTGGTGGCGTAATCCTTTCCGCGATAACTCTGGTTCAGCGCGCGCCCCTCGATCTCGTCCACGATGCGCAACGCCATCTGCACATCCTGCTCCAGCGCCGCCTTGACCCAGCGCCGGAACTGCTGACGGCTCGGCACTTCCCTTGCATTGCTGGCGTATTGCACCGACAGCGAGAGTTTGTGCACATCACTCATTGCTTTTTTCACCGTGCTTTTCATAGGCGGAGACGATCTTCTGCACCAGCGGATGGCGCACCACGTCCTCGGCGAGGAACTGCTGGAAGGCGATGCCGCGCACGTCCTTCAGCACGATGCGCGCGTCGTTGAGCCCGCTCTTCTGCCCGCGCGCCAGGTCGATCTGCGTCACATCGCCGGTGATCACCGCCTTACTGCCGAAACCGATGCGGGTGAGGAACATCTTCATCTGCTCGGGCGTGGTGTTCTGCGCCTCGTCTAGGATGATGAAGGAATGGTTCAGGGTGCGGCCGCGCATATAGGCCAGCGGCGCGATCTCGATGGCACCGCGCTCGAAAGCCTTGGCCACCTTGTCCAGCCCCATCAGGTCATACAATGCATCATACAAAGGCCGCAGGTAAGGGTCGACCTTCTGCGCCAGATCCCCCGGCAGGAAACCGAGACGCTCGCCCGCCTCCACCGCCGGGCGCACCAGCACCAGCCGCTTAACGTTCTCGCGCTGCAATGCATCCACCGCCGAGGCCACCGCCAGATAGGTCTTGCCGGTACCGGCGGGGCCGACGCCGAAGGTGATGTCGTGTTCCTGTATGGCTTGCAGGTATTCGTTCTGGCGCACCGTCCGCCCGCGCACCTCGGCTTTGCGCGTCATCAGCAACGGCACCGATTCGCTGCCCGCATCCGGCAGGTCGCGCTTCATCGATTCGATCAGGCCCAGCTGCAGACGCTCCAGCGAGATGTCGTGATTCGCTTCCAGGTAGAAGCGCTCCAGCACTGCACGCGCCAGCTCCGCCTGCTCGCCGCTGATGCTAAAGCGCTCGCCGCGCCGCGCGATGTTCACCTCCAGCGCGGTCTCTATCTGACGCAGGTTCTCGTCGAACGCACCGCACAACTTGGCCAGTCGATCGTTATCCACCGGCTCGAATGAGATGTTCGCACGTTCGCTCATGCCGCCTCCACCACCTCGCCGCGCAGGGTGTGGTTGGACACTGCGGTGATACGCACATCGAGATAGCGGCCCAACATGCCGGGCGAGCCCTCGAAATTCACCACGCGGTTGTTCTCGGTACGCCCGGCCAGTTCGCCCGGATTCTTCTTCGAGACGCTCTCCACCACCACGCGCTGCACCGTCCCCACCATGCGCTGGCTATATGCCTGCTCCAGCTCGTTGATGCGCGCCTGCAAACGGTGCAGTCGCCCCAGCTTCACCTCGTCCGGCGTATCGTCCTGCATCTCGGCCGCAGGCGTGCCCGGGCGCGGACTGAATACGAAGCTGTAGCTGGCATCGAACTGCACGTCCTCGATCAGTTTCATGGTCGCTTCGAAGTCGGCATCGGTCTCGCCGGGGAAACCGACGATGAAATCCGACGCGATGGCGATATCAGGCCGCGCGGCGCGCAGTCTGCGCACCACCGACTTGTATTCCAGCGCGGTATAACCGCGCTTCATCGCCGCCAGCACGCGATCCGAACCGGACTGCACCGGCAGGTGCAGATGGCTCACCAGCTTGGGCGTATCGGCGTAGACATCGATCACGCGTTGCGACATCTCGCGCGGATGCGAAGTGGTGTACCGCAGTCGCTGCACCCCGTCCAGCGCGGCGATGGCACGCAGCAGGAATGCGAAATCCACCGTATCGCCGTCGTCCGCCTCCCCCTGATAAGCGTTCACGTTCTGTCCCAGCAGCGTGATCTCGCCCACACCCTGCGAGATCAACTTTTCGACTTCGCGCATCACATCCTCGAACGGGCGCGACACTTCCTCGCCGCGCGTGAACGGCACCACACAGAAAGTGCAGTACTTGCTGCACCCTTCCATGATGGAGACGAAAGCCGTGCCGTGCGCAGTCTGCGAAGCAGGCAGATGGTCGAACTTCTCGATCTCGGGGAAGCTGACATCGATCTGCGGCCTGCCACTGCTGCGGCGCGCCTCGATCAGCTCGGGCAGACGGTGCAGCGTCTGCGGCCCGAACACCACATCCACATAAGGCGCGCGTTTGATGATGGCCTCGCCTTCCTGGCTGGCAACACAACCGCCAACGCCGATCAGCAACCCTGGATTGGAATCTTTCAAAGCCCGCGCGCGGCCCAAGTCCGAGAACACTTTGTTCTCCGCTTTTTCGCGGATGGAACAGGTATTGAACAGGATGATGTCCGCCTCCTCCTGTCTGTCCGTCTGCTCCAGCTGCGCACCGGCCAACATCACATCCGCCATCTTGTCCGAGTCATACTCGTTCATCTGGCAGCCATACGTCTTGATATACAGTTTCTTCAAAGTACCACACCCTCTTTCCGCATCCGACACCCAATGCCCCTGAAAATAACAGCCTTTTCAAATAGGGGTCTTTCCTGAGTATTTCGCTAATATAATCCGTTTCGGCTTCCGGTGAGCGATTTGCATGCCTTCGGAACCACCGTTAAATCAACATAAAGATAAAAGGGAAAAACATGTCATTCGTAGCAGACTTCTCCTCCATCGGCGTTGCAATCTTCTCGGTCGGTTTCTCCATCTGGATGGTGATGCAACTCTTCAGCAAAGAGTAATACGCATCCGTTGCGGCCGGGTCACCGGTCGCTGAAATTCACAGGCTCCACACTTATCTGCCTGCGCAAAATGCGCCGGGCTGGTATTCCCATGCATAAAACACTTGTCAGCCGTAGGGTTTGTGCTAGCATTACTCCCGTTGTTTGTCGGTATGTTCAACTTAACTTTGGGAGGGGTAAACCATGTCATTCATCGCTGATATTTCTTCGATCGGTACCGCAATTCTGGCAGTCGGCTTCTCGCTGTGGATGCTGAAGCAGCTGTTCACCGATTCCGAGTAAGCAGACCGGTACCCCGGAAATGAAAAACTCCAGCCGTGAGGCTGGAGTTTTTTTATGGGCGGAAAAAGCCGAGCCCATAATTGAATCCGTGGTGGTGATAGGTGCACTTGAACTCCAAGCAGATACTGGCTTTAATACATAATTTCTCCGCAATACTCACAATATTACTCACAGTTTAAAGCCCTGCATGTGCTGCCCAGAAGCTGGCGGGAGTCAAAATTGGATAACGCTCCCCCATGACCAGCAAATCTTTATCACCCGTGATGAGGTAATCAACGTCTGAGGTCTTAAGCGCCGCCAGCAGGGTACCCAACACAGGCTGGTCATCAGCATCACGCAAATCGGGCTCCGAGCTTGGTAGCGGCTCAATGACTTCAGCCTGCAAGGAAAGAACATCGACCAAGTCTTCAATCTCGACCGCTGTCAAACCATGTCGGTTAGTTAGCCGGGGCAGCACGCGCCTCAACTCATCCAGGATGTAAACAGAAAGTAGCACCTCAATCGAGCCATGACGCCATGCGGACATTATTTTTCCCGGCACGCTTGCGGGATAAGCAATCCCCGAAAGCAATACATTCGTATCAAGTACGACACGCAACGTAGCCACTGCGGGTTAACGCTTCTTGGCTGATGAGCGGACCTGTGTCCGTTCAAGCACAATGGCTGCATCAATTTCAGCAAGCCCTTCCGCCTCGGGTACATTCGCAAAACCTGACTCAATACGCTGGCATAGCGCATCAAAGCGAGCCTGCATACGCCGAATGCGCTCGAACAACCTAGCATCAACCAATGCAGCAACCGGCTTGCCATCTTTGTTGATGATCACGCTATCGTGCCTGTACTGCACTTGATTAAGCATTTCGCCCAAGTTCTGCCTGAAGCTAACTGCACTTGTTTCAGTAATCATGATTATTCAACCTATATGACCATTATAATCATAATGCATCAAAACAAATTGACGGTCAATACTTGCCGTCGCCTCATATCAAGCAAAAACACCAAGCCTATAGTTTACGGCTCCGCCCATTTCCGGCAAATTTCTGCACAACCAGCTAGTCGGAACAACACAAGTGAACCTTGGGGTGTCTGTAGGGACTTTCCAAGGGGGTGGCATTCGCTTGGCTTTTTGTACGAATTTTCCATTTCCATTCTCCCTTAAGGTATAAAACCAATTGTTCTAGTTGAGCCATCTTTCAACCTGCACTCCGCCGACAACTGCCGACACAATTCCTCTGCGCTGACAGGCCTATCCAGAACGACAAACTGGCGCGCTGCCACTGCAAAATCCCCCGGCGTCAAATTGCTCAGGCTGCAAACTTCACTTTTCATCTCGCGGCTGTCTGATAACTTGCCTCCCAAGCGCAGCAACTCCTGATTGAACATTGCCCAGCGTTGCTCTGGATTGAGATAGTCAAAATTCACTTTGAAGGCAAAGCGGCGCAGACTTGCAGGGTCAAGTCGCTCCATCAGGTTGGTCGTGCAAATAAAAATGCCATCGAATGCCTCCATCTGGGTCAGGAGCTCATTGACCTGGGTTACTTCCCAGCTTTGTTGTGCGTCGCGGCGATCGGCCAGAAAACTATCAGCCTCATCCAGAATCAACACTGCATCCTGCTGCCTAGCCTCGGCGAACATGTTTGCGATGTTGTGTTCAGATTCACCTAGCCACTTGCTCAAAATGTCGGATGCTCGTCGAAGAATAATGGGTTTTCCAAGTTCATCGGCGATGTGCCGTGCCAACTCACTCTTGCCTGTGCCTGCGGGGCCATAGAAACAGAACGTGCCGCAGCATCTTTTCTTCAAGCCTGAGATGATGTCAGGCATCGACAGGCTGGTATTGGCAAAGCGCAGGTCGTAGCTTGTGTGCTGCGCGCTCCGCATCGACAGCCGTTTTTGCCCTAGGAGCGTTGCACTCCTATCCAGCACCTGAAGGACCAGTTGTCGCGCATAGTCATCATCACCGCTGCTCACCTTCGCCACCTTGGCGGCACGCTCATACTGGGCAGGCGTAGTTTGTTCATTCGATGCAATCTGCGCGAGCCACTCTTCCGTAGGATTGAACCGCCCAAGGTGATGCCGCGCAATCTCCATTCGAACCTTTTGTGGAGGTACAGAAAACCGAATGGAATAATCGAAGCGGCGCAAATACGCCTCGTCTAGATTTGCATCGTTGGTTATCCAGATTGCAGGGGTTGCATTGCGTTCCAGCGCCCTGTTAATCCATGCCTTACCACCGCTACTACCCTGTTCGGACATCTCCACGCCAATTAGCCCTCGAAATCCCCGACGCCGTGGCAGGACATCCTCAATTTCGTCAAACATGAGAATAGCGTTGTCCCTGTTAGCCAAAATCAACTGACACAGGTTGTAGGCTCTCAACCGCGTATTGCCGGTGATAGGGTTTCCATCCGAGTCGGAATAAAAAATTTCAAATAGCTCTGCCTTCAACTCGCAAGCGACTGCTTTGACCAATTCAGTTTTCCCCGTACCTGGAATGCCGTACAGCAAGATATTGGTTCCCTCGCTCTTGGTGGTCAGTGAATTGCGTAGGAACGTAGTCAATGCGGTGATGTCCTGCGACAGGTGCGGAAAATTGTGCAGTTGCAAACAAGCCGGTGATGTTTTCTGAAGAAAGCGATTGAGCAGCGCATCATCGTTTTCATAACGCTGGGATAGGAATGTGCCTAATCCGTTTAACAAATCTATCCGGTAAGCGAAGTCACTTTGCGTAGTGGTTTGAAGAATTCCGGCGGTAGTAAGTTTCGCGTCCTTCCGCAAGGAAGCTATGATTTCAGCATCGCCATGTCCAGTTAAATGTGCAATGATGCCGCCCAATTTACTATCCGACACTTTGACATTCGCCGCGCTAATCGCTCCTCTGAACGCTGTAAATACTTCCAGCATGACCGCAAAGCACAGGACAGCTTGATCGGCATGACTCAGGCCAATGAGCTTGCTTATCGTTCCAATATTCTCGAAGATATAAAGTTCATCAACGACAGGAAGCTTGCGGAAGGCTGCAAGTTTTTTCTGCAAAACGACTTTACAGGCAGAGTCCGAATAAGTAACCTTTTCCCCGTTCACCAGCAACTTCACGATCAGATCATCGGTTCCAAATTCTCGGTCTATCTCTAAACCGGTAACGCGAGCAAAATCTTCATCATCAATGATGGACTTAAACCCGGAAACTTTGTACAAGCCCAACGTAATCGCAAAATCCAATAACCAACTTGCCAGTAGCGGCTGATAACCATGAAAAGTGTCAGTTAGTTTGCTAGGATGCCCAGATACAGATTTCTTGCGATATAGAAATTCAGGAAGAGTACTCATCGGATAGCCTCGTGCAGCGCATCAATGTAGTGGATCATCTCAATACTCCCTAGTCAGCAGCATAATTCCGTCTATCAGGTAAAACGACCACTCCCCCTCAGGGCAGTCGGTGTACTCAATTGACCGGCGCCAAAGTATGTTGTCGTTGCCATCTGTTGCGATAATGTCCGCCTTACTTTCAATGATATTGAGCTTGATGCTGATAAACGGCTGCGTCTTTTGTATCTGCATCAACTCCGTACCGACAATATCCAAAAACCAGTACGCGCCGCCCCCTGCGTTTTCTGCAAAGAATTGCACCCCATCGGTATATTTCATTCGACTCAGTACATGGCGATAGTAGTTTTCTGTTCCTATGAATTGCGTCATCCCGTGTTTTAGTTGCGAGCCATCCATTTCGTTCTCCAATTTTTAATTCGTTACAGTTGTCTTTTGCAGTTGGCATGAGGATGAATTTGATATGAGAGCAGTTGCATAAAGTGCTCACCAAATCTTCTCAAGTGGGTTGCTGATAAACAGATTGCTGTCCCTGATGTATCTCTGCATCACAGCGTACGACTTGTGCCCTGTCTGCTGGCATATCTTCCAACTGCTCACGCCATTGATGGCGGCACTGGTGACAAGTCCAGCACGCAAGCTGTGGCCAGAAAACTGTTTTGCATCGAGTCCGATTGCAGCGATTCGCTCCTTCACAATCAAGGCGACCGACTGGGCAGAAAGGCCTTGATTCATCACCTGCCCATGACGATTCACGCCACGGAACAATGCCCCTCCTGAGATCTCTGACAGAACCAACCAATCCCTGAGTGCTTTGACAGGGCAATATCGGCCTCGCATGGTTGGAATGGCGATGTCTCTCCCTTGCCCTGCTTGATCAGTTTTGCTGCGGCGGATGTGAATGACGATGCCCTCTGTGACGAACTGAACATCTTCAACCCGAATGGATACCAACTCGGAGCGACGAAAAGCACCTGAGAATCCGATAAGCAGCAATGACTTGTCGCGCAGGCCTTTCATCCCACGGGCCTCTTTAACCATCGCCTGTATCTGTGGCAGCAACGTTGGCCTTACTCGACGCTGCGCTCGTCCTTTGGTGCGGCGGATGCCATGCAATGTCGCCTTGACCATGTCTGACTGTGTCGGTGATGAAAGCTTCTTCGCTCTGTGCGCTCGATTGATAGCGACGACACGGCGATTGAGTGTTCCATATGACAATTTGTCTGCATGTTCGGCCAGATAGCTTGCGACTCGTTCTGGAGATGATGGAATTCGTCCACCCCAGTTTAAAAAGTGCTGAAGGTCATTGCTGTAGGCTCGACGGGTATTCTCTGTAAGAGAGGCCTCCACATACTGCCGAACCAACGGTGATAGCTTTAGTACCGACTTACCCTTAACGTTTCGCTTGTTGTTCATGGCCGATCTCCTTCATCGAATCCCGACACACCACAGTTCGATTTCGTTACCAGCAAATAACTACCTGACGCTCGATACCGAGCAAAACTCTTTTGCCTCGACGGTCGCTTTGGGTTAGGGTCTAGAACAACCTTGCCGTTAAACACTATCCAGTGGAAATTGCGACGGTTGCATCGGCGATTCACGGGCAGAATTGCACTGCCAAAAATGGTATCCCAAGAAGTAAACATCTCTCGCTGCACCGAACACCCGAGTTTTCCAAGCGCCTCTTCCAGTTTTTTATGGCTGGTATAGAACGTGTTTTGCCGTGCATCGAATCCAAACACATCGAAAGCCTTTCGATATGGCACGCCTGCAACCATTGCAACGCAGGCAACTCCGCAATCGCTTTTCTTCCGCTGTCGCACCCTCCTGATTTTGTTATTGGCGACATTCAAATCTGAATTCACATTTCTACCTATCGACTCCACCGCTGTTTTGGTGTGCCGACTGTGGTTATTATTCATGTTGTATTACTCCGATAATTTATCCCTGTATGACCAAAGCAAACCCGCGCAGCATCACAACGTGGCGGGCTCAATTGGCGTGATGTTTGAGTTTGTTGGACGAATGAATGCCTGCCGGTGAATTGGCCTCCTTTCTGAATGAGTGACTGGGTGATAACTACCTGATGGATGGCAGGGTGCTGTTGCCTACAGCAGCCCTCGCTCGGCGAAGCTCAGTACCGATGTTCCCGCAACGATGAAATGATCAAGTACACGCACATCAACCAATGCAAGCGCCCCCTTGAGTGCTATGGTGAGCTGCTGGTCTGACTGGCTGGGTTCAGCGACACCACTGGGGTGGTTGTGAGAGAAGATCACTGCCGCCGCATTCTCCCTGAGTGCCGCCTTAACCACCTCTCGCGGATAGACCGATGTTTGCGTCAACGTGCCTCGAAATAGCTCATGCGTTGCAATCAGCCTATGTTGTGCATCCAGAAACATCGCCACAAAACATTCATGCTCGCGACCGGCAAATTGAATCCGTAGACAGTCACGCACCGCCTGTGGAGCATTCAGCACGCAATCCCGCCTCAACTCTTCATCTAACCATCGCCTGACCAGCTCGCGTGCCACCACGCATCGTTCTGGCGGATTCACTTGGTGATGATCTGAGGTAAACATCTCGCCTAGCGACCCGCGATAGTGTTTTTGAGTTTGGCGCACGCCAATGAGTTTTTCGAGTAACTCGGTATCTGACAGGGTTAAGTACGATGCCTGCCCATTGTTAGTGTCCTTATTCATCCTGGAACCCTCACGCTAATCAATATTCCTCTGGGAGCAGCAGCGTTGTAGAGCTCCTGTCCGCTTCTGTAATAATCCAGAGGCGCGCATCGCCAAGTTGATAGCTCGACAGAATTCGCAAACCATTCACGACTGCATATTCATTATCTTCAGCGTCCTCAACTGATACACTCCCCCAATCGCCCTGCTGATGACGTTGTAGAAGATCGGTAGCGTTCACCGCCATCCGGTCTAGCAACTCCAATGCCCCTGGAGTTGAAACAAGATGACCAAGTGGAAAGCAAATGGTCTTGGTTGATTCGTGTTTAGTCACTGCGTTCATGTTTTTCACCTTTCATTGGACGAACGAATGCCTGCCGAAGCAAAAGCTGCGGATTGAATTCATTCAGTTGGATTTAACGACTTGAGGTAAGACTGAGACCTGCAAAAATTAACGCGTTTGGACTCGTTTAAAGATGTATTCGAGAAACGATGAGGCAATCTGTCCCTTGCTGGGATTGCCGTAACAGTTGCACTCTACACGGGGCTATTAACGACACCCTCGTCGATTAACGACAAAATGTGATGCCACGATTCAACTCCATGTTCAACCAATTCTGAATAACGTCTTGGATTCCACAGTTCAATGTATTTTTCCTTCGGCACCCAACTCATTGCGTCAGTCATTTTTGCCGCCCTAGCCTGATAGCTCGAAAATTCGATCCGCCTATCTTTGGTTACCTCCACGTCCTCACCAGTGGCGATGAGATTTTGGATTTCAATTTGCCAAAGCTTATTAATCCCTATTTTTGTAAAAAATACCTTGCCCTGTTTGCATGTAATTAACTTGTTCCTAATCGCTAACCATTCATCCACCGGGAATAGCATCAGGCAACCTGTTAGGCTGGTCGCCAAAAACAAACGACTTCCGGGTTTGGCCGGGTAATTATCTGGCAAGCGTATTGATCGATTTTTAATGCATAGCTCTAGCGAGTCGAGACTTTTCATTTCTATATTTCTCCAATTTAATTTCGAGTAACTGAATAGCTGTCTTATATATCCAGCGCCTAAAAATATGATCAGCCCTTGCGATATGTCACTCAACATGGCCGGGGCAACATATCTATGCACACTTTCATTCAATCTCCATGTGCCATGTAGCGTAACTTTTGCTTCGACAGAATGCGCCTGGAATGGAACATCTTGCTATTCATCTGCATTCGTATATGGCCTCTCACTGCACTCATGATGCCTCTCCTTTCAATAGGCAAACGAAAACCACCAAGAGCTAAGATGCTCTTGATTTACTCGTTCAATCGGCTTGGGTTGATAGTGGGCAAAACTGGGAGGAGAAGCTGCGTGCATCAATACTGAAATGTCAGTCAGTTGAGTGTAAAAGCGCTCAAAAACCACACAAACACTGCACGTAGCGAATTGTACACTACGCTCAAGCCACTGTCAACTTTAAGCCTCTTCCAATATGAAATGAGTCTGAAGGGTTGGCGTATTTCCAACATGAAATGAGTCTGAAATTGATTTGCCGGGTCGGTCATTATGCGAGGCATGGTGATCAACATGGAAGAAGCGAAGCTACAGACCTTGGAGCAGATCAAGGCATTTTTGGACGGGACTTCGGAGGTGACATTTCGGGTTCCCAAAGAAGAGCGCAACCAGTTTGTCGAGCGGGTGCTCAAGCGGTTTGGCTACGCCCCGCACGGGCGAATAGACAAGGGCGTGCTGCTGCGCTATATCGAGCGCATGACCGGGCTGTCACGCCAGCAAGTAACCCGCTTGGTGCGGCAATACCGCAAGGATGGGAAACTATCGAAACAGCCCTGCGCGCCCAAGCGAGGTTTCACATACCGCTATACCGCAGCGGACGTGGCCTTGCTGGCCGAGACGGATGTGCTGCATAGCACGCTGTCCGGGCCTGCCACCAAGAAGCTCATGGAGCGCGCGTACCAAGTGTTCGGCGACCCGCGCTACGAGCGCCTGTCGGGCATCTCGGTTTCCCATCTGTACAACCTGCGCGGGAGCAAGCCGTATCAGAACAAACGGCGGCACTGGACCAAGACAAACCCGGTGGGCGTACCCATCGGCAAACGCCGCGCCCCGCAGCCGGACGGGGTGCCAGGCTACATCCGCATAGACAGTGTGCATCAGGGCGATCTGGACGGCGTCAAAGGCGTGTATCACATCAACGCGGTGGACTGTGTGACGCAGATGCAACTCGTCGCCACCTGCGAGAAAATCAGCGAGGCGTACATGCTCCCGGTCATCCGGCAGTTGCTGGATGGGTTTCCGTTTGTCATCCTGGGGTTCCATGCAGACAACGGCTCGGAATACATCAATTACCGGGTGGCCAAGTTGCTGGGCAAATTGCGCATCGAGTTCACCAAATCCCGCCCTCGGCACTCCAACGACAACGCGCTGGCGGAATCCAAGAACGGCGCGGTAGTGCGCAAGCATCTGGGTTACGCGCATATCCCGCAGCACTGCGCCAGCTTGGTCAACGCCTTCTGTGCCGAATTCCTCAACCCCTACGTCAATTTCCACAGGCCGTGCTTCTTCCCTGAAACGATCACGGATGCAAAAGGAAAGGAGCGCAAAAAGTACCGCTATGAGGACATGATGACGCCTTACGAAAAGCTCAAATCAATACCCGAGGCCAGCGAGTATCTCAAAGAGGGTGTCACCTTCAAACAACTGGATGCGCGGGCAGCAAAGATGAGCGACAATGACGCCGCCTTGGCACTGAATAACGCAAGAAAAAAACTGTTCAAAGATATTTCTGCTGCAATGAAAAAGCAGGCTTGAGAAATGAAACCAGCAAGGCAAAGCGAAGAAGCACCTATGAGGTAGACCGAACCCGAACAGAGTTAATTTACTCAGATTCAAAACCCTTCGTTCAGACTCATTTCTGAATTGGAAAATACTCTTTATACTGTTTATAATCAAGCACTTGTAATTATCGCTAATTAGGTAAAGCCCTGCAAAATTAGCAGCTTTGTGTGGCTGAAGTGGTATTCAAGGGATGAGGAGGCAACACGTACCTGACTAACAGCAAGTGATGCTATTGATACAATAAAATGTTGGTAGCTGCGATGCCTTAACTTTGTCAGTCAATCATAAAGCCAAGCGGAGGAGGACGAGAAAAACCATATTATCCTTTCGCTCTTTTTTGAGGCATACGGACTCAAGTCCAACCGTCATTGGTTTTTCCAGCTTTGTCTACAGCCTTATCCACCAAATCTGTGGACAATATCTAGCCTTGACTTCGAGCCACTCCTATCATGGGGCACCAATCGGTTACCGGGCATTTTTCGCATTTTGGCGCAATCGCGGTGCAAATCTCCCGCCCCAGCGAAACCATGTTCACGTGTAACGAGTGTCGAAGCTTTAGGGGGATTTTGGATTGGATGCGGTCCATGTCTCTCGGTGCGCAATGCCCATCCTTTTGGGTCGGCCTGACCCATCCCAAACGCCGGGCGATTCGCCAGCAATGCGTGTCGACAGGAAAAACATTCCGGCCCAACGAATACATCAGGACACATCGCGCAATTTTTTTGCCAACCCCCGGCAGCGAAACCAAAAAATCTTCGGCTTCGTCGTCTCCCATCGAGCGTAGCGGTTCCAGTCCAGGCTCGCCGAATCGTGCCACGACTGCGTCCAGCAAGTTGCGGATGGCCTTGGCCTTCTGATTGGACAACCCACCCCTGACAATGGCTCGGGCAATACTCCCGGCATCGGCTGCGGCGATAGCGTTGTGGGTGGGGAATGATTCCTTCAGGGCACGAAAAGAGTTCAGGTAGCTGGCTTCCTCGGTTTTCGTGCTGCATATAATGAACAGCAGCTCGTCCAACGGGTCCTTGAGGTTGTAATGGTCGAAATCCCGATACCGCTTCTTGAGTCCGGCCGCAACCTCCACCACATATTTCGGGGGTTTCGTCGAGAGCCGCACATATTTTCGGGCCCGAGTCATGGAGCCGTGTTACAGCGGAAGGCCCTGTATGCGGTTGGGCCAAGACTTGTCCGGGTCGTAGAACAACACCTCTATGCCCAGCCTTAGCAACGCTTCAACCGCATACTTTTGAAGCTCGGGGCTCTCCGTCACGTGAAGCACCAGTCTGGCGTTCAAGTTGTCGTAGTCCTTGCTGAGCTCGTTCAGGTAACAGGCTAACTGGAACGCCCCCTTCGATGATTGGGACAGGATATTATTAATGTTCGAGCTTTTTATTTCGAAGATGTTCAGCATTTCCCTGGACCTGTATAACAAGTCGATGGAACTGCTTTCGTAAGGTTTGATGCCATTCGTGATCAAGTATTCTGAAATATCCTTCAGCATCGCCTGGTGGATTTTTTCCGCATGCTCAGTCTTCTTGAGTGCCTCCTCCAAGTTCCTCAGTTTCGAGTCCGCCGACACGAACTCCCTGGCGTATATTTTCCCCGGCTCGATCTCGGAAAACTCGGTGTCCACGCACGGCGCGTTGTAATTATGACCAGGTTCTCCCCGTTCGGTCGAAGGCTTTTCTTCCGCAAATATCACAGACACCGGGTCGAAAGCTTTCAGGTCGCCAACAATTTCCGGCGAAGGCTTTGTGCCCATTTTTTCCGTGAGTAACGCACAAGCGTAATTAGAAAAAGCCCCCAGCCTGTCTCCCGTCCCATTCGCCCATACCTGTTCCAGCGTCAGATGCGACACCACCGCCCGCAAAGCGCTCTGGGCCAGGCGGCGACCGTTGCTCGGCACCAGCTGGAAATCGACCTTCGACAGGGAACGCTTGTCGGGCGGAAGCAACTTCGTCTGTATTGAGCCTTTGACGAGTAAAGCTAGAGCACCGGATGACTCTTGCGACAGTTCGGACACGCCAAGTTTAGAAGCGCGAGTGGACATCGTGGCGTATCTGGCCGCACCTGCGTAGTCAGACACCAGCTTGAGCGAACCCGTCACCTCCGGCGATATCCAATAATCGCCGGAGTAGTAACCATCGATTATCCGCTCCACCTTCTTTACCTTGACGAGCAGGAGCAACCTGTCTTCTTGCCCCCTCAGCACGACCCAGAGCCTTCGGCCCGCCAGGGATTTAGGTTCGAAATCGACCTCGTTTTTGGGGAGGATGTAACTGCCGGAAACACCGGCGCTTCCGAAAGACGTGCCCTTCTCGCCATCGAGGACCCAGACCAAGTCAAACATGAACTCCGAGCTCCCCCAGTGCGTCATCCAGCGATGTCGGCCAAGTTATGTGGTCGCCTAACAAATCGTGCTGCCGGACCTCTTTACCCCTTAGCCTCACCACCTCGGTTTCTTCTATCGTGTTCTTGCAAATCAGCAGGTAGTAGTTGACCTCGTCCGCGACCTGCCCACGCCGGTGTATCCTGTCCAGCGACTGGAGATAGTGTGCCGCCTGGTTAGAATACGATATGTAGACCGCATCGTAGGCCGCGTGTAGGGTGATTCCAGCGCCTGCGGCGGCGGGGTTGCCCACGAACAGCATGGTAGCCGGGTCCTCCTGGAAGGAGCGCACAGCATCTCGCCTTGCAACGTTAGAAGTGACTGAGCCATCGACCCTGACGGGATGATATCGAGAATATCTCGCCATGATCTCGTCTAGGCTTTTCCTGTAGAAAGACCAGAGCACGACCTTGCGGCCCTGGGATATCAGTTTATCCAGGAGATCGTCGAGCACGGTGTATTTCACAGGAACTTCCGAAGCCGTCGGGTCGATCGAGCTGGGGCAGGAACATATCTGCAACAGCGCGGCCCTTTTCTGGAAATAAGTCAGCAAACTCTTCTTGAACGACTCGTTGTTCAGACTCCTGAGTTCTAACTCCAATGCTGATTTTGCCTTCTCGTACATCAGGGCCTGCTTGCCCGCAAGCTCCACACTTATCACGTGGAAGTTCTTTTCTGGAACATGCTGGAGGATGTCCGGCTTCAACCTTCTGATGAAAACACCTTTCGTGTCTACCAGCGTAGCGATTTTGTCCCAGTCCGCCGCAGGGTTGTTCGATTTCTTGAATCCGCCGAACGTGTAGCCTAAGTCCGCCAGGACGAACTGATTCACCAAATCGTGGGCGGAGTTGGGAGCGGGAGTTCCGCACAGCACGAAACACTTCCGGCACTTCGACCTGAGTTTCTCCACGATTTCCGAACGGTAGGACTCACCGTTTTTCAGGTAGTAGGACTCGTCGACCACGAGAAGGTAGCGCCGGGTGGATGCGCTCGCCATCAGGTAGACCAGCATGGGCTCAACACCTTCGTAGTTCGTGACCAGCACGTCGAACTTGCGTTGCGCAGTCTCATACTTCTGCCGCTGGTCGCCCTCGGCTATCTCGACCCGGCACTCGGGGTCTAGAAACCTGGCGATGTCCTTCGGCCACTCGCTGACCATACTCTTCGGGCATACCACGATCATCGCATCTATCTCGCCCAACCCCCTCAACTCGTCGAAGGCGGCGATGGTCATCACCGTTTTCCCGCTGCCCTGCTCATCGAACAGACAGAGTCCTAAAAGCCCCGGCACGGTCATCGCTCCGACCGCCGATGCCTGGGCGGGTTCGAGGACGTTGTTCCAGTTTCCAGACAGTGCGGGCTGCTCGTTGAGTTCTATTATCTCAAGCGCCCTGATTCGTGCCGCTTCGTGCCGCTTGAATCGCTCCAACGCGTTCTCCACCTCGCCATCCGTTTCCGCATGACCTATCAGGTCTGCGACTATAGGAAGAGCAGGCAACGGAAACGTAATGAAATCTTTCCCCGAGGTAAGCTGCGAGCCTATCCGTTGGGCAAGTTGGGCCTTGAGCTTTAACAGTTCAAGTCCAGCGCACTCGATGTGCACCCCATCCCCCTCGACTCGGACTTTCATCGGTTCACTCCGATGCCGCTTTGCTCAGTTTGATTACCAGCTCCAGTGCCTCTTGGAGATTCTTCCGCGAGTTTTCAGGAATCAGCTTGATATCAGAGGCGGTCATTTCTTTGATGAACTTGACGAACGTATCGATCCTGCCAACGGCTTCGTCGCCGCTCCTCACGATTCTCGCGTTGTAGTCGAGAATCGCTTTCGCCGATTTCGCGGCAGCGGGGTCGGGTTGTAACAGGGCCGCTTTGGCTTCGGGATGTAGCCACGCTTTGTATGCGACCCTGACTTCGGGGAAGCTCGAAAACTTCGAATCGTTGATCCATTTGAAAAACTGGATCTTGAAATCTATGTCCGTCTTCAACGGGTCAAAAAACGACTTCTGCGCCTCGTTGAAATACTGATAACTTTTGGCGGCAACGGTCTCCGCCTCCTGCTCCGATAATCCCAAACCGCCGCCTGACTCATCGTCCGGGTCTATATTGGCGGTCGCAAAAATAATGAACTCCTGGATTATTTCGTGGATCTTGAGCGTTTCCTTGATCTTCGATTTGGCCCAACTGAACTTTTGCGAAATCTCCTCCGGGCTTAAGCCCTCCTCGTGAGCATCGATAACTTGGACCGCCTTCACGTATGCAGGCCACTCGATTTTCAACGATGCCGAGAAGTTCTCTTCCACCAGGACATTCTGCTCGTCGGCATCGGTAGCGTCTTCGGAAAGGACGTGAACTTCGACCGTTTCCAGGTCTTGGCGGTTGGGGTCGGACAACGGCATACTTGCCAGCGCGTACTTGACGGCAAAAAACCTGCGGTTTCCATCGAGCAGCTTTCCCGTAAACGACAGGGCGAGAGGTTCGCGCAGACCATTTTTAATGATGTCGTCCCGAAGCTCCTTGAGCTTTACCTCCGGGTCGTTCTTCATCAGATCGAAAATTTCGTCCTGGGTTAGCTGCCTCCCGCCAACCTGGGATAAGTATTTCTTTTTCTCCAGTTCAATTCTTGGGTTGTCCACCCAGCCGATGATCGACGAAACTTTCACCTTCCCTTCCCAAACGTTGATCCTCCTGCCGTTATAAAGCCTCTGCTTGATTTGAGGCTGTGGTTTGTCCAACATAAACTTGGGTTGAGTGGTCATGGTCGTCCTAATCCTATGGGTTAATCTGTCGTTGCCAACATCGACTCCAACTGATGTATGCGGTCTATCAGTTCAGATTTTTTCATCTGCTCGTATTGTTTAACGGGGGCGGGGGCCTGCTTATAAAAACTCGCGAATAGCGCATGGTGGTCGGCAAAAGGAGCCTCAACACCGCGAGCCATAACCTTTTCCTTCTCTATCCTCTGAACCCAGAAGTCGGCCAGGTTTCTGGTAAACCTTTTTTTGAGCTGCTCTTCAAGAGCCGTAAAAATGTCTGCGGCCCCATCATCGATGGCACAGTCCCTACAAACGAACACCGCGAGGTCCAACGATGGAGTCGCCCCCTTTATCGTGGTCAGTATCGCCAAGAAATTCGTCATCCAGTTGTCGTGAAAGCTGACTCCCCACTTCTTCCCGGTGGCAGCGAACCCCATTTTGAATAGCGGGTGCTTGGGTCGGCTCGGATAGTAAAAGGGGGTAGTTTGGTTTGATGCTTTCTTCAGCGGCACCGTCAAGAAGTTCGACGATATCCTTTTCTCCGGATGGGTTCCTGCCTCTTCGATTTTACCCAACTCGGTTACCTGCCTGACCACGCCGTGTGAATTTCCGACCAGAACCAGCCTGGTAAATTCCATCTCCACTTGCTTGCGGCTATTTTTCCCTTCCAGACTATCCGGATTCAGATCCAGGCTGCTCACCCCGAAATGTTTGAACACGGCATCGACCGACAAAAAATACATCAGCGCCGATGTTCGCTCCATATGCGTCTTCCCCGTCGTGTTTCGCGAGGAAAGCCTTTCGAAGGATTTGCAAACCAACTCCTGACTCAAATATTTAGCCATCGCATCATGCTCGCTTCTTGGTTTTGACGGACGGCTTCTCTTGCGAGAAGATCACGTCTCTATCGCGGGCACGCAGCGGCTTGCCGGAGTCTACGAACTGCTCGAAGCTCAGGTATTCCGACTCGCCCCTCAGGTCGGCACCACCCAGCACCGCCTTGATCTGCATAGCCATCTCGTAGGCCAACCGTGGAGGCACCGCATTGCCGATCTGCTGGTATTTCGACTTGATGGTGCGACCGACGAAATTAAACCAATCGGGAAAGGTTTGAATCCTGGCGATTTCCCTCACCGAGAAGATGCGCTTTTCGATAGGATGCCAAACGCCTGCATTCTCGGGCTTGAAGGCCGCAGTGATCGTTCCGGCGATTTCGTCCCGATGGTACCTTCTGTAAAAGTTAGGCCACCGGTATCGCTCCATGTTGTCACTTATTTTCTTGAGGCGCTCGGGAAGCTTCTCGTAGGGGATGTTTTTCCAGGACCCGCCTTCGGGAACCATGCTTCCCAGCTGTATGGCCTGCGGGTTAAGCTGCATCAGCTCCTTCTGGTTCAACACCTTGCTGTTCAGATCCATTATGGTGTGCTTGAGGCTCAAATCGTCCCGGTCGACGGGATGCGGGAAAGAAAACAATCCGGCCGCATGGACCCTCTCCACTCCGACGACGAAAAGGCGCAACCTTTTTTGCGGGACGTGATGCCTGGACGCATCGATAAGACTGAACACCACGTTGTATCCCAGCGCATCCAGCTGCTCGCAGATTTCTTGAATCAGGAGCTTCTCGCCATCCCCGAAGGAGAGTAGCCCCCGCACGTTTTCGAACACCACGCTTCTGGGCTTCAAGTCGCGGACGAAAGCCAATGCGGTCTGGTATAAGGTACCACTGGTGCTGTCTTCCACACCCTTCCTGGAACCTGCGTTCGAGAAGGGCTGGCACGGAAACCCAGCGGTCAACACATCGGGACGTTTACTCAGTTTCGGAACACCTACCACCCTTACGTCCTGATCGGAGATTTCCCCGATGTTCTGGCGATACGTCTCGCACGCATCGGGGTTGATGTCGTTCGCGAACACCGTCTTGAATCCTGCCTGATGGAAGCCAAGGTCGAAGCCGCCACAACCCGAGAACAGGCTCACGTGCGTCAGGTTGGTCTTTTTGCTGCTTTTTACAATCGGGGTGAAAATCTCCCACGGGCGCGCCATCTTCTTGGCGGCATCCGATGTTTTTGCGGTCGGTTTCAGCGGAGTAGGCCGCAGGTTTTGGACGGTTGCCGACTTTTTCTCCACCGTCTGCTTAATCTTGCCGCGAGCTTTCTTTCCGATTTCGACAGTAGCAGACTTAGCATCCGAACGTTTTCTTGGGGCCACTGTGGATATTTTGACAACTTCGGCCCGGTGATGAGGGCCTTTCATCATTTTTTCTGTTTCAACTTTCATTTAAATTCTCGTAGTCATTCTGTTGCGTATGATAACAATTTTACCCAAGCCTCATTCGCCGATTACGACCTCCTGGCGCGAATCGCATCTTTCCGTTTGTCGACCGATTCGCGCCAAGCCTCCAGTTCTTCGATATCTACGGAAAGCTCATCGGGGCGTGGCGTCGATAACTGCGCGCCCAAAGCAGCATCGTGTGCGGCGAACTTCGAGCATCTGGACATGGCCGAGCTGACCTTCGCGTAATCGTCGTCTCTGACTTCGACGTAGCTCAGTTTTTGGGTGGAGACCCCTTCACCGAAACGCGTGACCGCGCCCTGGAAAAGCACCTCCTCGACGGCACGTTCCCAAGTCATTCGCAAATGGGAGTAGGCGTTGCGGGTGAGTTTTTTTGCCTCTTCCTCATCAGTTTTGTGCGCTTGGGCTATGGCCACTTGCATTTGCCGGAGGTATTTGACGCGCTTTGATGTGGTCAGGGCATCGAAGGGCAGATGTGCGCTATGCGCGCCGAACCCCATCGATGTCCTGCGGATGTATTGGGGGTCTAAGCCGAGGCCTGCTTCATCAGCTTCCTTCTGGAGGATGCAAAGGAAATAGATGTCGTGGGTTAAAACGATCACCTGCCGGCGCTTGGCTTCTGCTGCCAGGCGTTTCGCAACGTAACCACGGCGGCGATGGTCTAGTGAGGAAACGGGGTCGTCGAATACGATGCCTCCGCTTCCTTTACCGAGGTTCACTTCGGCTAAGAACGAGGCGATCGCGATGGCCCGCTGCTCCCCCTCGCTTAAGATGTCCTTTGCCGATGCGCTGCCGAGAACTTCCAACACCAACTTGAACCTAGTCTTGCCACCCGGCGACTCGGGCTTCATCACCACCTTCAGCTCGTGGACGTTCAGATCCTTCAACTCCTGGTTGAGGGCATTGGCGACCTCCTGGGTTGCCATGGTCTTGGAAAGCTCGGTGGACTTGCGGGAGATAGCGGTCGTAGCCGTGGCCTCGGAACAGGCCTTGAGCTTTTCTATCAATACGCACTTGGCGATGGCATCCAATGCGGCATCTTTCAAATCGGAGAACCGTAGCCTGGTTTCCAGTTCGACCTTTTCGATGAACATTGCCGCTTTGGCCTTTTCGTCCATGGACGCTTCGAGATCCTTGGCATCGCCAAGAAATTTGTTCTTGGCGTTCTCCAGGTCAACCCTGGGATCTGTCGGCAGCGCAGGAATCGCATTCCAATCGTTTCCCGACTTCGGTGCTTCGAGGATGGCTGCCCGCCGTTCCAGCAGAACCTTCTGGAGGTTCGCGCAGTCGTCGGCCAACTTCTGGCTCACTCCTGCAAGTTCAGTCGCCAAAGACTCATCGATCAACAGGTCTAGCTGGGCACTCTTGACTGTCCGATAAGCATCCTCCGCCAGTTGTCTAGCCGCCTTATCCGCTTTTTCAGCCGCCTGCTGGTAAAAGACCTCGAACGCTTCGAGCCTCGCCACCCCATTTTGTTCAAGAGGATTCTGGCACAACGGACAGGCGGATTCCGCTCCCAAATGTGGGAAATCCTTGCCGGGATGGGACTCCACGGCGAAAGCACGGGCCGCGTCAAAAAGCGCTTTCCAGGCTTCGCCCCCGGTGCCGGGCAGAAGGCCTGGAGTTTCCTTGAAGTTCTGGCCCGCCAAGATTGCCGCCTGTTTTGCAACGGTCGATTTCTCGATGAGGGATTTTAGACTGGCAACGCTGGCATCATTGACCAAGCCGATGGCCGCGTTAATGCGGGTGGACAGGCCAGCGAAGCGCGTCGCCAGGTTTTTGATAATCTGCGCTTTCTGCTTGGGGTCGGTCTCGGCGAGCGTCTTGCCGATAGTCTCAAGTCGCTTCTGGTCGGCTGCTGTCCAATGTGCCAGAGCTTCAACGTCTTCGGGTTTGGTTTGGTGCGAAAGGGATGCCAGCATCTTGCCTACCGGAGTCTGCGTTTTACTTAAGGTGGCGAAAATATCGATGTTCGGTTTGTTCTCGGCCTGCTCTTTTGCCACAGAAGCCCTAAGCTGCCCACAGACATACACGAGCCCTTCGAGAATATCGAGACCGTATGGCACGTAAGCGAAGTCCCCCTGGTTGTCGACGTAGGCTCGCGCGCAATGCGAATCGAAGATGGCTATCGAGGAAAGCTGCTCGGGTGCTTCCTGGCCCGACACCCATTCGACTTCCAGAGGGTTACCATCCACTACGAGTTCGAATGCCGCTCGCGCAAGTCCGACCTTGTCAGGCGGCAAGTGAGCATTTGGGTGAATGGATTCGCGTTGGTCGCGGGCGCGACAAGCCTTCTTGAACACCCTGGAATAACCCGATTTGCCCGAGCCGTTCTCCCCATAGATGACGCTAAGACCGCTCGGATTAATAGGCAGCCGCTGCCCCTCGGCCAGCGCATTAACGTTACATAGATTCTTGATTGCGGCGAGTTGTATCAGCCGATCTTGCGCCTGCGGAACGGCCACTTGCTCGGCTGCGAGTTGGGTCGGGATTCTCCCTTGGGGGTCGGGAATACCGTGCGCGGATTTGAGCAGCGCATACACATCATCGAGGTCTTGGGCGGAAGGTTCTGGCCTCACATAGAGTCTGGCGATGGCATCCTGTTGCCATGCGGGAAGGCCCTGAGACCACTTCAGAATCTCTTGCAGAATCGTCACTGGACACCCCATTCCGTGGTTAAGCGTATCGATATGCGACCAGTTTAGGATGATAACAGTTCACACAAATTGCGTGTGGCAATACCCAGGTTGATGCCGCATAACATTTCAATCAGGAACTTCCGATACAATAAAATGAGGCACGTTAAAACTGGATTTTCATAAAATCGCCAATGTCCGGTAAGACCGGCGAAGAGTTGACTAGCGATAACATCAATTATCGTTAGTTAATGAGGCGCGGAAGAAATAGTCGGCCATTCCTACCTCGCCGATTTCGTTGATGACGGCCTAGGTTCAAGTGATGAAATCCAAAAATTTGAGACGGCTTCCCCTTACGGATTATTTATGACTTGCTACGCTTGTTTCGACGAGAGCGGGCGAGGTTGGCAAAGTCGCTGACAACCCGAACGGCGAAAGCCCGTTCCGCTTCATCAAGGCCATCCAACAATCCCTCCATTACTAACGATTGGTCTTGTTGCCGGTTGGAAGCTGGACGTAATAGAGTTTCGATCGAGCAGTCCAGCGCATCGGCCAATGAAAGCAATCGGCTCAAGGATGTTGTAATTATCCCCGTTTCAATCCGGGACATGCTTTCTTGCTCAATCCCAACTGCTTCGGCCAGCTCTCCTTGGGTTAGTCCTAGGGATTTTCGTCTTGCCGCGATGAGCGCACCGAGCCGCTTTGCCAGCTTTTTTTCCTCGGCCTTCGGGTCATTCCTCACTTCACTCTCCTACATCATTAAATGATGTGTAGTGTCGTTTTATTGGAAGGTTGTCAGAATGGCCCTCCATGTCATACTATGATTTATTACGTCATGCTTGGATAAGTGTCGGCCAGATTTATCGCGCTGAAACTAAATGTGATTTATTGAAAGAAGAAAGCAACATGGCAGCACCAGCAAAATATAAAGGCAAATCATCGTTAAGGTTTAGTAACCAAGGGGGCAACATGCGACGTATAAATATGGGCTGGTTTCTGGCGTTGTTCGCGATATGCAGCAGTGCCTTTTCCGAGGAAGACATGGTCGAGAAGGCGTGGTCTTGTGAACCGTCTTTTGGGAAGGTCGTCAGTGAGGATAATCTAGGTCACGGAATCGTATCCAATGCCTCAATCTACACTAGCCCGTTTAGTAGTGAGGAAACATCTCCATTGGATATTTTTCAGTTTGAAAAATGTCAGGAGTTGTCCAATGAAGAAAAGATGGCCTTAGCCAAGGCACTGTTAAATGTCTATGGCAACCGTTCAAGGAGTGCATTTGGGGTTGCTGTGTGGTTGCTTGATTCTTTTGTTCCTGAAAAATATCGTCGAGTGCAAGCCGCAGAACATGCACGTTGGTTAGCAGCGAACCATGCCAGCAGTGACCAAGATGAGGCAGAGGCCAAGCTCAGAGCAAAAAAGATGGAAGTAGAAGTAGCGCAGAAAGAAAAGGCAAAGGAGGATGCTTTGAAGGCAAAAGAGGAGGAAAAGCTGGCGCGTCAGCAGCAGCTCAGATCGGGCGCAATTAAACCGGAAAGCATGAAAGATGTATGGTTAGCGAACGACCACATCTCCAGTTTGCAGGAAATCATGGCATCCACTTTACTGAAAGTGGACAACGCGGTTTATGGAGGGAGAGTGACGATTGAGGGCGAAGAACATGATGGCGTGTTGCGTGTACGTTTTGACTCCGACTCTGTTTTTGAAGTCGCTTATCAAACCCCATGGCAAGAAGAGGTGGAACTTGGCCCAAAATTGGCTTTGCGAGCGGAAGCGTTAAGCCGGAATGGAACACGGCACTATGCCCAATTGAACCTGAGCAAAAAAACGATCAGCTTTATTCGGAATCTGCGAATTGGATCAGCTGTTTGGGTGGTGGGGCGCTATAAAGCCAATAGAAAATACAGATTGGTGAATAGGACTGAGAGAACGATGCCCGTTCTGGATGTGCTGTATATCGGCGAATAATGCAAGCAGCATGCCGAGACATGCAATGAATTTTCTGCCAAGGAGATTTTGGAAAAGTGGTGATGCTGCGTGCAAGAAGATGGTTGCGAACTGCTCTGCAAAAATGACCAGCTCCAGAATCTATACGAATGATAGCGCTTGGGTGGCTTCGGCAATTGTGCTGAAGCCGAATGTGGACTAATCAGTAATAATTTAATTAGGGAGTGATATGGCTATTAGAAAATCAACTGAGGAAGATTTCGAGATTGCTGAAAATGTGGAGGCGTTGCTGAAGCGTTGTACTGGAGCATTGGAGGCCGGTGGATTTAAGAATATCAAGGCGCAGGAATTGACTTCCACGATGCAGGCTGAATATAAAAGGTTTCCTGCCTGGGGTGAAGTTAGCATTACGCTCTTTAGGCTGGCAGACAACAGAACAAAAATAAATGTTAAAGCAACAGCCAACTACGACAATATTTATGCGCTATTCAGTAGCCCAAACCAGAAAATAATTAGGTCGTTCAGGAATGCCTTGAATGGCGCTGCCTCTCCGGTATCTTCTGAAAGCGGTAAAGGTTTTCAGTGGAAATGGATTGCGATAGCGATAGTGGCTCTTGTAATCATTGGTGCGGTTTTCGGCAAACCTAAAAATGCTTCTTCCTCTGTGGCGCTTTCTGGCGATAAAGCGGTTGACTATCACAAAGGGGCTGAGATAAACATTGCATCAAATAATTTGGATGACTTTCTGGGGCGTTTAGGCGTGCTTGTTGAGCTGATCAAAGGCAAGCCAAAAGATCAATGCTTTGATTTGGTTTACATGGACTGGCAGGATTTTGAAAAACTATACAATCAAGGCAGTCCTGTATATGAATTCAAATACCAAGTGTCGCAAGAACTCAAGTATGTGAGTATTGGGCAGTTGCCTAATAAATTGTGTGGCATAGAGCAGAACGATGCCGAGGAGATGTTCAAACAGCGCAGGTTGCTGACCGCGAAATTGAGCGGGGCAAGCACTATGGGGGATAGCAATGCACCAGTAGCTGTAGCTCAAACAACCTCTGTTCCGAATCCTGTAAATATTTCTTATCCAGAGTACGCAGAGTCAGAAATTGTCGTGCTTCATGGACGTTTGGTTGCTGCGCCGGGAGAAACACCAGATGGGGGCAAGGTAATGTTCCGAGCGATTCAATTGGCAAAATCAATAACCGTTAAGGGCGATAGCGTTAAGCTGATGCAGCTTGTACTGGATGGAAAAACAAGTGATCAGTATGCGGCGTTGAGTGGCAAGCTAGTTTCGGTAAAAGGGAGATTGTTTGACCGGGATAATGGCAATCAGCGTACACCTGTACTTATGACAGCAATCGAGATAACGCCGTCTGGAGAATAGAATTCTCCAGCGTAAATTGGTACGCAAATTGAGCATACAAATTATCAGAAGCTAGAGCATTTTGACTGCATGAGTGACGATTCCCCATGCAGTCCCTATTATATGAGCAATCTAATCGCCCTCAGGAGCCTCCTGCCTCTTGCCAATTAACTCCTTCAACTTGCCAATTGCCACCTTTACGCTAGACGGGCCGTACACGTGCTCCGCAAGTTCGCGTGGCGGCTTATATTTACCCTCAATCGCAAATAACTGATTAAGCTTTGGTCGTAATTCTGAATTTTGTACGCACCATGGAATACCAAGATCGATTCGCAATTTTCGCAAAATCCGAATTCTCATCGGATAGAATTTGGCAGCATTGCATCCTCGCAATAACTCATGCTCCTTGGCATCGTTACCATTCAAGTGCCATCTTAGGACTTTCTTATCATCCCTAGACAAACAGCTCAGATGTTCACGTTTTGGCTTTCTAACGCGCAAGTTTTCATCAAGCCTGAGATACTCCCGGATCGTAGCGATGCCGAGATCATAAGGATTGAAACCATCAACAACCCTCCATGAGTCAGCAGTATCCCGATCATTATCTTCCAGCCACCTCTCGCCAAACTTGATTTCGACACGTAAATATTTTCGTGCTTCATTGCGTAAGGAACTTTCAATATCCCTGCTGGCGAAGCATGATGATGCGCCTCCAACAGGATTGTCTTTGACATATGCCGTAATAGAATAATCATGATGCTTCATATATACGGTTGCCTCTTCATTAGTCCCGATACTAAACACAAGATTTTTTAAAAGCGGTTTTGAACGGTTCTTTTTGTTTTTGATCGCAGCAGCATGTAAACCCAACTCACGCCTTGCAGAGTGAGCATCGTTTTCACCAGTGCACTCGACAAGGTATGTCAGCGTGGCCGACTTAATCCTTGCATCTTCAATCGAAAGCAATTTAATTTCTTTATGGGTGCATCCTTGCGTAAGCAACCAATACTGAAGTAGTTTAAACGTGCCTGTGACCGCCATATATACACTGTTCGATAACAACAGGTTGTTTCCGATTAAGCACGCTGGCGGATTAATCTCGACCTCATACCCTTGCACTTCGCTACGCTGTCCGTTAAGAATTTTATGAATTGTGCGCACCCGAAATGATTCATTCGTTAGCGGTGAGCGTACAGATTGCCACCTTGAAAATGGATTACCTAGTTCACCATGGTTATCCATTTGAACAAGATACCGTGCCGGGAAATTTTCTCTTTCCAGCGCCTCTCCTTTTCTTCTATCAATCGGAAATATTGCGGTTAAGGAGTCACTCATTGATTTCTCCTTTAATTAGACTGGTGTGGTTTGATTGCATCCATGCAATTAAATTTGTCACAGTTATTAAAGTGAAGTTTTTTGCATCACGTACCGCGTCAGCAAAACGATTTCCAATCAACTTTCCAAGCGAATTTTGATTATTTAGCCCTTCGCCAGCCATTAATTCATGTTTCGTAACTTTCAGAGTTACACCATTAAAGTAGATATTCATTTCGTAACCTCGCTACTGGAATTCTGACTTTTTGTTACCTTCCTTTCGAGCCACGCATCAATGTCGGATTGCAACCAGCCAACTGCACGGGCTGAAAGCTGCACCTTCTTCGGAAAATCATTTGCATGTTGCAAACGCCATAATGTCGCCGGTGATACAGATAGCTTTTTTGATAATTGCTTAGGGCGTAATATTTGATTCATGTGAATTCTTTCAGTACTCAAACGGAATGCATGAGCCATTCCAGCCCGTACCACGGAAGTGTTTTTCAACGCACTCGCAATACGGTCATCATTTACAGTTTTGCCAGTAGCAACTTATGGTGTCTTTGCGTTAAAGTTTCATACGCATCAAATATGCGCCTATCCATTTGATGCATAAAAGTAAATTTACTTAATAGAATTTATATAAATGCCGATAAAAACAGACAATTCATCGAATTCAGCAGATGAGATGCATGAACCTGCATCGCAAAAAAGACGAGTGAACAGGCTGCTTAACGACCTTCGTGTCGCAAGAGAAAAATGGCTTAAGTCCGTACTAGAAAATTTAATTCTTACTCGCACCGCTTCTGGAAATCATTCCAGCCGCAACAAGAGATTTTTCTACGTCGCACGCGATGGCGATTGGTGGGAGAAAGTTAAGCTGGATATTTCTAAGTTTGAAAAGCGCATCAGGGAAAATGCGCCGAATACAAAATCAAGGCCTCATTCGCTTTGGGTACCAACTTATATTGAACACCCTAAACAAGTTTCTCTCCGTGCCTACACTGCAATTTCAACTCGAAGTTTGAGTCTTTCTCAGACAAGGGTATTTGCAAAAAAGCTTCAGCATAAGGAGCAGTTGCCGAATCATTTTGAATACAAAGCACGGTCTATCACCGGAAGAAATTTCAAGCTCAGGGTTTCTTACGGAAAAAATTATCGTGTTTGCAACGTAGGATTTTCAGAGTGGGTGGTTTGTATATGTCGGGATGAAAATTCTGTGCCCAAGTTGCGAAAGAGAAAAAACATATCACCGCTCATAAAATTGCACAGCAATGATTCCGTTTGCTCAACTGATACGGCTCAATTGATTCGTGTCAATTCAAAACTGAAAGAGGAATAACGGGTTGCATTAGCAAAATTCTCCGCAATCGACTATTTCCTCAACTGGAGGATCTGTGCACCGTCGCGTAATTTATCTAAATAATCTGACCATTCCTGCATCATCTTTTTGCGATCAGGCATATACATCAAATGCAAGTCACGCTTGTAAGCGGCTTTAATTTTATTGGCTTCATCATGCGCTAACTGACGCTCGATCCATTCCTGCTTATATCCCAAATTGTCTAATATCGTGCTTGCCAGCGCACGAAAGCCATGCGGCGTCATCTCGTCACCCGTCCAACCTAAGCGTCTCATTGCCGAACGCACTGCGTTATCAGACATTGGGCGATTTTTATCCCGCTCACTTGGGAAAACGAGTTTATTGCTCCCCGTGAGAGGCTGAATTTCTTTCAGTATTTGAATCGCCTGCTGACTTAATGGAACCATATGAGGGGCTTGCGTCCTTTTGCCTGTCTTGTGAGCAGTCGGTGGAATCGTAATCATCGCCTCATCAAAATCAATCCACTCCCATTCCAGCTTCCGAAGCTCGCCAGGTCTTAGGAATACTCGCGGGGAAAGGGCAAATGCAGCCCGAACAACATGAGTGCCGCTATAACCCTCTATGTCGCGAAGCAATGCTCCCACATCCTTGAGGTCTGTAACGGCCGCGAAGTGCTTATCCTTGCGGTAGGGTGGCAAAGCCCCCTTTAAATCGCCGGAAGGGTCCCTTTCAGCCAACCCAGAGGCTACGGCATATCTGAACACCCTGCCGCACTCAGAAAGCGCCCTATGCGCGGTCTCTAAGGCTCCACGAAACTCAATCTTTCGGATTACACTCAAAAGCTCTTGTGCAGTAATTTCTGCTATTGGTCGCTTCCCAAGCCAAGGGCAAATGTCATTTTCCAGTCGTCCGAGGATTTTGCTGGCATGATTTTCTTCCCACTTTAGGCTTTTACTGTGCTTCTCAAACCAGTCGCGAGCTACAGCCTCGAACCGGCTAGCTTCGTCTTGTACTTGCTCCTCTTTTTGCTCAACTAATGAGGCGCGAATTGCTAACTTCTCAGCGGAAGGGTCGATGTTATTGGCTAATTTCTTTTTGGCCTCAAATACCTTATCCCTCGCCTCTCTCAATGAAACAACTGGATACACCCCTATTGATAAGGTTTTAGCCTTGCCTGCAAACCTATATCTGAACCACCAAAGCTTGGCCCCAGTGGGGCGGACTATCAGCGAAAGGCTATCGCCGTCAGAAATTCCGTATTGTTTTTCTCTAGGTTGTGCAGATTGCACAGCCTTATCTGTTAGCTTTCCCATCATTAACTCCTTGTGAGTAATGAAAAATTCATATTACTCACACCATTGAAATTTAGCAAGAATTACTCACATCGTTACTCACATTAGCGTGAGATTTTGTGACATTTATTGAGATAAATTGAACACACATGAGACAACAGCAATACCGATAAAACCATTGCTGCCATTGGAATGGGCGAAGAAAAAGCCCCGACTGGCGGGGCTTATCTTTATTATATGTGGTGGTGATAGGTGGACTTGAACCACCGACCCCAGCATTATGAGTGCTGTGCTCTAACCAGCTGAGCTATATCACCGTCAAGTTTTCTTCGGCAGTAAAAATGTTACGTTGCCAAAAAGAGGGCGGCATTTTGCTGATTTAGTCGCGCCCTGTCAATTGCAGTCTGACATTTTCAGCTCGCTGTCCGGGAAATCTTTCAGAAAACCGCGCACTTTCGACTCGATCTCCGCTTCCGCCTCCGAGATCACGAACTGGGTGAACCTGAGCGTACTCTTGCGCTCCCCAACCTTGGCGGTGCGCACGCCCTGCTTGCGCAGGCTGGCCAGATAGTTCTCCGCTGCGCGCTCGGTGCGGAACACGCCCAGCGAGATGGCGCGCTGCCATTCCCCCGCTTCCTGCACGACGAAATAATCGTTCACACCGAGTTTCTTCAGCTGTCCGATCTTCTTCTGTACCTCGGCCTGGTTCTTCAGCGGCGACATATACACCCAGTATCCGCTCGCGTGCTCCACGCTGCGCGTCTGCAGCCGTGCGCCGAGGTTCAGCGCGGTCAGTCGCTGACGGGCGTCTGCGAGGCCGCTGCCGGAGAACTCGCCCCAGAACAGGCATTGTTCGATCTGTGGCGGGTTGGCCAACTCATCACTCAGACGCGGGGCGGGCGCGGGAACAGCCTCGACCACTTCCACCGCCGACACCACCGCAGACTCTGGCAATGTGGCCGCAGGTGAGGATTCCACGTTCACCGGGCTCGTCTCTTTCAGCAGCACGACCTTGTCCGCGTGCAACGGCGGCTGCGCTGCCAACACATCAGGATCGACGGTCAGCACCTCTCCCCAACGCATCCATGCAAACAACAGCACATTGGCCAGCAGCAACCCCCATACCCATTTCTTGTTCATGCTCCCTCTTCTCCCAAAATCTGCAATCCGCGCAACACCATGTATTCGTCATGCTCGCACGGTATGGACGGTCCCTGCATCACCTTGCCCGCCGCACCGCCGCTGATCAGACAGCGCACACTGCCCTCGCGTTGTTGCAGCAATCCGAACTGATGCAGGATCGCGCCCTGCGTCGCCCGCACCGCGCCGCTCGACATGGCGGCTGCGGTGTCACGGGGAAAGTCCTGCAAGTCACCCTCTTGGGCGGTCAGCAGCGCCGTGTTGGCGCTCAGACTGTCCAGCATCAGCGACAATCCTGGCAATATCAGCCCCCCCAGGAACTCGCCTTGCGCCGAGAGCGCATCGACCGTGGTCGCCGTCCCGCAATTGACGACCAGCCAGGCACCGGGGGCGCGATGACGCGCCGCGATCAGCGCTGCCCATCGATCACTGCCGAGTCTTTGCGGTTCGCGATAACCGTTGCGCACACCGCAGCGCTCCGCCTCGGCCAGGATGAACGTCAGTTCACCCTGCAATGCCGCAAGATATTCTCGCAAGCTGGCCCCGGCCGCCTCGCCCGCCACATTGGACACCAGTATGCGGGAACCCGCCGGTAGCCCCCCCACCAGCTCCGGTAGCCGTGCCAGGTCGCGATTCTCCAGCACGCCCTGGCGCAGCCAGGCACCGTTCTGCACCAGCGTCCATTTGCAGCGACTGTTCCCGACATCCAGCAACAGCATCCTATCTCCCCCTCAGACTGACTTCGCCGGAATGGAATTCACGCACGCCCTCCGCCGTTCGCACGCGCAATGCCCCTTCATCCGTCACGCCCAGCGCGATACCCTGGATGCGTTTCCCATCCGGCATCAGCATCTCGACCGGCCGGTCGGCATGCATATGTGCACTTTCCCATTCCTTGTGCAACGCAGTGAAACCGTGCGCGGAGAACTCGCGCAGCACGGACACCAGATGCTTGAGCAAAATGGCGAAAACCCGGTTGCGCTGGCCTGGAGGCACCCCGCATGCCGACAGATCCCCCACCGCCTGCCCGATCCTGTCTGCATCCGCTGGTGCCACCAGATTCAATCCGATGCCGATCACCACCGTGCTGGGACCCAGCATATCGCCCTGCGCTTCCAGCAGGATACCGGCCAGTTTGCCCGACGGCAGCATCACATCGTTCGGCCACTTCAGGCCCGCGTCCCTGACGCCCAGTTCGCGCAAGCCGCGCATCATGGCGACACCCACCGCCAGACTCAGCCCCGACAGCGCCGCCAACCCGCATTCGAAACGCCATAGCAACGAGAAGGTGAGCGCCTCGCCCAGTCCGGCATGCCAGGTGCGCCCCAGTCGTCCGCGTCCGGCGCTCTGCCATTCCACCGCCAGCACGCGGCCGCTGGCTGCGCCTTGCGCCGCAGCTTGCAGCAACAAGGCATTGCTTGAGGTCGCGTGTTCGAGGATCTCGATATCCAGGACGCTACGCGCATCCCCGGCTTCGGCCAGTATCCGCTCCTTGTCCAGCCAGCACAGCGGATGGGCCAGACGATAGCCGCGCCCGCGTACGCTATGCAGCAAGACACCGTATTGCGCCACATCCTGCAACGCGTTGTGCACGCTGGCACGAGACATCCCCAACCGCCCCGCCATGTCCTCGCCGGAATGGAATTCCCCGTCCGCCAGCAAGCGCAGCAAAGTGAAGGTCAGCGACTTGTGGGAATGTGGCGCGGCGTTGATCATTGCGCCAGATCATGACAGGGCGGTTCACCGCCTTGCTGCAGGAACGCGATGATCTCCTCGCGGCGCTTGAGCGCATCTTGGTAGCCCAGTTCGATCAGCGCACGGCAGTAATGCTTGTCGAACAGCAGATAGCTGACCAGATTCGCGCCGCTGCCACGCATCACGCCTGCCAGACGCAGCAGCAAGCGGATGGTCCAGGGCAGGTTATGGATGTAGCGCTCGGCGATCTTTTCCAGCGGCTGGCTGGGCGAGATCACCAGCGCTTCCACATGGCGCAGGTCGAGGGTGTGATGCAACTCTTCGGGAACAGCGTCCAGGGTCCTGTTGATACGTTGCAGGCGCTCCAGATCGACCTCCAGCCCGTCGATGAAGATGCTGTCCAGTGCATGGCCGGCGATCTCCGCCAGCGCGGGATAGTGCTCGATCTTGGGACGCTTCTCGTCATCCGTGATCGCGCTGTGGCCGACACCTACCACCAGCACACGCTCGGCCCCCAGATGCAGCGCGGAACTGATCGGTGCGATCTGGCGCATCGAACCGTCGCCGAAGAACTCACGGTTCACATGCACGGCCGGGAACATGAAAGGGATGGCGGAAGACGCCATCAGGTGCTGGATATCGAGCTGGGTCGGCACTCCGACACGCCGGGTACGCTTCCACGGCTCGATATCCGGTGCCCCCTGATAGAACGTCACCGAATGGCCGGAACCATAGCCCGAAGCGGTGACACTCACCGCATGCACCAGCCCGTCGTCGATATGCCGCTGGATAAGATCGCACGGCAAAGCCCGCTCCAGGAAAGTGCGCAGCGGGCTGTTGTCCAGCAACGACACGCGATTGAGCCAGTTGCTGCCCAGCACGCTCAGCAACAGACCGAACACCCAGCGCAGACTGTTGTTCAGAACCCCGAGCACATCCGCGCGGTAGATGTCGGTCACCTGGGCATTGTTCCAGATGTTCAGCAGGTAGCGCACCCCCTTGCGGAAATGGCGCGCGTTCACCGCCAGCGTGATGGCGTTGAGCGCGCCCGCCGAAGTGCCGCTGATCACTTTGAAGGGCACCCGCGCCCGGTATGGCAGGAATTCGGCAACGGCCTTCAGCACGCCGACCTGGTAGGCCGCGCGAGCGCCGCCGCCGGTGAGGATCAGCCCGATCGTCTCCTTTTGCATGGATTCAAGCCGCCGAATGCGCCTTAACGGATTCCAGTGCGTCCTGCAAAGTCTCCTCGGGAAGCGCGTTGAGCATCTCGGATAGCACTTCGGCAGCATCTACCGCCTGCGGCTGCAAGCGCATCGCATCCGCATTCGCCACCAGCACCGCCGCCGCGCCCACCACGCGCAACAGACGGGTACGTTCGGCCATCAACAATTCGACCTCTTTGCTCAGCAGTTCAACTTCCTGTTTGTCCATCATTCACTCCTGGTTTTCACGCCGGCGACAGCCAGCGCACTCATGTTCACGATACGGCGCGTGGTCGCAGTCGCCGTGAGGATATGTGCGGATTTGTCAGCACCCAACAAGATGCTGCCGATGGTGATGCCGTCGCCCGCAGTCATCTTGAGCAGATTGTAGGCGATATTGGCCGCATCCAGATTGGGCATCACCAGCAGATTGGCCTGTCCCTTCAGTTTCGCCTCGGGGAACAGCTGCGCGCGTATCTTTTCCGACAGGGCCGTATCGCCGTGCATCTCGCCCTCCACCTCCAGTTCCGGTGCCAACTTCGCCAGCAAGGTGCGCGTGTGCGCCATCTTGCGCGCCGAGGCATCGTCGTGGCTGCCGAAATTGGAATGCGAAAGCAGCGCCACCCTGGGCGTCAGTCCGAAGTAACTCACCTCTTCCGCCGCCAGCATGGTCAACTCCGCCAGTTGCTCGGCGGTCGGATCCAGGTTCACGTGCGTATCGCAGATGAACAGCGTGTGCTTGGGCAACAGCAGGATGTTCATCGCGCCATACACGCTGCTGCCGGGGCGATGGCCGATCACCTCGTCGATGAAACGCAGATGGTAGAGCGGCTGGTCCACCGTGCCGCACAGCATGGCATCCGCCGCCCCCATATGCACCAGCATGGCGGCGATCAGCGTGCTGCGCCGGTGCATCTCGCGCTTGGCGACCTCGGGCGTCACACCGTCGCGCGCGCGCAGACGGTGGTATTCCGTCCAGTATTCGCGGTAGCGCGGATCGTCGTTCGGATCGACCAGCTCGAAATCCTGTCCGGCGCGGATGCGCAACCCCAGCCGCTCGATGCGCGCGGCGATCACGTCCGGCCTGCCGACCAGTATCGGCTGTGCCAGCCCCTCGTCCACCACGGTCTGCACCGCATGCAGCACGCGCTCGTCCTCGCCTTCGGCATATGCCAGGCGATGCCTGGTCTTCTTCGCCAGATCGAACACCGGCTTCATCAACAGGGTCGAGTGATAGACGAACCCCGACAGATGTTCGATATAGGCGCGCATATCCGCGATGGGGCGCGTCGCCACGCCGCTTTCCATCGCGGCCTGTGCCACCGCCGGTGCTACCTTGTAGATCAGGCGCGGATCGAACGGCTTGGGGATCAGGTAGTGCTCGCCGAAACTCAGACTCTCGTCGCCGTACACCGCCGCCACCTCGTCCGACTGCTCGGCCCGTGCCAGTTCGGCGATGGCATGCACGGCGGCGAGTTTCATCGCCTCGTTGATGGCCGTCGCACCCACATCCAGCGCACCGCGAAAGATGTAAGGGAAGCACAGCACGTTGTTGACCTGGTTCGGATAGTCGGAACGTCCGGTCGCCAGGATGGCGTCAGGCCTTGCCTCAAGCGCTTGCTCAGGCAATATCTCAGGGCGCGGGTTCGCCAGCGCGAAGATCAGCGGCTTGTCCGCCATCTGTTTGACCATCTCCGGCTTGAGCACACCCCCCGCCGACAGCCCGAGGAACACATCCGCCCCGGCGATGACTTCGGCCAGTTTGCGCTGCGGGATGTCGCGCGCATAACGTGCCTTGTTGTCGTCCATCTCCTCGATGCGCCCCTGATACACCACGCCCTTGATATCGGTGACGATGATGTTCTCCATCTTCACGCCCAGGCTGACCAGCATGTCCAGACAGGCCAGCGCCGCCGCACCCGCGCCGCTCGCCACCAGCTTCACCTCCTCGATCTTCTTGCCCACCACCGCCAGGCCGTTCAGCAGCGCTGCGCCGACGATGATGGCCGTGCCGTGCTGGTCGTCGTGGAATACCGGGATGTGCATGCGCTCGCGCAACTTGCGCTCGATGTAGAAACACTCGGGCGCCTTGATGTCTTCCAGATTGATGCCGCCGAAGGTGGGTTCCAGCGCGGCGATGATGTCGACCAGCTTGTCCGGGTCGTTCTCGGCGATCTCGATGTCGAACACATCGATACCGGCGAACTTCTTGAACAGCACTCCCTTGCCTTCCATCACCGGCTTGGATGCCAGCGGGCCGATGTTGCCCAACCCCAGCACCGCCGTGCCGTTGCTGATGACGGCGACCAGATTGCCGCGTGCGGTGAGGTTGCGTACTTCTGCGGGGTCGCGCACGATCTCTTCGCAGGCCGCCGCCACACCGGGCGAATAGGCCAGCGCCAGATCGCGCGCCGTATGCAAGGGCTTGCTGGCTTGCACGGTGATCTTGCCCGCCGGAGACTGGCGATGGTATTTCAATGCGGCTTCGCGTATCTGCTCATCCATACTGACCTCGCTATTCAGGCACCTCACCGGGGGCGTCCCGCCCCCGCCGTACTAACCCATGCGCTCCAGCCGCAAAGTCTCCAGCGTGCGCTTGCGCACTGCATGCAGCAGCGGCACATCGTCATCCAGCGAAACACCATAGGACGGGATCATCTCGCGCATCTTGCATTGCCATTCTGCGCTCTTCATGCGCGCTTTGAAACAACGCTCGATCACTTCGATCATGGCCTGCACCGAGGTCGAGGCACCGGGCGAAGCCCCCAACAAGGTGGCCAGCGTGCCGTCCTTGGCCGTCACGATCTCGGTGCCGAACTCCAGCCTGCCGCCCTTCTTGTCGCAATCCTTGATGATCTGCACGCGCTGCCCGGCCGAGGCCAGCTCCCAGCCGTTCTCGCGCGCATTACCGAAGAAATCGCGTAGCGCTCCGACACGGTCTTTGTGCGACTTCATCGCCTCGCCGATCAGGTAGCGCATCAGCGGCAGGTTGTCGCGCGCCACCGACAGCATGGGTTTGAAGTTGCCCGACTTGAGCGAACCGAACAGGTCAAAGATCGAACCTTCCTTGAGGAACTTGGTGGTGATGCTGGCGAACGGCCCGAACAGCAACACCGATTCACCGCCCAGGATGCGCGCATCCAGATGCGGCACCGACATCGGCGGCGCGCCCACCGCCGCCTTGCCGTACACCTTGGTCGTATGCTGGCGCACGATCTTCGGATCGTGGCAGATCAGCCACTGGCCGCTGACCGGGAAACCGCCGTAGCCCCTGGCCTCGGGGATGCCGGATTTCTGCAACAGCGGTAGCGCGCCGCCGCCCGCGCCAAGGAACACGAAACCCGCCTCGATGGTGCGCGTCTTGTCGTCGTGCGTATCCTTCACGCGCACATGCCAGCGCCCGTCGTCTTGCTGCTTGAGACCGGTGATGGTGTTGTTCAGCTTCAGCTCGAAGTTGGGCAGCTTGAGCAGCGCCTTCACCAGCTTGCGCGTGAGGAAGCCGAAATCCACATCGGTTCCATGCTTCACCTGCGTCGCCGCCACCGGCTCCTTGTCGTCGCGCCCCTGCATCACCAGCGGCATCCACTCGCGCAGCACCGCCGGATCGTCGCTGAACTCCATCTCCTCGAACAAGTGGTGCGTGTGCAGCGCTGCATAGCGCTTGCGCAGGAATTCGACATCCGCCTTGCCGCGCACGAAACTCTGGTGATACACGGGATTGATGAACTTCTCCGGCGTCGGCAACAAACCCTGGTCGACCAGATAAGACCAGAACTGCAACGACACCTCGTATGCCGCATTGATCTCCAGCGCGCGCCTGATGCTGACGCTGCCGTCCGCCTGCTGCGGCGTGTAGTTCAGCTCGCAATAGCCGGCGTGCCCGGTGCCCGCGTTGTTCAGTCCGTGCGAACTCTCGTTCGCCACCTTGGACAAGCGCTCCACCATCATGATCTTGAGCGAAGGATCGAGCTGCGCCAGCAACTTGCCCAGCGTTGCGCTCATCACCCCCGCCCCGACCAGCAACACATCCACTTTCTTGTTCGACATCTTCAGACTTTCCAGCACCGTTACCCGGCGCACATTCTACCCGTTCAGCACTACGAACATCACTCTGACTATACTTGCAGCACAAGGGAAAGCACGCCCCGCTCTTGCTACAGGAGAGGGCCGGTGTGAGAGGCTAGGCAGCCCCGCAATATTTCAAAAATAAGCCGGACGCGCCAGATCACGCGACCTTGGCGGATCGAACTCGATATCGCCTGCGTCCATCGTATCCATCAGCACACGCCTGAAACAACGATTCATCTCATCGAGCAAGTCTGCAGAAACAGGCCGTTTCGGCATCGCTGAGGCCACTGACTCCAGCCGTGCGATCTCCCGCACCAGAAATTCGTGGACGGCAGGCATGCGCGGCCCGTTTTCAAGTTCTGCTGCCGACCTTTTCAGTTCGATCAAATGCGCAATGGCAGCCTTCAACTCAGCTTCATCCACCACACCTTCGACCAGCTCATCGAACACCATAGGCACCACTCCCAGGCCGCGCTCGATCCACAAACAAGCCAGCACCGGTCGCAGCACATAAAAATACTTCTTCAGCCACACCGTCTCACCTTGCAGATATTCGCGGAAGTTGCCCTTCGCCATGTGCAGATAGTGATGCAGGCAGGCTGTCGGCTGGTAGAAATCGCGAGCCAGTGCGCGCAACGCGGAAACAGATGCCTCATCCTCCCGATACACAATGGGCGAAGACAGCCACTCCAGCAGCACCGGGTTCGACTTCTTCATCAAACGCAGCGCCTTGCGCAAATCCCAGCCGTTCACATCCAGCAGATCATCGATGGGCAACTCGATCACATCGCGTCCCTCCTCCACCGACAGATACCAGTCGCGCGGATGGCAGTAGATGAAGCGCACATCCCAATCGCTATCCGCCGAAGCGAAGCCCCAGCCGCGACTGCCGGATTCGCAGGCGTAAAGGATGCGGACGTTATGATCGGATTCGATACCGTCCAATGCTTGCTGTATCGCAGATTCCATAACCCCTCCAAATGGAACGCCTCCACTGTAGGGCGTCAATAAGCGAAGCGCATTGCGCCGTATGGCTGAAAACATCCGGCGCATTACGCGCTTAATGCGCCCTACCACCAGCGCACTGCCCTAACAAAATAAATCAGCAAAACACCCGCAACCAGCAACTGCAATACCGGGTTGTAAGTCAGCAGTTCCAGCGCCCTGTAGAACCACTCGTTCATCATCAACATCACACCACCTCATCAATTATTGGAGTGGTGAAAGTCTCCGCATTTCATCAGGACAAAAACAGGCCGGATTATGTCTTAATCTCAATCCGCGTAAGGTGGCCCTTGTAGGGCGTCAATATGCGAAGCGCATTGCGCCGTATAGAAAACCTGAAAACAACCGGCGCTCTGACAATCAACCTCTGTTGGCAATGTGTTTTATGATAACTGCTGGCTTACCCATTTCCAGCAATAGTGGCGTAATTGCATTCGCCATCTTTCCTAAAAACTCAATAAATTGCCCCGAGACTGCCATAAGCCATAGGCTGTCAATCTTTCGCATGATTTCAAGTTGCCTCAGTGAATCATGATCTCGATGAGCTGCAACGAAATTCCTAATCTCAGCAATCTGAGTGTGATTTTCTTTCCGAATGCAGCTCAATATTTTCAACACTTCAGAAATCCTCTGAAGGTAATCATCGCCATTAGGCAAAGAAGCTGCCACATTACGAAATGAGCCACCAAACACCTTTGGTATATCGTCCAGCGCTTCGTGCATAAGTAAGCAAAGCTGACGTGCATATAAATTTTGCTTCCGCTCATCCGCTTCGGCTGCATGGTCATATGCCAACACCGCCAAATCATAGTGAAGTAATAGTAGAAATGACATCGAGTTGTAAAGCGTTAAGTATTTCGCAAGTTCAAGTTCATTGGCCTGATACCACTGCCTTTCAATAACCGGGAGGATTTCCTCGATATGAGCAATCGCTTTAGCCGTATTCTTTCGAAAACGTCTAGCAGGAAAAAACCAAATAGCTTTCTTGATAAACCTCGCAATGCTCTGCTTTACTGACATGCGGCACCTAACGCTGCAGATTCAACGCCAGCAACCGCCGCAAAATCTCCTCATCAGCCATCTCCGCCGTGTAGTCGTTCCAGCCGTAGGCCTTGGCGACTGCGGCGTCCAGCGTCTTGTGCGCGTTGTCCAGCCAGGCGGGGCGGGCGTTGTAGAGGTTGGTGAGGGTGCGTTTCTTGAGGTCGGCCTCGTGGCCGGGCTTGGCGACGGGGCGCGCGGGGAAACCGGCTTTCTCTTCCTCGGGTGTGCACACCCAGTCTTTCCATTCGGGCGGGTTGAGCCAGTTGTTACGGAGTTCGTTCAGCTTCTGTACAGCGAGGACGATGTCGGCAACAGCGGCATTTGCGTAATCGGATGGAGCGAGATTGGGTGTCAAGCCTTCAGGAAATGGGAATGTCTCAAAGGTAGTGGTTGGGGTATAGCGAGGATCGTTCCCTACTCCCATCCAAGTACACATACGCAATGCCCACAGTTCATGCATCCGAGAATGAAGGACACCGAATGTCACTTCGTCAGCACGAGCGATGGCTAAAGTTGCCTGATCTGGCAATACAGCTGAATCCAAAAATACGAAAAGTCGATGTTTAGAAACTGCAGGGGTAGCAATAAAACGCTTAAGTGGCTCAAGAGCGGTACGCATCTCCACTCGTGGCCGTGCGTGTCGCCACCAGTTACGTGCTACCACTCGATCTCGATTATTTTCACTAACCGGTTTGACGTGCTCAACTACATAAGCAAATGGCGCTTCAAACAACGCAGCGTCTTGCTCGCTCATTTTCGTACCGAAATCCACGATCCATGTATCCGATGGCCGACGAGTTATATTCATTGCGTTGCACAGCGGCCGCACGACCTCGCTGTTCGGTTTGCCGTTCGGGTTTGGCAACCTTAGCCATTGCCGCGCAAGCTCGCCGTCAATATCAAATGGGGCTTTCTTCGAAGCTCCCATGAAGCAGACACCCATATTTTCCTGTAGTGATTTAGCCCGAGTTAAATCGTTGTAGTTACCGACAAACTCTCTAAAAGGACTATTAACGGAGCTGTTTACAGTCCATTCGATTACACCTGTCAAATCAGCGTGAATGATGTTTACATCCCGTCCATTCAAACGCAAACAATACCTTGATTTCTTGTTTTCAAAGCACACGAGCGAGACTCGCACCGCTGCTCCTTCATTGATCCATTCTTCGTCGCCCCAAGCATCGAATATCTGTGCCGTTTCCAGGACCCTATCCAACACCTTGCGATTCGCACCACCTCGTATCGAATTTGTTGTGACCAATCCAGCTCGCTGGCACTTGCCGGCTTCGATTTGCGCCCGCGCTTTCTCGAACCAGTAGGTGACAAGGTCTGCCCCACCCGGCACACGGCCTTCGTAGAGCTTGCGTAGGCTGTCGGTGTATTGATTGCCCAGTTCGCCGCGCATCTTTGAACCACCCAGGAAGGGCGGGTTGCCGACGATGGCATCGACAGTAGGCCAACCGGCTTCGATCACAGCATCCGGCGAAGGCGGCGCATCCAGCGGCATCGCCATCTCCATCAGCGCGTCGCGGTTCTCGATATGGTTGAGAGGTTGCAGGATGGGATCGCGGCGGATGGGGTAGCCGTTCTTGAGCATCCACTGTATCTCGCCGATCCACACGGTGACGCGCGCAAGTTCGGCGGCATACACGTTGAGTTCGATGCCATGGATGTTGGCGGGCGAGACTTCGATGCTGACCTGACGATGCAGGCCGAGTTGTTCGGCTTCGAGGTTGGCTTTGTGTTCCAGGTCTTTCAGCGCGCGCAGGGCGAGGTAGAGAAAGTTGCCGCTGCCGCAGGCAGGGTCGAGCACCTTGAAGTTCTTGAGCCGTTCCAGATAGGTGTAGAAAACAGCCTGCGCTTCGCGCTCTGCTTTGTCGTTGTGCTTCTTGCTTTTGGCGAGATGCTTTTCTATCTGCACCTTAGCCGCATTCCATTCCTGCGTGAGCGGTTCGACGATGACGGGATCGATGATGCGCAGGATGGAGCGCTGGTCGGTGTAATGCGCGCCGAGCTGGCTGCGTTTCTTCGGGTCAAGGCCGCGCTCGAACAGCGTGCCGAAGATGGAAGGCTCGATACCGCTCCAGTCGAGGCGCGAGGCTTCGATCAGGGTCTGTATCTCCTGTGCTTCCAACGGCAGCGCTTCGACCTGCTCGAACAGTCCACCGTTGAAATATGCGATGTCTTCCAGCGCGAAGTCGCCACCTTTACGCATGGCGCGGAACAGTTCTTCGAAGCGGCTGGAGAGTTTGGCCGGGTCGGTTTGGCTCTTGTCGAGCAGGCGCTCGAACAGCTTGCCGGGCAGCAGGCCAGCGTCTTCGGCGAACAGGCAGAACAGGCATTGGTTGAGGAAGTGCGCCACGGCCTGCGGTGCATGACCGCGCGCATTCAGAGATTGCGCGAGGTCGGAGAACTTGCCCGCCGCTTCTTCGGTGATCTGCGAGATGGTGCGCTTGGGGTGGAACTTGTCGGGGTCGGTGAACAGCCAGCGCAGCTTGTCGAGGTTGGCGGGTTCGCTGATGTCCTGCAGCGCGATGGTGTGCACTTCGCTGGGCGCGTTGGTGAAGTGGGTGTGTATCTGGATGATCTGCGTGTCACACACCACCAGCAGCGGCGGATTGTCCAGCGCCAGCGCGTAAGTCATCAGTTGCTTGAGCGCGGCATCGAGATTGCGGTCCGGCGCTTTGTATTCGATGGCGAAGTGGCCGCGCTTCCACACGTCCGCCCAGCCATGCTTGCTGCCGGTCTTGCTGACACCGCGTTCGTAACAGTAGTTATCCGCACTGGCTGGGGTGGGTGTCTCGGCACCAACCAGCGCGCACAAGTCGGCGAAATGCGCCTGATAACTCTGTCGTTCGTTGAGTGTGCTGCCTTGCCACTTCGCTATGAATTCGCGCGGGGTCATTGTTCGCTTCCGGGTAAAGTTGCCGAATCTTGCTGGAAAACATCGCACTGAACAAGCACGCAGAATATATAGATATTCGTCTCCGGCTACGTTTCAGTTTTCCCTTTCTCCCACCCCTCCCCCGTTTGGAGAGGGAGTAAAACCGATCAGAGACTTTCGAGTATCTTCTGCAGCCGCTTGGCCGACACGATCACCGGCGTCTTCAGCTCCTGTGCGAACAGCGACACGCGCAGTTCCTGCATCATCCAGCCGAAGTCTTCCAGTCGCTCGTCGCGCGTGCCTTGCTGCGCCTGCAGGCGGCGCTGCCATTGCTGCTGCAGCGGCAACAACTGGGCGAGATTGGTGGCGTCGCGTGGCGGGTTGCTGCGCAGCTTTTCCAGCCGCACGTTGATGGCTTTCAGGTAGCGCGGCATGTGTTGCATGCGCTCATAGGGCGTGCGGGCGATCCAGTCTTTGCCGAGCAAGCCGTCGAGTTGCTGGCGGATGTCCTGCGTGGCCTGACCATGCGCCTTGAAGCCAGGCAATGCTTTTTGCACTGCCTGATGTTCGGTCAGCACCGTGCCAACCAGCCGCGCGATCTCCTGACCGACCAGATTGAGGCGCGACTTGGCATCCTTGCAGCGTGCATTGAATGACTTTTCGCTGTCCGGCAGCGGGTCGTTCAGGCAGCAGCGGTCGAAGGTGACGCTGAGTATCTGTTGCTGTAATTCCTGCTGGCTACCGAAGGGCAGGAACAACATCGCCATCTTCTGCAGGTCGGGCAGGTTCTTCTCGAGGAACTTCACCTGCTCCTTAAGCGCCAGCATGAACAGGCGGCGCAGACCGGCGCGATGCACAGCCTGCGCTTCGTCTGCAGTATCGAAGGCTTGCAGCGTCACCGCATCGCCTTCGTCATGTAATGCATTGAACACCGTTACCTGTTGGCCGGCGCGGGGGACTTTTGAGGTCTCGGCGAAGTCGCCGAAAGTCCATGCCGTGTAGCGCTCCTTGCTGGTAGCAACCACGGCCTGCGCCTGCTTCACCGGCGCGCTGGCGATCTGCGCCGTCTTGGGAGCCCACTCACCGCGCAGCTGCATGAAATTGCGCCCCATGCCCAACTGCCTCCCGTGTTCGTCGATCACGCGGAAGTTCATCAGCAGGTGGGGCGGCAGTTGCTCCAGCCGGAAGGCATCCAGCGGAACATCGACCTGCTTCTGTTCCCGCAAGTATCTGGCGATGGCCTGCAGCAGCGGCGTGTCGGACGACTTCACCTCTGCGCAGAATGAGGCGGCGAACTCCGGTACCGGCACGCAATGGCGGCGCAATCGCTGCGGCAGGGATTTCACCAGTTGCGCCACCTTCTCCGCCAGGATGCCCGGCACCAGCCATTCGCAGCGCGCGGGTTGCACCTGATTGATGAGCGCCTGCGGCACGGTCAGCGTGACGCCGTCGTCGTTCTTGCCCGGAGCGAAGTTGTAGGCCAGCGCGTAGCTGACGTTGTTCATCTGCAACTGCGGCGGGAATTGCTCGGTGGTGATGCCGGCCGCCTCGTGCCGCATCAGGTCGTCCTTTTTCAGGAACAGCAATTTAGGATGCTCGCGCTCGGCTTCCTTGCGCCACTTCTCGAAATCCGCCCCGTTGTGCATGCCGGCCGGGATCCGCGCATCATAGAAGGCATAGATGAGCTCGTCGTCCACCAGCACGTCGGGGCGGCGAGATTTGTGTTCCAGCGCCTCGATGTCGGCGATGAGCTTCTGGTTGTGCACAAAGAACGGCGCCTGCGTGTTGAACTCGCCTTCCACCAGCGCAGTGCGGATGAACACGGCGCGCGACTCTTCCGGGTTCATCGGGCCGTAGTGCACGCGCTTCTTGGGGTTGATGAGCAGGCCGAACAGTGTGCTGCGTTCCCACGCCGCCACCTGTGCAGCTTTTTTCTCCCAGTGTGGATCGAAGTAGCTGCGCTTCAGCAGATGCGCGCCGACCTCCTCCAGCCATTCCGGTTCGATACGTGCCACGCAGCGCGCATACAGGCGCGTGGTCTCCATCAGCTCCGCCGCCAGCACCCACTTCGCACCCTTCTTCGCCAGCACCGAGTTGGGCGCGATGAAGAACTTCGTCTCGCGCGCTCCCAGGTAGTGCGGCTCGTTCACCGCGCGCGTGCCGACGTTTCCGATCAGGCCGGTGAGCAGCGCCTTGTGGATCTGCTCGTAGCTGGCGGGCTGCTCGTTGAAGCGCATGTTCATCTCTGCCATCTGCGCATGCAGTTGCTGGTGCAGCTCGTGCCATTCACGCAGGCGCAGCGGCGACAGGAAATGACTGCGACATTCGTTCGCCCAAGACTTGTTGCTCTTCTTGTGCTGCACGCCCTTCTTGAACCAGTCCCACAACTTGAGATAGGCGAGGAAATCCGAGCGCTCGTCGTTGAAGCGCTGGTGCGCCGCATCGGCCGCCTCGCGCCGTTCCGCCGGCCGGTCGCGTGGGTCCTGCAGCGACAAGGCACTGGCGATGATGACGATCTCGGTCAGACACTGGTATTGCTTGCCCGCCAGCAGCAGGCGCGCGATCTTGGGATCGAGCGGCAGTCTGGCCAGTTCGTGGCCGAGCTTGGTCAACTGCCGTTGCTCGTCGATGGCGTTCAGTTCATGCAACAACTGGTAACCGTCGGTGATGGCGCGCGAACCGGGCGGTTCGATGAAGGGGAACTCCGCCACATCGCCCAGCCCCAGCGCGCTCATGCGCAGGATCACGGTCGCCAATGAAACGCGGAATATCTCCGGGTCGGAGAACTCGGGTCGTTGCGCGAACTCTTCTTCGTCATACAGGCGGATGCAGATGCCGCTCATCACACGACCGCATCGGCCGGCACGCTGGTTGGCGGCCGAGCGGGCGATCTTCTCGATATGCAACTGCTCCACCTTCTGGCGGATGCTGTAACGGTTGATGCGCGCCACGCCGGTGTCGATCACGTAGCCGATGTTGGGCACGGTGAGCGAGGTCTCTGCCACGTTGGTGGCCAGCACCACGCGGCGCTGGTTGCCGACCTTGAACACGCGATCCTGCTCGGCCGTGGACAGGCGCGAGAACAGCGGCAAGATCTCGATGCCTTTGTGCTGGTGCTTGCGCAAGGCCTCGGCCGCTTCGCGTATCTCGCGCTCGCCGGGCAGGAACACCAGCACGTCGCCGCGCAGGCCGCCGATGGAAAGTTCATCGAGTGCGGAACAGATCGCCTGCGGCACATCCTGCATCTCGCCCTCTTCATCCTGCTGCGGTGGACGGTAGCGTATCTCGACCGGGTAGGTGCGGCCGGAGACCTGCAACACCGGCGCACCCGAGAAATGTCTGGAGAAACGCTCAGCATCCAGCGTGGCCGAGGTGATAATGAGCTTGAGGTCTGGCCGTCTTGGCAACAGTTGCTTGAAGTAACCAAGCAGGAAGTCGATGTTCAGAGAACGCTCATGCGCTTCATCGATGATCAGCGTGTCGTAATGTTTGAGCAGCGGGTCGCTGTGGATCTCGGCCAGCAGGATGCCGTCGGTCATCAGCTTGATTGCGGAATCCGGTGATACCTGATCGTTGAAGCGCACCTTGTAACCGACCAGTCCGCCGAGTTCGCTCTTCAGTTCCTGCGCGATGCGCGCCGCCACAGAACGTGCCGCCACTCTTCTGGGTTGCGTGTGGCCGATGACGCCCTGCACACCGCGCCCGATGCTCAAACATAACTTGGGCAACTGCGTGGTCTTGCCGGAGCCGGTCTCGCCGCACACGATGATGACCTGATGTTTTTCGATGGCCTGCGCCAGTTCCTCGCGCCGCGCCACCACCGGCAGGTCGGCCGGATATTCGATGGCGGTGAGCTGCTGGATGCGCGCGAGGCGGCGCTGGGCGATGGCGGACAGTGGTTTCATGGCTGCTCCACACACAACTTCGGACACGGGATGCCGTCACCGTCCGCATCCAGTGATGTCTCGCCGCAACGTGTCAGGTAGAAGTGCGCTTCGTCACAGGCACGCATCTGCGCACAGCGTCGCTTCTTGCCGCAGGCCAGATCATAGGGCTCGAAGACCGCCGGGGGCTGCGCTGTCGCATGCTGCCGGTAGTAGGCAGGATGTTGCTTGCGCCACTCCCAAGGTTCCTGCGGACTGGTTTGCGCCCACAAGCCACGCTTTGCCTGCTGCGCTTCGTGTTGCAATGCGATGAACACCTTGTCTGTGTGATGGAAGGAATATTCCCAGGCCATGCCCTGACGCACTTGTTCCTGATTCAGATTGATCCCGTCAAGTGTGAGCGTGGCGATGCTGCGCCCGTACTGGTCGGTGGCGCGACGCTCCACCTGCACCACCTTTTTGTGTACGCGGGACTTCAGATAGTCGCGTGATTGACGGCCAAACGGCTGCGCTTTTTCGGGCGCGTCAATATCCGCCAGACGTAGCTTGATCTTCTGCTGGCCGTGCAGCGCCAGCACGGTGTCGCCGTCGATCACGGCGATCACATACGCATCGAACGTCTCGGCTTGTGCCGCCCAGCTCAGGCAACACAATAGAACGCCCCACCACCTCATATCAGGATGCTTTTGATGATCGCCAGACAGAACAGCGCGTAGCCCGCTGCCAGCAGGTCGTCGAACATCACACCGAGACCGCCATGCCAGTGGCTGTCGAAATGGCGGATGGGCTGCGGTTTGACGATATCGAAGAAACGGAACAGCGAGAACGCCAGCAACTGCCAGATCAGACCGTCCGGCGTGAAGAACAGCACCAGCAGGAAGGCCACCACCTCGTCCCACACGATACCGCCGTAATCGGCATCGCCCAGCGCCTTGCCGGTGATGTCGCACACCCACACGCCGATGGCGAACATCCAGATCAGCACGAACAGGAACATTGCATCGGACAGGCGCGGCGACAGATACCAGAAGAACGGGAAGGCGAGCAAGGTGCCGGCGGTGCCGGGCGAGCGCGGCACCAGCCCCAGCCCCAGCCCGAATGAAAGCATGTGCGCGGGATGGCTGAGCAGGAAGCGCCAGCTCGGCTTGACCTTCAATACCTCATGCGAAGTGGTCATACCCCTCCTTTTCGACCTTCATCACACTGCCATCTGCAGCGCGCAATTTGCAACCCTGCCCGGAGACGATCTTGCCGACACGTGTCAGCGGCAGGTGCAAAGGGGCGGCCAAGGCCATGATCTGTTCGCGCCGCGCAAGTGGTGCGGTGAAACACAGTTCGTAGTCGTCGCCGCCGGAGAGCACGCAATCCTGCGCCAGCACGGCCATCTCCTCGCCTGAGGCAGTGAGAAAAGGGCATTTTGGCAAGCGGTCGTAGCGGAGTTCGGCGGCGACCCCGGAACTGTCGAGGATGTGTTTCAGATCGGCCAGCAGTCCGTCCGATATGTCGATGGCACTGTGCGCAAAATCGCGTAGCGCCAGCCCCAGTGCCACACGAGGTTGCGGCTGCTGCAAGGCGGCGAGACAAGTCTGGCGTTCGCTCTCCGGTAGCTGCACCCGATCCTGCAACTGCGCCAACCCCAGCGCGGCCTCGCCCAGCACACCCGACACCCAGATGTCGTCGCCGACCTGCGCGCCGGAACGTCGCAGAGCCTGCCCCTGCGGTACTTCGCCCATGATGGTCACGCACAGGTTGAGTGGTCCGCGCGTGGTGTCGCCGCCCACCAATTCGACGCCGTGCGCGTTGGCCAGCGCAAAGAACCCCTCGCTGAATGCCTGCAGCCAGTCGTCGTGCGCCTGCGGCAACGACAGCGACAGCGTCGCCCAGCGCGGCTGCGCACCCATCGCCGCAAGGTCGGACAGGTTCACCGCCAGCGTCTTGTGGCCCAGCTGCCGGGGATCGGTATCGAGATAGAAATGCGTGCCGCCGACCAGCATGTCGGTGGACACTGCCAGCTCCATGCCCGGGCTGACGGCCAACAGCGCCGCATCGTCGCCCACACCCAGGATCGTGTTCGGGGTGGGGCGCGTGAAATACTGCCGGATGAGATCGAATTCCGACATCAGGGCGGCGCGCTTTTACTTGGCCGCGACTTCGACGGCACGCGCCTGCGCGGCCAGCTTGTCCAGCACGCCGTTGACGAACTTGTGCCCGTCGCTGCCGCCGAAGGTCTTGGCCAGCTCGACGGCTTCGTTGATGACCACGCGGTAGGGCACTTCCGGCTGATGGAACAGCTCGTAAGCGCCGAGCAACAGCACCGAATATTCGACCGGACTCAACTCGTCCAGCGCGCGATCGAGCTGGGGGGCGATCTGTGCATCCAGCGCCTCATGCTGCGCGATGGCCCCGCGCAGCAGCAGCTGGTACAGCTCGCTGTCGTAACGGCCGAGACTCTTGTCGTCGCCCGTGCTGCGGCCGATCTGCGTCGCGCTGCTGCCGGAGATCTTCCATTCGTAGATGCCCTGCAAGGCCAGTTCGCGTGCGCGGTGACGCGGACTGACGGCGGTTTTCTTCGCTTCCGTCATGCCAGTTCCCGTGCCAGATTGACCATCTCGATGGCGACCAGTGCGGCTTCCGCACCTTTCACGCTCATGCGCACTTCGGCCTGCTCGTCGGTGTCGGTGGTGAGGATGGCGTTGGCGATGGGGATGCCGGTCGCCAGTTGCACCTCGCCCACGCCGCGCGCGGATTCGTTGGACACGATCTCGAAATGGAAGGTATCTCCGCGGATCACAGCGCCCAGCGCGATCAGTGCGTCGTAGTCGTGGCTCTCGGCCATCTGCCACAGCACCAGCGGGATCTCCAGCGCGCCCGGCACGGTGGCCAGCACGATGTCCTCGTCCTTCACACCGCTCTTGAGCAGTTGCGCATGACAGGCCGCCAGCAAACCGTCGCACACGACATCATTGAAGCGGCTCTGCACGATGCCGATGCGCATCCCGGTGCCGTCCAGATTCTTTTTTATCTCTCTCATTTCGCTTCCTTGGAAGAACAATAACCCACTATCTCCAGGCCGAAGCCCGCCATGCTCGGCATCTTGCGTGCCGTGCCGATCAGACACATCTTGCCCACGCCGATGTCGCGCAGGATCTGCGCGCCGATGCCGTAACTCTTGGGATCCCACTTGCTCGCCGGATGCTCGGCATGGTTCTCCAGCGCGCGGTGCAGCAGCGTCTGCGAGGTCTCGTCCTGGTGCATCAGCACCAGCACTCCGCTGGAAGCCTGACTGATCTTCTTCAACGCCTCGTGCACGCTGGTGCTCTTCTCGTAGCTGGCCTGCTCCATGAAGTCCATCACCGACAATGGTTCATGCACGCGCACCAGCGTTTCGAACTCCGGCTGGATATCGCCCTTGGCCAGCGCCAGATGCGTGCGCTGCGTGCTCTTGTCGGTGTAGGCATACAGCTCGAATTCGCCGTAGGCGGTCTGCACCGTGCGTTTGCCCGCGCGCTGCACCAGCGTCTCGTTGTGCGCACGGTATTCGATCAGGTCGGCGATGGTGCCGATCTTCAGGCCGTGCTGCTTGGCGAACGGGATCAGGTCGGGCAGACGCGCCATTTCGCCGTCTTCCTTCAAAATCTCGCAGATCACCGATGCCGGTGTCAGTCCGGCCAGTTGCGCCAGATCGCAGCCCGCTTCGGTGTGACCGGCGCGCACCAGCACGCCACCGTCGCGCGCCATCAGCGGGAAGATGTGGCCCGGCTGCACGATGTCGTCCGGCTTGGCATGCTTGTTCGCTGCGGCGAGGATGGTGCGTGCACGGTCGGCAGCCGAGATGCCGGTGGTGACACCGGTCGCCGCTTCGATGCTGAGCGTGAAGTTGGTCGCCAGCGGCAGGCCGTTCTCGCGCACCATCAGCGGCAGATCCAGTTGCTTGCAATGCTGCTGCGTCAGCGTCAGGCAGATCAGGCCGCGCCCGTGCTTGGCCATGAAGTTGACCATCTCCGGCGTGGCGAACTCGGCGGCGAACACCAGATCGCCCTCGTTCTCGCGATCCTCCTCGTCCACCAGCACGACCATGCGGCCGGCGCGTATCTCTTCGATGATCTCGTGGATCGGTGCAACATCTGTCATGTGTTCTGTTCTTTCTCTGCCTGCATCATACGTTCCACATAGCGCGCGATCAGGTCGATCTCCAGATTCACGCGCTTACCTTTTTCCAGCTCGTTCAATGTCGTCACTTCCAGCGTGTGCGGGATCAGGTTCACCTCGAACTCGTGGCCCGAGACATGGTTCACTGTCAGACTCACCCCGTTGATGGTGATCGAGCCTTTCACCGCGATGTATTTGGACAGCGCCTGCGGCGCGCGCACCACCAGACGCCAGCTCTCGCCGATGTCGTTGAACGCCACCACCTCGCCCACGCCGTCCACATGACCGCTGACCAGGTGGCCACCGATGCGATCGGACAGGCGCATCGCTTTTTCCAGATTGACGTGCGCACCCTGCTGCTCCAGACCGGTGGTGCAATCCAGCGTCTCGCGCGAGACATCAACGGTGAAATCGTTGCCGTCGATCCCGACCACGGTCAGACACACGCCGTTCACCGCGATACTGTCGCCCAGAGCCACATCGTCCATCCCCAGCAGCTCGGTCGCCACGGTCAGGCGCAGGCCGCCTTCGCGATCCGCGACCTTCTTGATCATGCCGGCGTCAGCCACAATCCCACTAAACATGTTTCACCTCCGCTGTGATTCGTAGATCCTCCCCCACCCGACGCACATCGCGCCAGGCCAGCTCCACGCGTTGTTCCAGCCGCAGCAGTTCGCCCAGGTCCGCCATGCCGCGTGCGGCATCGCCCAACATTTGCGGTGCCAGATACAGCAGCAGTTCATCCACCAGTCCTGCCTGCAGCAATGCGCCGTTCAACTCGCGTCCAGCCTCCACCAACACTTCATTGATGCCGCGTCGTGCCAGTTCATGCAGCACGGCTGCCAGATCGACCCGCCCTGCCGCATCGGCCAGCAGCAACACTTCCGCCCCTTGCCGTTCCAATGCGGCGCGCTTGCCCACATCCCGTGACGCGGTACAGACCAGCACATTACCGCTTTGCAACATGCGCGCCGCTGGCGGCATGCGCAGCGTGCTGTCCAGCACCACGCGCAACGGTTGCCGTTCCGTATCGATACGCACGTTCAACTGCGGATCGTCCGCCAGTACCGTGCCGATCCCGGTCAGCACCGCACAGGAACGCGCCCGCCAATGCTGCACATCCTGTCTTGCCGCCGCACCGGTGATCCACTGGCTCGTACCGTTCGCCAGCGCGGTGCGCCCGTCCAGACTGGCCGCGATCTTGCTGCGCAGCCAGGGGGTGCCGCGCGTCATGCGCGAGACGAAACCGATGTTCAGTTCGCGCGCCGCCGCTTCCATCAACCCGTTTTCGACTGCGACACCGGCTGCACGCAGACGGGCGATGCCTTGCCCGGCCACTTGCGGATTGGGGTCCTGCATGGCACACACCACGCGCACCACACCGGCTGCGATCAGTGCATCCGCACAGGGCGGTGTACGCCCGTGGTGGCTGCACGGTTCGAGCGTGACATAGGCCGTTGCGCCGCGCGCTTCAGTCCCGGCTGCGCGCAAGGCATGCACTTCGGCATGCGGCTCGCCGGCGCGTCTGTGCCAACCCTCGCCGACGATCCCGTCGCCCTTGACCAGCACGCAGCCGACGCGCGGATTGGGCGTGGTCGTGTCCAGCCCCTGCGCCGCCAGTTGCAGCGCCCGCGCCATCCAGCGGCTGTCGGTCGCCTGCATCACTTCAGTCGGTCTTGCGCCGACGTTGCGAGGGTTTGCGCATGGCATCCACCGCATCGGTGAAGTCATCCACATCCTGGAAACTCTTGTACACCGAGGCGAAACGGATGTAGGCCACCTTGTCCAGCTTGAGCAGCTCCTTCATCACCAGCTCGCCGATCTGGCGCGACGGGATCTCGCGCTCGCCGAAGGCGAATATCTTCTGCGTGACATGCTCGATCGCAGCTTCCACCAGATCGGTCGGCACCGGCCGCTTGTGCAAGGCCCGTGTGAAACTGTTACGCAGGCGTTCATCATCGAACTCGCTACGCATGCCGTTCTGCTTCACCACCTGCGGCATGCGCAGCTCCACCATCTCGTGCGTGGTGAAACGCTTGTCGCACGACAGGCAGCGGCGACGGCGGCGGATGCTGTCGCCCTCCTCGCTCAAGCGCGTGTCGACGACCTGCGTCTCGGGGTGTTTGCAGAACGGGCATTTCATCGTTTACCCGCCTACCCGGTTTACGCGCCGTAGACCGGAAAAGCCGCAGTCAGCTTCTTCACTTCGCCCGCCACGCGCGCGATCACCGCTTCGTCGTTGGGCGCATCCAGCACGTCGGCGATCAGGTTGGCCAGCTTCTCGGCTTCCAGTTCCTTGAAGCCGCGCGTGGTCATCGCCGGCGAACCGATGCGGATGCCGGAAGTGACGAACGGTTTTTCCGGATCGTTGGGGATGGCGTTCTTGTTGACGGTGATGTGCGCCTTGCCCAGTGCTTCTTCGGCGGCCTTGCCGGTCAGCTGCTTGGCGCGCAGGTCGACCAGGAACACATGGCTGTCGGTGCGGCCGGACACGATGCGCACGCCGCGCTCGGTCAGCACCTTGGCCATCACGCGCGCGTTGTCGATCACCTGCTTCTGGTATTCCTTGAATTCCTTGCTCGCGGCTTCCTTGAACGCCACCGCCTTCGCGGCGATCACGTGCATCAGCGGGCCACCCTGCAGTTGCGGGAAGATCGCCGAGTTCAGCGCCTTCTCGTGTTCCGCCTTGGCCAGGATCAGGCCACCGCGCGGACCGCGCAGCGTCTTGTGGGTGGTAGTGGTGACGAAGTCTGCGATGCCGACCGGGCTGGGATAGCAACCGGCCGCGATCAGGCCCGCGTAGTGCGCCATGTCCACGAACAGGTAGGCGCCGACGGAATCGGCGATCTGGCGGAAACGCTTCCAGTCGATGACCAGCGCATAGGCGGAGGCGCCGGCCACGATCATCTTGGGCTTGTGCTCGTTGGCCAGGCGCTGCACTTCGTCGTAGTCGATCTCTTCCTTGTCGTTCAGGCCGTACTGCACGGCGTTGTACAGTTTGCCGCTGATGTTCACCGTCGCGCCGTGGGTCAGGTGGCCGCCGTGCGCCAGACTCATGCCGAGGATGGTGTCGCCGGGCTTGAGCACCGAGACATACACACCCTGGTTGGCCTGCGAGCCGGAGTGCGGCTGCACGTTGGCATACTCGGCGCCGAACAGCGCCTTGGCACGGTCGATCGCCAGTTGCTCGGCGATGTCCACGTACTCGCAGCCGCCGTAATAGCGCTTGGCCGGATAGCCTTCGGCGTACTTGTTGGTTAGCTGACTGCCCTGCGCTTCCATCACCGCCGGGCTGGTGTAGTTTTCCGACGCGATCAGCTCGATGTGCTCTTCCTGACGGGCGGTTTCTTTCTGGATCGCATCCCACAGATCGGGATCGACGACGGCGAGGGTGTTTTTGCGCGAGAACATGGATAGCCTTCCAAAATTAAGGGAGTTTGAGAAAGGCGCGCATTTTATCACGCCCGGAAACCAAAACGCCGCCCATCAGGGCGGCGTCTGCTGGGGTGCATCGGCGGCTCAGGGGGCGTCGAACATCATCGGCACATCCCAGGCACCTGCCTGCCCGCCGGCGAATATCTGGCGCACGCGCAGGAAATAGCGGCCGGGCTGCGGGCGCGGCATGTCGATCCAGTTGTCCGCTGTCTTCGCGTCCAGCAGCAGATGCTGGAAATCCTGGCGCGGCGCGACCTGCACCTGATAGCTCACGCTCTGCTTGCGCCCGACCCAGCGCAGTTGCAGTTGCTTGCCGGTCACATAGACCTTGGTCATGGCGAACTTGCGCGGGGGCACATTGACCTCGAAACTGACCTTGCCCTCCATGCCCTGCAGACCGTGGCGATCCACCGCGCGCAGTTTCAACCAGTAACGGCCGTTCGGCAGTTCGTTCAGTCTTACGACCTTCCCGTCGCTGCGCACCGAGACCAGTCGGTCGGAGAAAGCTTCGTTCTGCGCCAGTTCGCCAACATAGCGCTGCGCGCCAGGCAATTCCCCCATCGTCCATTCGATATAGGGCATGTCGAACACGGCCGGCAGTTCCGGATAGACCGGCTCGGGCAGCAGCGGGATCACCTGCGCCGCGTCACGCCCGTTGGCCACCGAACCTTCGCGTGCATTCAGCGCCAGCACCAGCGGCGTCTGGGTGGCATCGAAAGAGACAGAGCCTTCTTCTACTTCGGTGAACGTGACCACGCCGTCCTGCCGCACACGGAAGTGCGTGCCGCGGATACCAATGGTGGCATTGCTCCCTGCAACGGCGAGATCGGCCATGCCGTCCTCATGCTTGGCCTTGAACGTATCGATCTGTCCGGTCACCAGGCGCAACAACGCTGCAAGCACGCCGTCGCCACGCTGTTCCAGCCTCTCCACCTTGATCTCACTGCGCTCCAGCATGTTCACGAGCGAAGTGTCGGGCATGCGCAGGTGCAAGGCACCGCCCTGCGCGGTCACCACACGCACACCGGAGGGGATCGTGTCCCCCGCTTTCAGCACTTTGCCATTCGCCGTTGCCTCGCCCGTCACCGCCTCGACTTTCATGCTGCCCGCACGAGCCTTCAACCAGACGCGCTTGATACGCAATTGCTGGCCGGGTTCGATCAGGTTCGGATCGGGCAACAGGTTGTAGTTCGCCACATCACGCCAGCGCGTGGGCAGATCGAGTTGCGCGCGCGCCAGATCGCCCAGCGTATCGCCGCTGCGCACCTCGATGGTCACATCGTCCGGCCCCGGCATCGGCGCTTCCGCCCACGCGAATTGCAGCCAGAACAGCGCGCATGCGCCCAACAGAACCTTCTTCATTGCGCTCCCCTCCATGATGTTCACTGCCCCGCGACCGACATGCGTCCGAGCAACACCGAACCGCACTGGCGCGAGCCCTGCACCAGCACATCGTTGCCGATGGCGACGATATCGCGATACATCTCCTTCAGGTTACCCGCGATGGTGATCTCTTCCACCGGGTAGCGTATCTCGCCGTCCTCCACCCAGAAACCCGCCGCGCCGCGTGAGTAATCGCCCGTCACCGGATTGACGCCATGCCCCAGCAACTCGGTCACCACCAGCCCGCGTTGCATGGTACGCAGCAGCCCGGCAAAGTCCTGCTCCCCAGGACGGATGAGCAGATTGTGCGTGCCGCCCGCATTGCCGGTGGTCTGCATGCCAAGCTTGCGCGCACTGTAGCTGCCCAGAAAATAACCGTTCAGCACACCGTCTTCGACGATGGTGCGGCGACGCGTGCGCACCCCCTCGTTGTCGAACGGGCTGCTGGCGAGGCCGCGCTCGATGTCCGGCACGTCATCGATGCGCACGATATCGGAGAACACCGGCTTGCCCAGATGGTCGAGCAGGAAGGATGATTTTCGATAGAGCGCACCGCCGCTCACCGCCTGCACGAAGTGGCCGAACAGGCTGGCGGCCACCGGCGCCTCGAACAGCACCGGACATTGCATGGTGGACAATCTGCGCGCCTTCAGGCGGCGCACGGTGCGTTCGGCGGCGATGCGCCCGACCTCTTCCACCTTGAGGATCTCGGCCGCGTTGCGCGCCACGCTGTACCAGTAGTCGCGCTGCATGCCGTCGCCTTTTCCGGCGATCACCGAGCAGCTCACGCTGTGCCGCGACGACGCATAGCCGCCGCTGAAGCCGCGGCTGTTGGCCTGTACGAAACAGCCCTGGTTGGCATTGATGCTGGCACCCTCGGAATTGACGATGCGCCTGTCCGCCGTGAAGGCGGCCTGCTCGCATTCGCGCGCCAGCTCTACCGCCTGATCGACATCGATGCCCCACGGATGGCACAGATCAAGGTCCTGATATTCGAAGGCCAGTTGGTCGACATCGGGCAGCCCCGCGCAATCGTCCTCGGCGGTGAAGCGCGCGATATTGAGCGCAGCATCCACCGTGTCGTGTACCGCCGGCGTGGAGAAGTCCGAGGTGCTGGCATTGCCGCGCCGCTGACCGAGATACACCGTCACGCTCAACCCTTTGTCGCGGTTGTACTCGATGGTCTCTATCTCGCCTTGGCGCACACTGACGGCGTGCCCGTCGCCTTCCGACACTTCGGCCACACAGTCCGATGCGCCTTTCTTGCGGGCGTAGGCGACGATATCGGCTGCCAGTTGGCGCAGGTCATCCAGTGACGGGCGGGCGGAATTTACGGGGACGCGCATAAAATTTTCAGTCGGGAGCAAGCAGCAGGGGCGCTATCATAACAACATACCGACCTGGAACGACACCCACGATGAAACCGCACGACACCCACGACGAGTCACTGGAAGAACTCCCGCCCAGCAAGACCAAGATCAAGAAACAGATGCACGACCTGCGCGATCTGGGCAAGGAGCTGACCGAACTTTCCAAGGAGAAGTGGCGCGAACTCGACCTGCCGGAGAGCCTGTTCGAGGCCTTGGTGGAATACAAGCGCATCAGCAAGTTCGGCGCGCAGAAACGCCAGCTGCAGTACATCGGAAAACTGATGCGCGACGTGGACACCGCCCCCATCCTGGCCAAGATGGAGATCTGGAGCGGCAATTCTCGCCAGCACACGGCGTGGCTGCATCAGGTGGAAGCCTGGCGCGACCGCATGCTGGAGGAGCCGGACGCGCTGACCGAATTCCTGAGCGAACATCCGGAAGCGGATGTGCAGCGGCTACGCACGCTGATCCGCAACGCGCTCAAAGAAAAAGAGCTGAACAAGCCGCCCAAAGCCTACCGCGAGATATTCCAGTTGTTGCGCGAGATCATCCCTCAACCATGAGTACCCTGTTACGCCACATCGCTTTCGACAGCGGTCACAATCCCCGCTACAGCATGATCTGGCTGCACGGCCTGGGGGCGAGTGGCGACGATTTCGTACCGGTGGCGGAAGCCTTGCAACTGCCGCAGGCGGTACGCCATATCTTTCCGCACGCACCGCAGATACCGGTCACGCTCAACGGCGGTTTCGTAATGCCGGCCTGGTATGACATCCCCAACGCCGATGCGTCGAGCTGGAACCGCACCGACGACACCTCCATGCAGGATGCGACGGGCATCCGCGCTTCGCAGCAGGCGATCGACGCGTTCATCGAACGCGAGGTTGCGCGCGGCATCCCGGCTACCAATGTTTTTCTCGCGGGATTCTCACAGGGAGGTGCCATCGCGCTGCAATGCGGATTGCGCAGACGAGCGGGGCTGGGCGGGATACTGGCCTTGTCCACTTATCTGCCTTTGGCGGACACGCTACAGGCGGAAGCCAGCCAGGCCGGATTGCACACCCCGTTGTTCATGGCGCATGGCCACCAGGACCCGGTGGTACCCTATGCGCTGGGGACGCACTCTCTGAAATTGTTGCAGGATGCTGGCTGCGTAGTGGACTGGCATGAATACGACATGCCGCATTCCGTATGCATGGAGGAGATCGACGACATCTCCGGCTGGCTCGGCCAGCGCATGACTGTTGCCGCTTAAACCTCGCTGGCGGAATCCTGTTCCATCATGCGGTAACGCGCTAGGTCATAGTCGTCGCCGCGCTCGACCAGCGTCAGCGGCAACAACAGGTACTGCTTGTCATCCAGTTCCATATTCAGACTGCGCTGCGGCGTGAAAGTATCCTGCTTCATCAGCAGCCACGCCTCGCCGCTGGTGTCTGTCGGCCGGTTCAGATAGAGGCCGAGTTGTCCGCCTTCCGGCCCCCTCACTGCACGATCCTGCAAGGGCACGCCGACCACGCGCGGACTCAACACTTCGACCCCGATGTGCAATGCCCCGTCGTGGTCGCGGCTCAGACGGCGCACCACACCTGCCCCCCAGTGGCTGACGCTTTCGGGCTTGCTGCCGACCAGTGAGCCGATCTTGATACCGTCGACCCGCGAAGATTGCACCACGCTGCGGAAGCCGGTGGCACTGATGTCCTCGATCTCCCATGTCTCGCTCTCCTCAGTACCGAAATTCAAGCCCACATCACTGTGTTCCAGCATCTTGAGGAAACCGTTGGCGACCTTGAGACTGACATTGATCTTGCGGCGCGGCGTGCGGCGCGTGGGCGGTGGCAGCGTCAGGCTCTGCATCAGCTTGGCCGCGATATCCTTCACCAGGTCGGCTTCGAACTTGGCACCGTACAGATTCAAACCGTCCGGCAGGATGCCCTTATCCAGCGTCTTGATCATGTTATCCAGCATCTGGCGCATATCGTCGGCTACGATGTAGCGCAGGGCGGGATGGATGGTGCCTTCCGCCGTGGCGCGCATGGGCGGTGTCGGTTGCGCCATGTCGAACACGAACAAGGCCGTGCCGTTGTATGCGTTGAACACCTGCACCCCCTTGCCCAATGCCGCGAACAGGCGCTCGGCGATATGCTCCTGCACAGGATTGAGGTTGCCGGCACTGCAGCCGTACCACAGCATCAGCACGGCAAAGGCCTCGTTGGTGCTCAGATTGCAGCCGGGATAGACGGTGACGTTTTCGCTGGAGAAACCCTGTGTCTCAGCCAACTGATAGTAGGCTGCCAGACGCCGCCACAAGGCCGGGTCGACCATCGCATACCGTGCAGCAGCCATCTTGAGCAGACCGCCGATGGCCCCGATGCCGCGCGTACACAGCAAAGGCAGGTCAGGCTTCAGGGCCGAAGCCCCCTTGGCATTGTCGCGATAACGCTGCAGCACATCGAAGTGCGCGCGGTCACTTTGAGTGTAGTAGGCATCCAGCAGCGTCCACAGACGATTCTCCTGGAACTGCGACAGTTTCTGCAGGGTGAAATAATCGTGCAGCAACTTGCGCACGTGCCCCTGCGCGGCCTGATCGTACAGCCGCAACACCGCCCAGTGATGGTCGAGTTTCAAACCGTCCGCCTGCTCGCTGATGGCCTCGACCCAGTCGGCCAGTTCCTGCAGCGCCTTGATCGAATCGTGCTTGGGAATGTCATCCAGCAGCGCCTGCGCGGACTTCATATCCGCCAGCGGATGATCCGATTTCTTGCCAAATAGCCCCAAAACCACCGTCGCCTCCCCTGTGTGCACTCCCCTTGCAGGTGGCAATATAAGCACATTTCAGACCTGCTGCACATAGAAAAAATGGCCTATATATATGGCGATAGCCCCCTTATCCCTCCGCCTCCAGTGCCAAATCCGGCAAGTTGCTCTATGCTCGAACCATGATCCTGCTACTTCAGAATGACACCCCGTTCCCGCCGGTCTCGCAAGCGCTCAAGAACCCGAACGGACTGCTCGCCGCCGGCGGCGACCTGGCACCCGCGCGCTTGCTGGATGCCTACCGGCACGGCATCTTCCCCTGGTTCGGGGAAGGGGACCCCATCCTGTGGTGGAGCCCTGACCCACGCATGGTGCTGTTCCCGGGCGAGTTCAAACTTTCGAAATCATTGCGCAAGACCTTGCGCCGTGGCGCGTACCAGCTGCGCACCGACACCGCCTTCGAGCAGGTCATGCGCGCCTGCGCCGCGCCGCGCGACGGACAGGACGGCACCTGGATACAGGAAGGGATGGTGCGCGCCTACTGCGAACTGTATCGCTTGGGCTGCGCGCATTCGGTGGAGACCTGGATGGATGGTGAGCTGGTCGGCGGCCTGTACGGCATCAGCATCGGCAGGATGTTCTACGGCGAGTCGATGTTCAGCCGCCGCGCGGATGCTTCCAAGATCGCGCTGGCACATCTGTGTGCGCAACTGCAGCGATGGGGATTCGGCATGATCGATTGCCAGATGAACACAGCGCACCTAGCCTCCCTCGGTGCGCGCGAGATCCCCCGTCAGGCGTTCGTCGCGGATGTGGCGCGGCTGACCGCAGAACCTGTGCCGAACGTGCCGTGGCGGTTCGAAAGCCCGGACTGGTGAATCAGGCCGCGCTGGACACCACGCAGTTACGCCCCCTGCGCTTGGCTTCATACATCGCCTCGTCGGCGCGGGCGTAGATGCTTTCCTGCGTGTCGCCTTCCCTGAAGTGTGCGATGCCGATACTGGCCGTGATATTCCCCACCACAAGGAACGGACGCTCAGCCACGACCTTGCGCAGTTTCTCGGCGAGCGGCCCGATGTCTTCGCCGCCGACACGGAACAACTGGTCCGCGCTGCGCACGGCCCCGCTGATGCGCTCGCACACACCGCGCAACACCTCATCGCCAATCTGATGGCCGTGTGTGTCGTTGATGAGTTTGAAGTGGTCGACATCGATCATCAGCAAAGCGAAGCGATGGTCGTGGCGCTCGGCATTGGCTACTGCACGATCCAGCACATCATGGAACTTGCGCCGGTTGTAGGTGCCGGTCAACGGGTCAGCTTCAACCAGATGCTCCAGCTCCGACTTCAGACTCTCCAGTTCCGCATTGCTCTCGCGCAGCGCATGCCCGGCCCGCTCGGCGCGATCGAGCAGTATCGCGGCATACAGTCCGAACAAAACGAACAGCACGGACACCAGCAGCCGCATGTACAACTCAACCGGCTCCATCTCGAACAGACCATGATGGAAAGCTTCGCCCAGACCGAACAGATAGACGTCTATGGCACCATCCAGCAACCAGAACAGCGGCACCAGCAACACCCCGGCCCAAGCGACCCGTCGCGAGTCTTTGCTCAGATGGGCCAGCGCACCGAACCACACGCACAGGATGCAGAAACGTCGCTGTGCCTGCGCAGGCTCATGACTATTGTCTTGCATACGCTCCCCGCTCTTCTTCTTTTGTCAGCACTCTACTCTTCTGTCCGCACACTGCAAACCCCTGCAAAATTGGGCTTACCGTCGCATGCACGGAATTGGTACACTTGCACACCGCTCGCGCCAACACCGTATCCCGCATGAGTCTGCTCAACGACATCCCGCTCTCCTCCATCCAGCTCTATCTGACTGCGCCCTATCCGTGCAGCTATCTGGAGGGGCTGGAGGCGCGCTCGCAGGTCGCCACGCCCTCGTTCCTCATCAACGCGCAGGTGTATTCCGAGCTGGTGCGCCAGGGCTTCCGTCGCAGCGGCACTTTCACTTACCGCCCGCGTTGCGACACCTGCCGCCAGTGTGTGCCGGTGCGCGTCGAGGTGGATGTATTCGCCGCCACGCGTTCGCAGCGCCGCAGCTGGAAGAAACACGGCGACCTGCATGTCGAGCTGCTTCCGCTGGAAGACAAGCCGGAGTATTTCGAGCTGTACCGGCGTTACCAGCAGGCGCGCCACGCCGAAGGCAGCATGGCGGACGACGATCCCGAGCAGTACCGCAATTTTCTGCTACAGAGCCATGTGGACAGCATGCTGGTGGCGTTCCGCGAGAACGGCGTATTGCGCATGGTCAGCATCGTGGATGTGCTTAAGGACGGCCTGTCGGCGGTGTACACCTTCTACGATCCCGATGTGCGCGGAGCCAGCTATGGCACTTACAACGTACTGTGGCAGATCGAATTGTGCCGCAAACTGGAACTACCTTATCTCTACCTCGGCTACTGGATCGCCGCTTCGCGCAAGATGGCCTACAAAGCCGCCTACCAACCGCTGCAAGGTCTGCGCGACGGACACTGGCATCGACTCGAACACGAGGACCGTACATGCTGACCCGTCTGGTGCTGTTCGTAGCGCTGATCCTCGCCCTGCCCTTGGCCGGATCGCTATTGTCCGGCAGCGAAGTCGTTTGGCACTTCAGCGAACTGGCGGCGCAATCCCTGCAACCATTGCTGATATCGCTGGGCGCAGTGCTGGCACTGTTCATCGCCGTCGAATTCGGCGGCAACCGTCAGCGTTCCCTGCTCAAGCTTCAGCGCAGCTACCTGATGGCCCTGAGCGTGGCGGGCACGGTGTGCGGATGGCTGCTGCTTTACCTGAACCGTTATGCGGAAAGCTGGCTGGTGCCTGCCGCTCTGGATATCACCGGCATGCTGATATTGAACGCCTTGTTCGCCTTGCTGCTGCCCACCGTGCTGGGGCTGCGCACCCTGCTCGCCAGTCTGCCCGGCCTGTTGCAGCGACTGGCGCGCCTGCCGGCCATGCCATCGCTTTCGGCCAGCCATACCGTCAATGTCCTGGCTCCGCTCGCCCTGCTGGGTTTGCTCGGCGGCGCGGCGTGGCCGGAGTATCTGTTCTGGTTGATGTGGCTCGCACCGCTATTGTTGCTGATCGCCTTGCAGGCCCTGTGGCATGAACGCAACATCTTCGCCGAACTGGCGACCGGCGACTGGGGGCGCGTGCTGTGTGCCGCGCTGTCCGGCATCGTCGTGTGCAACGTCGCCGTTCTGGCGTTCCGTTTCGGCGGCGGCACGCTGATCGTGCAAGTGCCCAATGCCGCCTTCGCGCAACTCGGCTACGCCCTGTTCGGTCTGCTCAGCCTGCAACTGGGCGACGTGATCGCCGAATACTGGCGCGGCAAGACGCGCGGCGAGGTGTTCAAACGCAAATCCTTCCCCATCCCAGTCGTTTCCAAGAAAGATTAAGTGATGTCCCTGTTCCAGCTGTTCCGCCCCGCCCTGTTCGCGCTCGATGCCGAGACCGCGCACCACGCCACCATCGACGGTCTGAAGACCGCACAGTGTCTCGGCCTCACCTCGCTGATGTTCAAGCGTCCGGCGGATGATCCGCGCACCGTGATGGGCCTGACCTTCCCCAATCCGGTCGGCCTCGCCGCCGGTCTGGACAAGAACGGTGAAGTGATCGACGCGCTGGCCGCGTTTGGCTTCGGCTTCATCGAGATCGGCACCGTCACCCCGCGCGCGCAGCCCGGCAATCCCAAACCGCGCATGTTCCGCATCCCCGAAGCGCAGGGCGTGATCAACCGCATGGGCTTCAACAACGGCGGCGTGGATGCGCTGATCGAGAACGTGAAGCGCGCGAAGTATCAAGGCATCCTCGGTATCAACATCGGCAAGAACGCCGACACCCCCATCGAAAAGGCGGCGGACGATTATCTGATCGGCCTGCGCAAGGTGTATCAACATGCCAGCTACGTCGCCATCAACATCTCCTCGCCCAACACCAAGAACCTGCGCCAACTGCAGGGCGGCGATGAACTCGACGCGCTGCTTGGACAGCTGAAAGCTGAACAGGAAAAACTAGCGCAACAACATGGCAAATACGTGCCGCTGGCCGTGAAGATCGCCCCTGACCTCGATAGCGACCAGATCAAACAGATCGCCGCACTGCTCATTCGGCACAAGATAGACGGCGTCATCGCCACCAACACCACGCTGTCGCGCGAGGGCGTGGAACACCTACCGCACGGCAACGAGACAGGTGGCCTCAGCGGCGCGCCCGTCAAGGACAAATCCACCGCCGTCATCCGCCAGCTCGCCGCCGAACTCAGCGGCGCGCTGCCCATCATCGGCGTGGGTGGCATATTGAAAGGTGCGGATGCACTGGAGAAGATGCAGGCCGGCGCTGCCTTGGTGCAGGTATATAGCGGGTTGGTGTATCGCGGGCAGGAACTGGTGACGGAGTGCGCGGCGGCCGTCCACCGTGCCGAATGAGCCACCGCTCGCCTGTGTGGACTGCGTTTCCGTTATATCCATATAGCCCGGCTGCGGTTGAAGCGCCCCCCGTTCCGGCGCATAATCCGCCCCTGTTTTTTCGCGCCTCGCGCTCCCTGCAATGACTGACTATCTGCTGATTCTGGTCGGAACGGTGTTCGTGAACAACATCGTGATGGTCAAGATACTCGGGCTGTGCCCGTTCATGGGCGTTTCCAAGAAGCTGGAGACGTCGCTCAGCATGGGCGCGGCCACCACGTTCGTACTCACCATCGCCTCCGGCTCCAGCTATCTGGTGAACCACTATCTGCTGGGGCCCGACCTCGCTTATCTCACCACGCTGTCGTTCATCGTTGTGATCGCCGCCACCGTGCAGTTCACCGAGATGGTGGTGAAGAAGACCAGCCCGGTGCTGTATCAGGTGCTGGGCATCTATCTGCCGCTGATCACCACCAACTGCGCGGTGCTGGGTATCCCGCTGCTCAATGTGCAGGAGAGGCACAACTTCATCGAATCACTGTTGTTCGGCTTTGGCGGCGCGGTGGGCTTCACGCTGGTGATGGTGCTGTTCGCCGGCATGCGCGAGCGCCTGGAGGGGGCGGACGTACCCGGCATCTTCCGCGGCACGGCCATCGCCATGGTCACCGCAGGATTGATGAGTCTCGCCTTCATGGGCTTCTCGGGCCTGGTGAAATGATCACTGCGCTGTGGATCATGATCGCCCTCGCGGCGCTGCTGGGCATGATCCTCGGATATGCCTCGATCCGCTTCCGCGTCGAGGGCAATCCGCTGGCTGAGAAGATCGACGCGGTGCTGCCGCAGACGCAGTGTGGCCAGTGCGGTTACCCCGGCTGCAAACCCTATGCGGAAGCCATAGCCAAGGGTGAAGCCGACATCAATCTGTGCCCGCCCGGCGGCGAGGAAGGCATCCACAAGCTGGCCGAGCTGCTGGGCGTGGAATTCAAACCCTTTGGCGAGAACGCGCAACCCAAACCGAAGGCTGTCGCCTTCATCGACGAACAGACCTGCATCGGCTGCACGCTGTGCATCCAGGCCTGCCCGGTCGATGCCATCGCCGGTGCCGCCAAGCAGATGCATACCATCATCGCGTCGGAATGCACCGGCTGCGAGCTGTGCGTGCCGCCCTGCCCGGTGGATTGCATCAGCATGGTGCCCATCGAAGAGCAGTTGACCAACTGGAAGTGGCGTTATCCGGTGTTCGAATTGAGGCGGACCTCATGACCAGGCTGCACCGTTTCTTTGGCGGCATCCATCCGCCCACACACAAGAGCGAATCGACGCAGTCGCCGATCATGACTGCGCCGCTGCCCGCGCAACTGGTTGTGCCGTTCCGCCAGCATGCCGGCGAGGCGGCCAAGCCGGTGGTGCAGGTCGGCGAACGGGTGCTGAAAGGTCAGCTCATCGGCGAGCCGGTGGGGATGATCTCCAGCTCCATCCATGCGCCGACCTCGGGCACCATCACCGCCATCGAACTGCAACAGATCGCCCACCCTTCGGCCTTGCCGGACCTGTGTGCGACATTGGTGCCGGACGGAAAAGATGAATGGGGCGTGCGCCAGACATTGAGCTATCGCCAGCTATCCTCCGATGAATTACAGAAACATCTGCGCCGTTGCGGCATCGTAGGGCTGGGTGGCGCGGTCTTCCCCAGCGACATGAAGCTGAACCACCCGGTCGTGGTCGATACCTTGGTCATCAACGGCGCCGAGTGCGAACCCTATATCACCTGCGACGACATGCTGATGCGTGAACGTGCGGAAGGCATCGTGCGCGGTATCGAGATCCTGCGTCATGCGCTGGGCACCGACACGGTGCTGATCGGCATCGAGGACAACAAGCCGCATGCCATCGCCGCGATGCAGCGCGCGGTCGACGAGAGCAGCCACCCGTTCAAGGTGGTCGCCGTGCCGACCCTGTATCCCGGCGGTAGCGCCAAGCATCTGATCAAGGTGCTGACCGGCGTCGAGGTGCCATCGGGAAAGTTGCCCACCGATGTCGGCGTGCAGTGTTTCAACGTGGCGACCGCCTACGCCGCGCATCGCGCGGTCGAGCATGGCGAGCCACTGGTGTCGCGCATCGTCACCGTAACCGGCAACGTCGAACAGCCGCGCAACTACGAGGCGCTGATCGGCACACCGTTCAGCGATCTGGTCGCGCTGAGTGTCGCAAAACCCGACACCAACCGTTACATCATGGGCGGACCGATGATGGGTGTGGAACTGCCTGCGGTGAACGTGCCGCTGGTGAAGGCGAGCAACTGCGTGATCGCGGCCAGCGATGCGCTGTTCCCGCCGCCGCCTGCCCCCATGCCCTGTATCCGCTGCACGCGCTGCGCACAGGTCTGCCCGGTGGAACTGCAACCGCAGGATCTGTACTGGTTCGCACAGTCGCACAACTTCGGCAAAGCACAGGAGTTCGACCTGTTCGATTGCATCGAATGCGGCGCCTGCGCCTATGTCTGCCCGAGCAGCATCCCGCTGGTGCAGTATTACCGTTATGCGAAAAGCGAGATCCGGGCGCGCGACCTGGAGAAACGCGCGGCCGATCTGGCGCGCGAGCGGCACGAGTTCCGCCAGTTCCGCATCGAGCGCGAGAAGCAGGAGAAAGCCGAGCGTCTGGCCCAGAAGGAACGCGCCGCGGCGGAAGCCAAAGCCGCAGCAGCAACGCCGGTCGTCGCGACCCAGCTCAACCCGAACGCGGATGCCGACGATACACAGCAGATGCGCATCGACGCGGCACTGGCACGCGCCAAAGCGCAGGCGGCCGCCGTCACGCCAAAAAACACCGAGGCACTCACCCCCGAACAACGCACGGAGATAGCGGCCATCGAGGCGCGCCGCGCGAAGATCCACGAGCTGGCGGCCGATGCCGGTGCCGACGACGAACCGCCGAAAAACAGCCAAGGGAACTGACCGTCATGCTGTATTCACCTTTCATCACGCGCCCGCTCACTGTCGACCGCATCATGCGTCGCGTGCTGTATGCGCTGCTTCCCGGTATCGCACTGTATGTGTGGTACTTCGGCCCGGCCATCCTGATGTCCATCGCGCTGGCGGTGACCGCCGCACTGGCGACCGAGGCGGCGATGCTCAAACTGCGCGAGCGCCCGCTACGTCCCTTCCTGTCCGACTACAGCGCCCTGCTCACCGGCGTATTGATCGCGCTGTCCATCCCGCCGCTCGCGCCCTGGTGGCTGCCGGTGGTCGGCAGCACGTTTGCGATCGCCGTGTCCAAGCACCTGTACGGTGGACTGGGCAGCAACCCGTTCAATCCGGCGATGATCGGCTATGCCGTGCTGATCATCTCCTTCCCGCAGGAGATGACGCAGTGGCTGAGCCCGCAAGGCATGGGACACAGCGTGCTCTCTTACGGCGACCAGTTGCGCTATGTCTTCTCCGGCGTGCTGCCGGCCGGCATGCAACTGGATGCGCTGACCATGTCGACGCCGCTGGATACGCTGAAGACGCAATTGCAACTGGGCTTGACCGTGAGCGACATCCGCGACCTGCCGATCTACGGCCGGCTGGCGGGCAAAGGCAGCGAGATGGTGGCGGCCGGTTTCGCGCTGGGCGGCCTCTACCTGCTGATCGCGCGCATCATCCCCTGGCAGTTGCCGCTGGCCTTCCTCGGCACCTTATTTGCGCTGTCCGGTCTCTTCCATCTGGTCGATCCCGCGCACTATGCACCGCCGCTGTTCCACTGGTTCTCGGGCGCGGCCATGATAGGCGCATTCTTCATCCTGACCGACCCGGTCACTTCGCCCACCACCACCAAGGGGCGCATCGTATTCGGCTTCGGGGCCGGTCTGCTGACCTTCCTCATCCGTGCTTACGGCGGCTTCCCGGACGGTGTCGCCTTCGCCACCATCCTGATGAACATGTGCGTGCCGCTGATCGACGCCTGGACGCAACCGCGCATCTTCGGCAAGAAGAAGGGGGACGAACGATGAAACGCATCGCACGCTCCTCGCTGCAGACCGCGGTCAATCTGGTGTTCTTCGCCATCATCGGCACAGCCATCCTGTCCGCCACCTATTACCTGACGCGCGACACCATCGCTGCCACGGTGGAGGCGGCCAAGCTGAAGCTGGTGTCGCAACTGTTGCCGCCCAGCTCTTACGACAACGACATCATGCAGGACGTCCACACGGTCGCCCCGGATGAGATGCTGGGAACCGATGAAGCGACGCAGGCACATATCGCCCGGCGCGATGGCAAGCCGGTCGCCGTGGTGCTGGAAGCCGTCGCACCGGACGGCTATAGCGGCAAGATCGCGCTGATCATGGCGATCCATCCGGACGGCTCGCTGGGCGGGGTGCGCGTGGTGAACCACAACGAGACGCCCGGTCTGGGCGACTACATCGACATCGCCAAGCACGACTGGATCAAGACCTTCGACGGCCGCTCGCGCAGCCTGTTTCCTGACGGGATGTGGAAGGTGCGCAAGGACGGCGGCGTGTTCGACTACATGGCCGGTGCCACCGTGACGCCGCGCGCCGTGGTCAAGGCGGTGAACCGCGCCCTGCAATACTTCGAAGCGCATCGCGACGAGCTGTTCATCGCCGATGTGCAGCCCGCGAAAGGAGCCCGCAAATGACGCTCAGCGAAATGAAGGACATCGCCTGGAACGGCCTGTGGAAACAGAATCCGGGACTGGTGCAACTGCTCGGGCTGTGCCCGCTACTGGCGGTAAGCAATACGCTGGTCAACGCCGTCAGTCTGGGCCTCGCCACCACGCTGGTGATGACGCTCTCCAGCGCGACCGTGGCGCCGGTGCGCAGCTATGTGCCGAACGAGATCCGTATCCCTGTGTTCGTGCTCATCATCGCGGTGCTGGTGACCGTGGTGCAGTACCTGATGAACGCCTATCTGTACGGGCTGTATATCGTGCTCGGCATCTTCGTGCCGCTGATCGTGACCAACTGCATCGTGCTGGCGCGCGCCGAATCGTTCGCCTCCAAGAACCCGGTGCTGCCCTCCGCCTTCGACGGCATGATGATGGGCCTCGGGCTGACCGCCGTGCTGGCGGTACTGGGCGGCATGCGCGAGATCGTGGGCAAAGGCACGCTGCTGTCCGGCATCGACCTGCTGTTCGGTGAACAGGCCAAAGCCTGGGTGATCCCGGTCATCCCCGACTATCACGGTTTCCTGCTGGCCATCCTGCCGCCCGGTGCCTTCATCGGCCTCGGCCTGATCATCGCCGCCAAGAACTGGCTCGACCTGCGCGCGTCGAAAAAGATCTCCAGCCAGCCCGCACCGGAGACCTTGCCCGAGGCGGTACAGGGATGAACGCAGCCAAACGGCGCGAGATATTCCTGCGCCTGCAAGCCGCCAACCCGCACCCTACCACCGAGCTGGAGCATAAATCCGCTTTCGAATTGCTGGTGGCGGTGATCCTCTCCGCGCAGGCCACCGACAAAAGCGTGAACATCGCCACGCGCGAACTGTTCCCCGTAGCCAATACCCCTGCAAAGATCCTCGCGCTCGGCGAAGACGGCCTGCGCGAATATGTGCAGCGCATCGGCCTGTACCAGACCAAGAGCAAACACATCATCCAGATGTGCCGCATCCTGCTCGAACAACACGGCGGCGAAGTGCCGCAGACACGCGAAGCGCTGGAAGCCCTGCCCGGCGTCGGCCGCAAGACCGCCAACGTCATCCTCAACACTGCCTTCGGCCAGCCCACCATCGCCGTCGACACCCACATCTTCCGCATCAGCAACCGCATCGGCCTGGCGCCCGGCAAGGATGTTGCGGAGGTCGAGAAGAAGCTGATGAGGTTCGTGTCGAAAGAATTCATGCAGGACGCGCACCACTGGCTGATCCTGCACGGGCGCTATGTGTGCGTGGCGCGCAAGCCGAAGTGCGGCGAGTGTTGCATCCGGGATTTGTGTGAATTCAAGGAAAAGGTGTTCTGATGTTCCAACCGACACGCGATGAAGCACGGCTGTTCCTGTTCGAATCCTGGCGCAAACGCCGCGCCGGTGCGCTGCTGTCCCCGCTCGAAGACCTGACCGCCCAGCTCATCGACAAGCACCCCGAATATCACGCGCTGTTCGACGATCCGGAGCGCAATCAGGACAAGGACTTCGCGCCCGATGGCGATGTGGTGAACCCATTCCTGCACCTGATGATGCATCTCACCATAGAAGAGCAGATCAGTATCGGCCAGCCGCACGGCATCCGCGAGCAGTTCGCTCGGCTCACTCAGAAATACCAATCCGAACACGAGGCGCAGCACGCGATGATGGATTGTCTGGGCGAGATGATCTGGCAGGCGCAGCGCAACAAGACCGCGCCGGATGCTGCGGTCTATCTTTCCTGCCTGGAGCAGCAATGAGACTATCCAAGATCACCACCCGCACCGGCGACGACGGCACCACAGGATTGGCCGACGGATCACGCCTGCCCAAGGACTCCCCGCGCATCGCGGCCATCGGCAGCGTTGATGAGTTGAACAGCCAGCTCGGCCTGTTGCTGAGCGAGGTCTTGCCGCAAGCTGTTCGCGAAGAATTGCTGGCTATCCAGCATGACCTGTTCGGTCTCGGCGGCGTGCTGGCCGTACCCGGCGCACCATTCGACGATGCGAAACTGCTCAGGCTCGATACTGCCATCGCGCGCTTCAATGCCGATCTGCCGCCACTCAAGGAATTCATCCTGCCCGGCGGGACGCGCGCAGCGGCCCTGTGCCATGTCGCCCGCTGCGTCGCGCGCCGAGCCGAACGTGAATACACCCCTTTGGCACGGGACCATCTGGCCCCGATCCAGGGCTTGCACTATCTCAACCGCCTGTCAGACCTGCTGTTCATTCTGAGCCGCGTGATCAATCGCGCTGCAGGCTGGGCCGAGGAACTTTGGCACCGTAACTGACCGTCAGGCCGTCGGGTTTTGCGCTGACGGAATCTTGCCTTGCAGCTATAATCAACCCCGTATCGACAACAACCATCTGTTCTAAGGAGAGAGTTCCATGCCGCATCGCACGCCGCAGCCAACAGAGCTGAAGACCACCAGCCACGTCCAGGACATCCTGGAGCCGCACAACGAGCCTTGGCAGGTCGACCTGAAAGATCCCGCCACATCCGTGATGACCGATTTCCATGTGCGCGGCATGTTCAAGATCACCCCTGACGAGACCATCGACCAGGCGCTGCACGAGATGAAGGTCGCCGGACTGCGTATCGCCTTCGTCAAGGAAAAAGGTTCTGACAAGCTGCTGGGCTCCATCACCGCCTACGACATCATGGGCTCCAAACCTATGGAATTCCTGCAAAGCGTCGGTTTTGCCGACCGTGCCGTGACCCACAAGGATATCCGCGTCAGCGACATCATGGAACACACCAAGGATTGGGTGGTCGCCGAGATGCACGATGTGGAAAAGGCCACGGTGAAGGATGTGCTGACCGCCATGCAGAAAGCCGGCAAGACACACATGCCGGTGCTGGAAGTCGGCGAAGGCAAGCAACCGCAACTGCGCGGCCTGTTCTCATCCGCCAAGATCCTGCGCCTGACAGAGCTCAGCCGGCAGAAGGCTGCCAAGTAAGCAAGACCTGGCCGCAATAGAAAAAGGCGCATCGTGAGATGCGCCTTTTTTGTTTGCTGGCGTTTACTTTACAGCTGCGGCGGGACGGGCTTCCTGCGCCAGTCCATCAGGCTCATCACATAACCTGAGAGACAGTAGCCGAAGAACAGCAGGAACAGGTGCAGCGGCGGGTTCTGCGCCACGAAGATAAAGAACAGTGCGAAAAGGAAGATCACAAAGAACGGCACGCTCTTGCGCATGTTGATCGACTTGAAACTGTAGTACTTGCAGTTGCTGACCATGGACAGGCCGGCGAAAACGGTCAGGGCGGCGGCGTACCAGCGCAGGTCGTAACCAGTGAACTTGTTATCCAGCATCACCCACACGAAACCGGCCACCAGCGCGGCGGCGGCGGGACTGGGCAATCCCTGGAAGTAGCGCTTGTCGACCACGTCGATGTTGGTGTTGAAGCGAGCCAATCTCAGAGCGGCACCGGCGCAGTAGATGAAGGCGGCGAACCAGCCCCACTTGCCCAGATCACGGAACGCCCATTCGTACATCAGAATGGATGGCGCGACGCCGAACGACACCATGTCGGACAAGCTGTCGTACTCGGCACCGAATTCGCTCTGGGTATGTGTGAGACGGGCGACCCTCCCATCCAGACCATCCAGCACCATAGCGATGAAGATGGACACTGCCGCGATCTCGTAACGGCCATTCATGGCCTGCACGATGGCATAGAAGCCGGCGAACAGCGCAGCTGTAGTGAACAGGTTGGGCAACAGATAGATGCTGCGCCGACGCAGATTCATTTTGCTGCGATTGTTCATCATGGTCGTCAAGTCAGGCCAGTTTGGCCAAAATGGTTTCAGTGGCACGCACTTTATCACCGATGGCGACCTTGACGGTAGCGTCGAGCGGCAGGTAGACATCCACACGCGAACCGAAGCGGATGAAGCCGTAACGCTGGCCGCGTGTCAGCGCATCACCCGCTTTGACGTAGCACAGGATGCGGCGCGCAATCAGACCCGCCACTTGCACGAAGGTGACCGTCTGCCCCGCAGGGGTCTTCAGCACGATGGCATTTCGCTCGTTCTCGCTCGATGCCTTGTCCAGATCGGCGTTGACGAACTTACCCGGGAAATATTGCACCTTTTCGATGACGCCATCGACCGGGCTGCGATTGGAATGCACGTTGAACACGTTCATGAACACGCTGACCAGGATGGCTTCTCGCTCTCCGTACAGATCGGTGGCGCGTTCGACCTTGATCACACGACCGTCGGCGGGCGACAGCACGGCACCCGCTTCTTGCGGAATGACGCGGGCCGGATCACGGAAGAACTGCAACACGAACACGAATATGACCCAGAGCGGGATCGCCCAGGTGATGCACCATGCCGAAACGGCCAGTGCGGTTACCAGCGATATCGCCAGGAAGGGCCAACCCTCGCGGGCGATGATGGGATGGGGATAATTGCTCATATGGGATTGCCGGAAAATGACGGGCTGATGTAAAGAAGGTGAAGCATCTGCTTCACCTTCTGTCTGTTACTGCAATCAGTTCTTGGATTGGTCGACCAGCTTGTTCTTGCCGATCCACGGCATCATCGCGCGCAGCTTGCCACCGACGACTTCGATCGGATGTTCGGCATTCAGGCGACGACGTGCTGTCATCTCGGGATAGTTGGTGCGGCCTTCCAGGATGAACTGCTTGGCGTAGGAACCGTTCTGGATGTTGGTCAGGCACTCCTTCATCGCGGCACGCGCCTGATCGGAGATCACGCGCTGGCCGGTGACATACTCACCGTACTCTGCGTTGTTGGAGATAGAGTAGTTCATGTTGGCGATGCCGCCTTCGTACATCAGATCGACGATCAGCTTCAGTTCGTGCAGGCACTCGAAGTAAGCCATTTCCGGAGCGTAACCGGCTTCGGTCAGCGTCTCGAAACCGGCCTTCACCAGTTCCACCGCACCGCCGCACAGCACAGCCTGTTCACCGAACAGGTCGGTCTCGGTCTCTTCGCGGAAGTTGGTCTCGATCACACCGCCTTTGGTACCGCCGTTGGCAGCCGCATAGGACAGTGCCACGTCCTTCGCCTTGCCGGACTTGTCCTGATACACGGCGATCAGGGTCGGCACGCCGCCGCCCTTGAGATATTCTGAACGCACGGTGTGGCCGGGGCCCTTCGGGGCGATCATGATGACGTCGACGTCTGCCGGCGGCACGATCTGGTTGTAGTGGATGTTGAAGCCGTGGGCGAAAGCCAGCGCAGCGCCGGACTTCAGGTTCTTCGCGATATCGGCGTGGTACACCTCGGGCATGGTCTCGTCCGGCAGCAGGATCATCACCAGGTCGGCACCCTTCACTGCATCGGCGATCTCGGCGACCTTGTGGCCAGCCTTCTCGGCCTTGGCCCAGGATGCCCCGCCCTTGCGCAGCGCGACGGTCACGTTCACGCCGGAATCCTTCAGGTTCTGCGCGTGGGCATGGCCCTGCGAACCGTAACCCACGATGGTCACTTGCTTGCCCTTGATCAGGGACAGGTCTGCGTCTTTGTCGTAATAAACTTTCATGTTGGCCTCGTCGAAAAAATCAGTAAAAGAAAGGGTTATATCTTCAGGATGCGCTCGCCGCGCCCAATGCCGGAGGCACCGGTGCGCACCGTTTCCAGGATCAGGCCGCGATCGATCGCCAGCAGGAACTTGTCCAGCTTGGAACCGGCTCCGGTCAATTCGATGGTGTAGGTCTTGTCCGACACGTCGATGATGCGCCCGCGGAAGATATCGGTCATACGCTTCAGCTCTTCGCGATCCGCGCCGTCGGCACGCACCTTGACCAGCATCAGCTCTCGTTCGATGTGGTCGCCATCCGAGAGGTCCATCACCGACACCACATCCACCAGCTTGTTCAACTGCTTGTTGATCTGCTCGATAATGGCGTCGGAGCCGCTGGTGACGATGGTCATGCGCGACAGGGTGGGATCCTCGGTGGGCGCCACGGTGAGCGACTCGATGTTGTAGCCGCGCGCGGAGAACAGGCCGGACACACGCGACAGCGCGCCCGCTTCGTTCGCCATCAACAGGGAGATGATATGTCGCATGTTACAGGTCCTCCGCCAGGATCACTTCCGACAACCCCTTGCCTCCGGGCACCATCGGGTACACGTTCTCGGTGGAATCAGTACGGAAATCGAGGAACACCAGTTCGTCCTTGCGGGCGAAGGCTTCCTTCAGTGCGCCTTCCACATCGGAGGGTTTCTCCACCAGGATGCCGACGTGCCCGTATGCCTCCGCCACTTTGACGAAGTCGGGCAGTGCATCCATGTAGGACTGCGAATAACGGTTGCCGTGGAAGAACTCCTGCCACTGGCGCACCATGCCCAGATAGCGGTTGTTCAAGGCGATGATCTTGATCGGCAGGTTGAACTGCTTGCAGGTGGACAGTTCCTGAATGTTCATCTGGATGCTGCCTTCGCCCGTCACGCAAGCCACCTGGGCACCTGGATGCGCCAGTTGAACGCCCATCGCAGCCGGCAAGCCGAAGCCCATGGTGCCTAGTCCGCCCGAGTTGATCCAGCGACGCGGCTTGTCGAATTTGTAGTATTGCGCGGCCCACATCTGGTGCTGGCCGACGTCGGAAGTGATGTAAGCGTCGCCGCGCGTGATCTTGTGCAAGGTCTCGATCACGAACTGCGGTTTGATGAGCTCGCTTGAATTCTTGTAACCCAGCGAATTGGCACTGCGCCATTCGTCGATCTGCCTCCACCAGTCCTTGTGCGCGGCCGCATCAGGTTTCTGCTTGCTGCTCTTCAGCACCTTGACCAGATCGGTCAGCACGCTCCCCACATCGCCAACCAGCGGCACGTCGACCTTGACGCGCTTGGAGATGGAGGCAGGATCGATGTCGATGTGGATGATCTGGCGCGGCACGGAATTGAAATGCGCCACGTTGCCGATCACGCGGTCGTCGAAGCGCGCACCGACGGCCAGCAACACATCGCAGTTCTGCATGCCCATATTTGCTTCGTAGGTGCCATGCATGCCCAGCATGCCGACGAACTGTTTATCGCTGGCCGGGTAGCCACCCAAGCCCATCAGGGTGTTAGTACAGGGTGCGTCGATCAGGCGCACCAAATCGGTCAGCTGTTTGGCCGCATCGGACAGGATCACACCGCCGCCCGCATACACCATGGGGCGCCTGGCTTCGAGCAGCATCTGTGCCGCCCGCTTGATCAGGCTGGCATCACCCTTCTCCTGCGGATGATAGGAACGGATATTGACCGAGGACGGATATTCGAACACGGTCTTGTGGTTGGACACATCCTTGGGGATATCCACCAGCACCGGGCCGGGACGCCCGCTCTTGGCCAGATAGAAGGCCTTCTTCAGCGTGACGGCCAGATCCTTGACATCCTTGACCAGGAAATTGTGCTTCACGCAGGGGCGCGTGATGCCGACCGCATCGACCTCCTGGAACGCATCTTCGCCGATGAAACTGGTGGGCACCTGGCCGCTGATCACCACCATCGGGATGGAATCCATATACGCCGTGGCGATACCGGTGACGGCATTGGTCACACCGGGGCCGGAGGTCACCAGTGCCACGCCAACCTTGTCGGTGGAACGGGCATAGCCGTCCGCCGCATGTACGGCCGCCTGCTCGTGGCGCACCAGCACGTGCTTGACCTTCTCCTGCTTGAACAACTCGTCATAAATGAACAACACCGCTCCGCCGGGGTAGCCGAAAACGTACTCGACCCCTTCCTCCTGCAAACAGCGGATGGTTATCTCTGCACCGGTCAATTCCATGGCCTGAAACCTATATGTGGCTACTATCGAAAGACCGCGCAAGATAAAGGCTGGCAGCCTTTTGGTCAACCCCAATCACGCTCTGGCCGCCCGAAAACCCTTGCTGCAACAGGAATTTGCTATCATCCGGCAAACAACGAACTTGCCCCCCGATCCGTGTCCAGCCGAGAACAGCTTTCCGATTTCCTTGCCAGCATCGAACGTCGCGCCTTCAAGCAGGCCGCATATGCCGTGCGCGACGATCATGCGGCGCTGGATATCGTGCAGGATGCCATGATCAAGCTCTCCGAGCGCTATGGCGACAAGCCCGCTGCGGAATTCCCGATGCTGTTCCAGCGCATCCTGCAAACCACCATCCTCGACCACTTCAGGCGGCAAAAAGTGCGAACGGCGCACTTCAGCCTGTTCTCATCCTTCGTCTCGCGCCACGACGACGAGGAGTTCGAGCCGCTGGACGTGTTGCAGGACGACGACAACGCCAGCGCCCCCGCCACACCGGAGGCGGCCCTGCAGCAATCGGAGATACTCGCTGTCATCGAAGCGGCACTGCAACAGTTGCCGGCCCGTCAACGGGAAGCATTTTTACTGCGTTACTGGGAGCGATTGGACACCGCCGAGACCGCCGCCGCCATGGGCTGCACCGAGGGGAGTGTCAAAACGCATTGTTCGCGCGCCACGCATACGATGGCCGCCATTTTGAAAGCGAATGGAATAGACCTGTCATGGGAATCAAACTGAAACTCGATGACCTCGCCCCCCTGCTGGACCGTGCGACCCAGCAACTCGATCCTGCCACACTGGATCGTTTGCATGCTGCACGACGACAGGCACTGAACCGGCATCGCACCAGGGCCCCTGCGGCTCTGTTGTCGCGCCTGCAACACCTGGTCACCGATCACGGGCATGCCTCCCATCACCATCGCGCCCTTAACTGGGCAGGGGGGTTGCTGTTGCTTGCAGCGGTGCTGGCCGGCGGCTGGCAATGGAAGCAATCGGCTCTGCACGAACATGCTTCCATCGACTTGGCCATCCTGACGGATGACCTGCCATTGCACATGTACGTGGACTAAAGCGCATGAAGACACGCAAACACGCCCTGCTGCTGTCGGCGCTCGCCCTGCTGTCGCTCCCGTTCAGCGCCTGCGCCGAAAAATGGTCCGAACTCTCGGCTGCCCAACAACAGATATTGGCACCGCTATCCGACTCCTGGGACAACCTGCCCCAAAGCGAGCACAAGAGTTTCATAGGTGTGGCCGACGCCTATCCCAAGCTATCTCCGGAAAAACAGCAGCGTCTGCGCGCGCAGATCAAGGACTGGGCCGGATTGACGATGGAGCAGCGCCACCGCGCCCGCGAAAAGTTCAGCGCTTTCAGCAAGGTGCCGGAGGAAAAACGGGAAGCCGTCAAGAGGATGGTGCGCGAACAGGAAGCGCAATCCGACAAACCCTGAGCGCGATCACCTGCGCTCGGTACGCCACAGCATGGCAAGCGCCAAACCCAAAAACATCCAGGTCATCGCGGTGGCACTCAGTGCCGCCGGCCACTCGTTGAGCGCGCCCAGATTGGCAAACAGCCTGCCGGCAAAATGGAAGCTCAATCCGAGCACGACGCCGACGAATATCTTGCCGCCTATGCCGCCTTCGCGTCGCTGGTAGGACGAGAACGGCAGCGCGAGCAACATCATCACCAGTACCGCGAACGGGTATACCAGCTTGTTCCAGAGTGCGATGTCATAGCGGGCGGTGCTTTGCTTGTTGTCCGAAAGGTGGCGCGTGTACTGGTAGAGATCCAGTGCCGACATCTGCTCCGGCAACACCAGCAACACGTTCAGCAGATTGGGATTGAGCGCGGTATGCCACGCCATATCCGGCAAACTTTCCGCCGTCGCACTCTGCCCGGAAAAGTTCGTGCGCTGGATATCTTCCAGTTGCCACAGGCGTTCTTTCACGAATGTCGCGCGCTTTGCCGCAGTGACACTCACCAGCCTGTAGTTCTCGTCGAACTGGTAGATGCTGACATTCAACAGCGAGGTGTCCGGCAGCACGTTGCGGATATTGACGAAACTGCCTTCGTCCTTGACCCACACGCCGGAACGGAATTCCCTCAGGTTGACTTGCGCCTTCTGCGCCTTGAGTTTGGTCTGCTGGGCCAGCTGCTCGCTGTAAGGCGCGATCACTTCGCCGAACAGCAGGCACAACAGCATCAGCGGCACACCGATACGCAGCAATGCATAGATCAACTGTTTCAGGGACACGCCAGAAGCCCGGTACACGGTCAGCTCGGAATTGGCCGCCATCTGCACCAGCGCAAAGATCGTGCCGATCAATACCGCGACCGGAAACAGTTCATAGACATGACCGGGCAATATCAGCGCTACGTACATCAGCATGTAGCCAAGGCTGTAATCTCCGCGCCCCATCTCGTTCAGCTGACTGATCAGGTCCAGCAGCGCGAAAAGCATGAGCAGCGCGGCGAACACCAGCGCCACACTGAAATAGATCTCGCGCGCGAGGTAACGTGTAAGCAGCCTCATCGTTTCCAGCGCCGCCAGGAGAACACCGATGAACGGTGATAGAAGAACAGCATCAATAGTGCCGCCATCAACAGATGAAGCCCCCAGAACCCGGTCACGGCGTCGAGCTTCTGCTGTGCCACCCAGGAGTTGGTCACGCTGATCATGTTGTTGTAGAACATATAGATCACGATGGCCGTGATCAGATTCAGCGAGCGGCCGGAACGGTTATCCACATAGCTGAGCGGTATCGCCAGCAAGGAGAGGATCAATGCACTGACCGGCAGGCCGAGGCGCCATTCCAGTTCCGAGAGGTTGCGCGGCGTGGGATGTTGCACCAGATAGACAGTGGAATAGGCTTTCAAATTGGGCTGTTCCTTGACCAGTTCGGCCGGCTCGATGCGCATGGCATAGCGCTCGAACTCGGCGATCCTGAAATCAGCCTGACCCGGGATCCCCTCGTAGCGAGTACCGTTCAACAGCACCAGGAAGCGATCACCGTTCTCGGCCGTCTCCTGATAGCCCTCTTTCGCCACCATGGTGCCTTCCTTGCCGTGCTGCACCGAGCGCACGAAGATGTTGCCTACCCGCTTGTTCTCGGAATCGACGCCTTCCAGGAAGAACACCCGATCGGACTGTTTCGATTCGCGGAACGCGCCCGGCGACGCGACAGAGACGTCGTCCCGGCTATCCAGACGGCGCTTGTATTCATCCGCCTTGGAAAGCGCCCAGGGCGACAGCACCAGGCTCATCAGCGCGATGACCGTCGTCACGGGTAACGCATAACCCAGTACCGGCCGTATCCAGCGCGTCAGGCCGATACCGGAAGAGAACCACACCACCATCTCGCTGTCGCGATAGCAACGTGTCAGTGTGATCAGCACGGAAAGGAACAGACTGATCGACAGCAGGACAGGCAGGTAGTTGATGGCACTGAAGCCCAGCATCACCATCACACCGTCCACCGCCAGCAGCCCGCTCACCGACTCACCGAGGAAGCGGATCAACTGGGTGAACACCACGATCCCGAGCAGAATGGCGAACACCAGCATGCCGACAGAGGCGAATTCGCGTATAAGAGAGCGATGGAAGATGCCGCGCGCACGGCGCACTTGGGCTTGCTTTGACTTTTGCGGCGGTGATTGCGGATAATCCGGCATCAGGATCGATTCAGACATCTATTTGAGGAGAGGCGCGTGGAATTTAGCATAAAACAGGGTAGTCCGGAGAAGCTGAAGAGCGGCTGCGTGGTGGTCGGCGTGTATGACGGCGGCAAGTTATCCAAAGCCGGACAGCTGCTCGACAAAGCCACCGGACACGCACTCAGCGATGTCATCGCGCGCGGCGACATGAGCGGAAAATCCGGCAGCACGCTGTTGCTGCACAAACTCGCGGGCACATCCGCCGAACGCATCCTGCTGGTCGGCCTCGGCAAACCCTCCGAGCTTGACAACCGTGGCAGTGTGGACATCCTGGGGGCCGCATTCAAAGCGCTGCACGCTACATCCGCCAAGGATGCCGCACTGTTCATCACCGATGACGGCGCTGGCAAGGATGCGGGCTGGGTACTCAAGCAAGCCGTACTCGCGGCCGCTGCCGGTGCTTACCGGGCCGACGGCATGAAGAGCAAACCATCAAAGCCGGCGACACTGAAACAGGTGAACTTCATCACGCTGGACAAGCCGGCAGCCGAACTGAAGAAGGCTGTCGCACAAGCCGCCGCCATCACGCACGGCATGGCTCTGACCAAAGACCTGGCCAATCTGCCGGGCAACATCTGTACCCCCACCTACCTCGCCGCCAAAGCACTGGCGCTGGGCAAGGCACACAAGAAGATCAAGACCACCATACTGGAAAAGAAAGACATGGAGAAGCTCGGCATGGGCTCCTTCCTTTCTGTCACGCGCGGCAGCGCACAGCCCCCCAAGCTGATCACGCTGGAATACAACGGGGCAGCCAAGTCGCAGAAACCGATCGCGCTGGTCGGTAAGGGCATCACCTTCGACACCGGTGGCATCTCGCTCAAGCCGGGTGCCGACATGGATGAGATGAAGTACGACATGAGCGGTGCGGCCAGCGTGCTCGGCACGCTGCAGGCCATCGCCGAGATGGAACTGCCGATCAACGTGGTCGGCGTGATCCCGACTTGCGAGAACATGCCCGGCAGCACCGCCACCAAGCCGGGTGACATCGTCACCTCCATGTCCGGCCAGACCATCGAGATCCTCAACACCGATGCCGAAGGCCGGCTCATCCTGTGCGACGCACTGACTTACACCGCGAAATTCAAACCTGACACCGTGATCGACATCGCTACGCTCACCGGTGCCTGCGTGATCGCACTGGGCAACGTCGCCAGTGGCATGTTCGCCAATGACGACAGACTGGCGAAGGAACTCATCGCGGCGGGAGAGCAGTCGCATGACCGCGTATGGCAACTGCCGCTGTGGGAAGACTACCAGCCGCTGCTGGACAGCAACTTCGCCGACATGGCCAACATCGGCGGCCGCGCCGGTGGCACGATCACTGCGGCCTGTTTCCTCGCGCGCTTCACCAAGGACTACCGCTGGGCTCACCTCGATATCGCCGGCACCGCCAACAAGTCCGGCAAGGACAAGGGGGCGACCGGACGTCCGGTGCCGTTGCTGACGCAGTATCTGATCGACCGCACGGCGCGCAAGTGACCAGAATCGACTTCTACACCGGCAGCCAGGACAAGCTGCGCACCGCATGCCAGCTGAGCCACAAAGCGATGCAGAACGGCATGCGCGTGTTGCTGCATGTTCCGGACGACGGTATGGCAGAAAAACTGGATAGTCTGTTGTGGCACTACCCCGCCACGGCCTTCATGCCGCATTGCCGCAGCGGTGATGCCGAGGCAGCCACGATGCCGGTCGTCATCGGTCGCGACGAGGATTTCCCCCACTCCGAACTGCTGATCAGCTTGCACGACGAATGCCCGACATTCTTCAGCCGTTTCGAACGTGTCATCGAGATCGTGGGACACGATACCGAGGAGGCCGCGCGCGGCCGTAGCCGCTTCAAGTTCTACCGCGATCGCGGCTACGAACTCAACCACACCGACCTGGGCAAGCTGCGCACATGAAAACCGAGGGCAGCGAACAGGTTTCCCCTCCAGATTTGCCGGTGCTGACCGAGATCGTCAGCGGCGATGACCTGCCCACGCTGACAGATATCGTGGATGCGCCGGAAATGGAAACACCGGCCTTCGCGCTCGCCCCTGACTCATCCGCCGGTGCGCCATCCCTGCCTGAAGAAGATGCGTTCGAGCCCCCCCCGCAACTTGAATCCCATCTGGAAGAACTGTTCATGCAGCGTTTGCTGCCGCGCCTGGAAGCAGCCCAACGCCAGGCTGTCGCACAGACCTGGGCCGAACTGAAGGACGAATTGCCGCAACTGATCCGCAAGGCGCGCCCTCCCCGCGCATGACCATGCCAAGCTGACCGCTGTCACAGCGCCGTCTTGATATAATCGCGCCTTCCTCACGACCAGCTCAGGACAGGCATCAAGCCGTACCACAATGACTCGACCCAAAGAACTCGCAAAAAGTTTCGACCCCAAGGACATCGAAGCACGCTGGTATCCGGCGTGGGAATCCGCCGGCCACTTCAAGGCAGGTTTGGACTCGAACAAACAGGACAACTTCTGCATCCTGCTGCCGCCGCCCAATGTCACCGGCACGCTGCACATGGGCCACGGCTTCAACCAGACACTGATGGATGCGCTGACACGCTATCACCGCATGCGCGGGGACAACACGCTATGGCAGCCGGGCTCCGACCATGCCGGTATCGCCACACAGATCGTGGTTGAGCGACAACTCGATGCACAAGGCATCTCGCGCCATGATCTCGGCCGCGAGAAATTCATCGAGAAGGTGTGGGAGTGGAAGGAATATTCCGGCAACACCATCACCAAGCAGATGCGCCGCCTCGGCACCTCGCCCGACTGGTCGCGCGAGCGCTTCACCATGGACGAAGGCCTGTCCAGGTCCGTCACCGAGACCTTCGTGCGCCTGTATAACGAAGGCTTGATCTACCGTGGCAAGCGCCTGGTGAACTGGGACCCGAAACTGCACACCGCCGTGTCCGACCTCGAAGTGGTGCAGGAAGAAGAAGACGGCTTCATGTATCACATCCAGTATCCGCTGGCGGATGGTTCCGGTCATCTCGTCGTCGCCACCACCCGCCCCGAGACCATGCTGGGCGACGTGGCGGTGATGGTGCATCCAGAAGACGAGCGCTACAAAAATCTCATCGGCAAGCAGGTCACGCTGCCGCTGTGCGAGCGCACCATCCCGGTCATCGCCGACGAATATGTGGACAAGGAATTCGGCACCGGCGTGGTGAAAGTCACGCCTGCGCATGACTTCAACGACTATGCCGTAGGCCAGTGCCACAAACTGGAGATGATCTCCGTCCTCACACTGGATGCGAAGATCAACGACAACGCGCCCAAACAGTATCGCGGCATGGACCGCTTTGCAGCGCGCAAGCAGATCTGCGCCGACCTCGAAGCCGCCGGTCTGTTCATCAAGGCCGACAAGCACAAACTCAAGGTGCCGCGCGGCGACCGCACCGGCGTGGTGATCGAGCCGATGCTGACCGACCAGTGGTTCGTGGCGATGAGCAAGCCGGGCAAAGAAGGCAAATCCATCACCGGGCAGGCGCTGGAATGCGTGAGCTCGGGCGAGATCAAGTTCCACCCGGAGAACTGGGTGAACACCTACAACCAGTGGCTGAACAACATCCAGGACTGGTGCATCTCACGCCAGTTGTGGTGGGGACACCAGATCCCCGCATGGTACGGCGTGAACGGCGAAGTGTTCGTCGCGCGCGACGAAGCCGAGGCACGCAAGCTGGCGGACAAGGCTGGTTACGCAGGGCAGCTCGACCGCGACAACGACGTGCTCGACACCTGGTTCTCCTCCGCATTGTGGCCGTTCTCCACGCTGGACTGGAGTGGTGATGCGGACAAGGACGCGCAGAACCCGTTCGTGCAGCAGTATCTGCCCTCGTCGGTGCTGGTCACCGGTTTCGACATCATCTTCTTCTGGGTGGCGCGCATGGTGATGATGACCAAGCACATCACCGGCAAGATCCCGTTCAAGGACGTGTATGTGCACGGCCTGATCCGCGATGCGGAAGGGCAGAAGATGTCCAAGTCCAAGGGCAACGTGCTCGACCCGATCGACCTGATCGACGGCATCGATCTGGATACGCTGATCAAGAAACGCACCACCGGTCTGATGAACCCCAAGGACGCCGAGAAGATCGAGAAACGCACGCGCAAGGAATTCCCGCAGGGCATCACCGCCTTCGGTACCGACGCATTGCGTTTCACATTCGCCTCGCTCGCCAGCCCCGGTCGCGACATCAAATTCGACATGCAGCGTTGCGAAGGCTATCGCAACTTCTGCAACAAGCTGTGGAACGCAACACGCTTCGTGCTGATGAACTGCGAAGGCAAGGATGTCGGCCTGAACGAAACGCTGCCGCTGGAATTCTCCGCCGCCGACAAATGGATGATCAGCGAATTGCAGAAGGCCGAAGCCGAGATGGCGACGCACTTCGCCGATTACCGTTTCGATATGGCGGCACGTGCCGTGTATGAACTGGTGTGGAACACCTATTGCGACTGGTATGTGGAACTGGCCAAGGTACAGTTGAACGGCAGCGAAGCACAACAACGCGCCACCCGTCGCACGCTGGTACGCGTGCTGGAGACCATCCTGCGGCTGGCACACCCCATCATCCCGTTCATCACCGAAGAGTTGTGGCAGTCGGTCGCGCCGATGGCTAATGCAAATGGCGACACCATCATGCTGCAGCCCTATCCCAAGGCGGATGCAGGCAAGATCGACGCAACGGCCAGCGCGCAGATCGCGCTGCTGCAGGAACTGACCACCGCCACCCGCAGCCTGCGCAGCGAGATGAACCTGTCGCCCGCCGCGCGCGTGCCGTTGATCGCGGCGGGGGATGCGGCCGTATTGAACGCACTCGCCCCCTACATCAGCAGCCTCGGAAAGTTGAGCGAAGTGCAGGTGGTCGCGGAGTTGCCGGAAGGCGATGCACCTGTCTCCATCGTCGGCAGCTACAAGCTGATGTTGAAGGTGGAGATCGACGTCGCGGCGGAGCGCGAGCGCCTGGACAAGGAGATTTCACGCCTCACCAATGAGATCGCCAAGGCCAACGCCAAGCTCGGCAACGAGAGCTTTGTGGCGCGTGCACCGGCAGCGGTGGTGGAACAGGAGAAGAAACGTCTGGAGGATTTCGAAGCGACGCTGGTGCAACTGCAAGCCCAGCGAGCAAAACTCGATTGAGGAGGACACCATGCTGCACGAACTGCTGGTCGGTGCCATCGCTTACATCGTGCCACTCACCGAGTTGCTGGGTGTGGCCGTGGTCACCTGGGGCAGCCTGCACGGCCTGCTCCTGCTCCTGCAGCGCGGCCGTGACATCCTCCGCAACCGCGAACCCGCCACTTCCCTGCGCGACATCCGTATCGCCATCGGTGAGAAGATGGCGCTGGGCCTGGATTTCTTCCTCGCCGGCGACATCATAGGCACCATCGTCGTGCCGAGCCAGGAGTCCCTGCTGCTGCTAGGGGGTATCGTGGTGATCCGGACGGTGATGGCCTACTTCCTGGCCAAGGAGATAGAGAAGAAAGCTGCCGAATGACCGGCTAGGCGCGACGACGCAACAGAATGACGTACTCGCCGCCCAGCTCGGTCGATGACAGCAGTTCGTTGCCGGTCTTGCTGCAGAAATCAGCGAAATCCCTGGGCGCACCACCATCGGTCGCCACCACTTTCAGCACCTGCCCCGCCGCCATGCCCGCCAGGGCTTTCTTTGCGCGCAGAATGGGCAGTGGGCAGGCCAGCTTGCGCACATCCAGCTCCACGTCGAATGTCTCTCCACTCACGCGACCAACTCCCCACCCGACTGTGCCCAGGCTAGGATGCCGCCTTGCAGATTCGCAGCACCGGTCACCCCTTGTGCTGCAGCGAATGCGGCCGCCTGTGCCGAACGTCCACCCATCTGGCAATAGAACACTGTCGTCTTGTCACCTGCCAGTTCGCCCAAACGCAGGGGCAACAGATGCAGAGGCATGCAGATCGCACCTTTGATGCGCCCGCGCGCGATCTCTGCATCGGTACGCACATCCACCAGTTGCACATCTGGCTTGCCCATCAACTCGTGCAATTCTGCAACGGTGATATTCATGAAACCGCTCATTCCCGTCCACTCCGATTATTCATTGTCCTTCGTCATGGTCGCTCAACAGTCGCGCGATGCGCGTATTCGCGACCGACAACCGCTTGACGATGATGCGCAGGAAGGCCTCATCGAAACGGTAGCGACAGTTTGATGTCGCCAATGCCAAGACCGACGGATCGATCTCGATCAGCTTCACATCCGTCTTGGCCAGCACATCGGTGCTCCGCTTGGTACCGTTTTCGCTCAGATGCGCCATCTCGCCGAAACAGTCCCCCTTGTGCAGCAGACTGAGCAATCGCCCCTGCTTCACCACGCGCACAGAACCGCTGGCGATGATGAAGAAGTTCAGGCCTTCCTCACCCTCGCGCAGGATCTGCTCTCCCTTGGGTACTTTGCGCCACTCGCTGATCCGCAACACTTCCCACAGTTCCACATCATTGAACTGTTTGAAGAATGGCAAAGCGCGCACGGTATCGAACTTCTCGGTATCACGTATCCCTTCCTGTTGCGGTACGTTATCGCTGATGAAGGAAACAAGGTCGCGCGCCATCTCGTCCCAGGCGCGATAGCGTTTGGCTGTATCCTTGTTCATCGCACGAAGCACGATACCGTCCAGTGCGGCAGGTATTTCGGGGCGGAAGGTACTGGGCGGTGGCGGCTCGATGTTCATGATCTGATAGATCATGCTGTAATTGTTGGCCGCATCGAAGGGCAGCTTGCCGGTCAACAAGCGATACATGGTCACACCCAGCGAGTAGATATCGGTCTGGTGCGACAGGGCTTGTTCCTTGATCTGCTCCGGGGACATGTAGGCGGGCGATCCCACGCCGCTCACCTGGGTGGTCTGCTGGCTCTCGATCACGGCTGCGCCGAAATCCGAAATCTTGATGTCGCTCTCGCCGCACAGCAGGATGTTGGCCGGTTTGATGTCGCGGTGGATGACGCCCTGGTACTGGGCATATTCCAGCGCCTTGCAGCACTTGTAGATGATCTCGGCGATGCGGCCCAGCGGAAGCAGGTGGTCGACCTCGGCGAATCGCTCCAGCGTCTCGCCTTCGACATATTCCATCACCATGTAATTCGTATCGCCTTCCATGATGGCGTCGAATATCTTCACGATATGTGGGTGGGACAACTTGCCGGCGAGCGAGGCCTCGGTCAGCAACAGCTTGCGGAAAGCCTTGCCGCTGGCACTGTTGTTGAGCACATTGGCATTGAACACCTTGAGCGCGACCTGCTGTTCATTGAACGGGTCGAGCGCGAGATACACGGTGCTGGTCGCGCCGTGCCCGAGTTCTTTGACGATGTGGTATTTGCCTAAGGATTCCATGCTGATATCGCGCGAATGGAAGCGCATTCTGCGGCCTTGGGGGCTCGCTGTCCAGCGCGGGAACCTGTTCTGGCCGGTGCTATCATAGCCACCATGAAAAACCTCATGTCCGTGCTTCTGCTGTCGCTCTCCTTCAATCTGCTCGCGGAGGGACTGCCCGATCTGGGCGACGAATCGCAGACCCTGATCTCCCCGCAGATGGAACGACAGATCGGCGAACAGAGCATGTTCCAGATCAGGGCCAGCGAGCAATATCTGAACGATCCGGAGGTGACCGAATACCTGAACCGTCTGGGCAAACGGCTGGTCGCCAACAGCAGCGAGCCCAGCCAGCCGTTTGAATTCTTCGTCATCGACGACGCGGCCATCAACGCCTTCGCCATGCCGGGCGGTTTCATAGGTGTGAACACCGGGCTGATCATGCTGTCGCAGAGCGAATCGGAACTGGCTTCCGTATTGAGCCACGAGATTTCCCACGTGACCCAGCACCATCTGGCACGCATGATCTCGGGCCGGAAATACGACTCGCTGGCTGCGATGGCGGCCATCGCGGTCGCCATCCTCGCTGCGCGCGACAATCCGCAAGCCGCGCAAGCCGGCATCGTCGGCGCACAGGGCGGACTCATGCAGCGTCAGCTAGACTTCACACGCGAACACGAGAAGGAAGCCGATCGCATAGGTCTCGACCTGCTGCAACGATCCGGTTTCGATCCGCATGCGATGCCGGGCTTCTTCGAACGCCTGCAAAAAGCCACGCAACTGGTCGAGGGGGATACTCCCAGTTATCTGCGCACCCATCCGCTCACGACAGAGCGCGTCGCCGATGTCGGCAATCGTGTACAGAGCATCCCGTTCAAACTGGTCGCGGACAGCCTGGATTTCCATCTGATGCGGGCACGCTTGAATGCCATGCAGAAGCCGCCGCGCGAAGCCGTCAGCTATTTCCATTCCGCATTGGTTACACAGCGTTTCGGCGATCCTGTCGCGCAACGCTATGGGCTGGTACTGGCGCTGTTGCGCGACAGACAGGAAAAGCGGGCCATCCAGGAATTCGCCGTGCTGCACAAACAGGCCCCGCGCAATGCCACCATCGAGACTTTGGCCGGGCGTATCCGCCAACTAGACAAGAAAGATGGAGATGTGCTCGAGTTCTATCGCGCGACGCTGAAGGAATACCCGACGCACCGTGCCTTGATCTACGACTACGCACTGCTGCTGTTGCAGCGGCAGCATTACTCTGAGGCTTTGACTTTACTGGACGAGCAGATCAACCGTGATGGCAACGATGCGACACTTTACGAGTTGCAGGCAAGGGCCTATACCGCTCTGGGACGCCACCAGGAAGCGCACCATGTTCTTTCCTACTTTCAGATCCTGCACGGCAATCTGCGCGGTGCGATAGAACAGCTTGAACTGGCCAAGCTGGCCGGCAATGATTATTACCAGCTATCCACCATCGAAACCGAGTTGCGCCAATACCGCGAGATCCTGGAATCGTTCGGCAGGAAGAAGTGATCAATCGGCTCGTTGGGCTGCCTGGAGGGTGAGCAGGATCTGGCGTATCGGACTGGGGATGGCCGCGCCTAGCGCATCCTTCAGCTCCAGCCAGACGCATCCTTGCTGCTCGACTCGCTGAGGCTTGCCAGCCAGCTCCAACAGCACCGGCTGGATGTCCAGCCTGAAGTGCGTAAAAACGTGAGTGAACGCCTCCATCTCTGTGCGCCGTGATATCCGCATATTGTGACCTGCCCCCTGTAGCCCTACCACCGATCAGTAGTAAAGCCCTTGGGTTGCGAGCTTAAACTATTTCACTGCTCGATTGCATTGCTCCATCTTTGTTCTGCCGGTGCT
>NZ_BAAHSJ010000007.1:0-136052 GCF_054601595.1 Sideroxyarcus sp. TK5 | reverse complement strand
GCCGCTTACGCCACCGGCGATTACACCCTGCAAGAAATCGCCGATCATTTTGGGGTGCACTATGCGACGGTTAGCAGGGCGGTTAAGAAGGGGGACGAGATATGAGTGAGATGGGTGCTATATTGCAAGACCTGACCCCGTTGTTCCAGTTCGTATGGGACAGGAGCTCAGGGGAGTGGGCAAGTGGAAATACTGTCGCCGAACGGGCCGTCAGGCGCGGTGCAGGACAATAGCCCCCTGATTCGCTATACAGGCGGTGTTCAGGTAGATGCGGCTGGAAACCCAATCGCACCATAACTTTGAGGGAAGCATATGAATAGAATTTCGTTTTCGACAATCATTTTTATGATGACGCTTCTGACACTGTCGAGTTGTTCCTTTGTAGGTGGGCAATTACGCGACAAGGCAATGGAGGAGCAATTGTTGAAGCCGGGAGCTTTAGATCCCGGCATTCCGAAATCACCCTACTATGTCCGGCATACATTCAAACTGATGAACCGTTATCAGGTAACGCATGAATGGCCGGGGATCGCGGGTAGTTGCCAGTATGGAGGCTATTTTGGAAAGCCTCCGGGCTTGCCGATAAGGCTTCTCGATAGCAATGGTGACATATACGAGCGCGATGGACACACCTTCCTCAAAGAGGATTCGCGTTATACGGGCAAGAATTACAAAGATGAATTGATGGATCGCTTTGTCCGCAGTCACATTGTGGTGGACAAAGCGGGGAAGAGTTGGGAGCAGGGGTTGAAGCCGATGTGCAATCAGGTATGGGTAGGCACAGGTCTTGCCTTAACCATATGGATGATGAAATCGACCCCGGAAGAGTTGGAGCCCCGGCTAAGGGCATGGGCAGGGAATATGCCGCGCCAATTGGGGAAAGAGCAGGTGGGAAATAATCTGTGGACGGTACAGCGCGTTCCGATGCGGAGCAACGGAGTCTGGGATGTGGAGAACTGGATGCTGCCGATTGGGGATACCGGCTATATGTTCATGTTTGTTTTCTCGGCGGACAAAGATCGTGTCGCAGCTCAGCCGGCAGCCCATGATCGGATGTACGAAATCTTCCATCACCTGATCGAATCGGTGAGGATAGAGCCGATACAGCCGTGATGCGCGTGGCCGGCTACGAGAGGCCCCTGACCTCGGTGGGCAGCGGCACGGCCAACTTCCTGGGCTACACCAACCAGGACCGAACCTATGCCGACATCCTGCAGAGCCGGGCAGGCCAATCCACCACCTCGCTGGGCCACAGCCGCGGCACCATCGTGCAGACCAATGCATTCAACATACTTAATGGTCAGGGTTACACCAACGACCAGCTCACAGTTCGCGGAGTAGGCGGTGCGGTGACGGCGCAGACTTATACGAACGCGGCAGCGGGAGTTGGTGTTCAAAACAATAATGTCACGTTCAGCTACTTTGCCAACGATCCTGTATCCGTATGGGCAGGCGGAAATCCGGGCACGGCCTCTCTGAGCGACCTGTGGAGCGTGGCGACGACCTCGAATGGAACTCCAGGGTCAGGTCTTGCAATCGCGCATTTCGTGTGAGGTGAGAAGGGGGGGGCTGGACCTGCCCCCGTTGGTTGACTTTTGTTCAACTGAGCTGGAGCCTGCCATACGGCGGGCGCGCCGATCCAGCCTATTGCTCCCTGACCGTGCTGCGACATTGCAGGTAAACCCTGCTAGAATCGCGCCCTCAGAATTTTCTGATTCACAATAATCATTTGGAGAGAAGCATGGCTTTCGAACGTACCCTTTCTATCATCAAACCCGATGCAGTCGCCAAGAACGTCATCGGTCAGATCTATTCCCGTTTCGAGGGCGCTGGCCTGAAGATCGTGGCGGCACGCATGGTGCAACTGTCCCGCGCCGAAGCGGAAGGCTTCTACGCCGTGCACAAGGCCCGTCCTTTCTTCAAGGATCTGGTGGATTTCATGATCTCCGGCCCGGTGATGATCCAGGTGCTGGAAGGCGAAGGCGCGATCCTGAAGAACCGTGACCTGATGGGCGCGACCGATCCGAAGAAGGCCGAGAAGGGCACCATCCGTGCCGACTTCGCCGACAGCATCGATGCGAATGCAGTGCATGGTTCAGACGCGGCTGAAACGGCTGCCGTCGAGATCGCTTACTTCTTCCCGGCACTGAACGTCTACTCGCGCTAAGCGACGTCTGATGAAGCAAAATCTCCTCGATCTTGAACCGGCTGCGATGACCGCATGGTTCGCGGAACACGGCGAAAAGCCGTTCCGCGCCAAGCAGGTGCTGCACTGGATCTACAAGAACGGGGAGTCCGATTTCGATGCGATGAGCGATCTGGCGATCTCTCTTCGCGACAAACTGAAGCAGCTCGCCTGTATCCAGGCGCCCAAGGTGATGCGCGAAGAGACCGCCACCGACGGCACGCGCAAATGGCTGCTGGATGTCGGCACCGGCAACGCGGTGGAGACCGTGTTCATCCCGGAAGAGGGCAGGGGGACGCTGTGTGTTTCGACGCAGGCGGGCTGCGCGCTGGATTGCGCGTTCTGTTCCACCGGCAAGCAGGGGTTCAACCGCAACCTGTCCACCGCCGAGATCATCGGCCAGGTGTGGTGGGCCAATCATGAGTTGGGCAGGAATGAAGATGGCAACTGGCCGGTGACCAATGTGGTGCTGATGGGCATGGGTGAACCCTTGCTGAATTTCGACAGCACGGTGAGCGCCTTGCGCCTGATGCTGGACGACCACTGTTATGGCCTGTCGCGACGCCGCGTGACGGTGTCCACCTCGGGCGTGGTGCCGGCGATGGACCGACTGCGCGAGGAATGTCCGGTGGCGCTGGCGATCTCCTTGCATGCGCCGAACGATGCGCTGCGCAACGAGCTGGTGCCGATCAACCAGAAATATCCCTTGAAAGAGCTGATGGCGGCCTGCCTGCGCTATCTGGAAAAAGCCCCGCGCGATTTCGTCACCTTCGAATATGTGATGCTGGCGGGCGTGAACGACCGGCCGCAGGATGCACGCGAGCTGATCGCGCTGGTGCGCGAGGTGCCGTGCAAGTTCAACCTGATCCCGTTCAATCCCTTCCCGCAGGCACCGTATCGCCGTTCGGACATGGAAACGGTGAAGCACTTCCGCGACATCCTGATGCAGGCGGACATCGTCACCACCATCCGCAAGGTGCGCGGCGACGACATCGCGGCGGCCTGCGGGCAATTGGCGGGCCAAGTGCAGGACAAGTCGAAACGAACCCTACGCATGATGGAGGCAAGCCGATGAAGCCGTGGATGGTCTATCTTCTTGCATTGCTGCTGGCCGGATGTGCCGGAGGCGGTGTGCCGGACGAGAGGGCGCGCAGCAGTGCCAAGATCCATACCGAATTGGCTGCCTCCTACTTCGAGCGCGGCCAGTATTCCATCGCGCTGCAGGAACTGGGGGCGGCCATGCAGGCCGACGATTCCTATGCGCCGGCCTACAATGTGCGCGGTCTGGTACGCATGACACTGCGCGAGGACGAACAGGCAGACAGGGATTTCCGCCGCGCCCTGAAGATCGATCCCCATAGCGCTTCCACGTTGAACAACTACGGCTGGTTCCTGTGCCAGCGAGGAAAGCCGAAGGAATCCATCGCAAAGTTCATGGATGCGTTGAAAGACCCGCTCTACAACACGCCCGATGTTGCGTATGCCAATGCGGGTGTGTGCGCCATCAAGGCAGGTGATCTGGTTGCGGCGGAAAGTTTTCTGGAACGGGCGTTGATCCTGCACCCGGCCATGCCGGAAGCACAGATCGGGCTGGCCGAACTGAACTACATCAGGGGGGACTACTCGATGGCCAAAGTCCACTTGATGCGTTTCATGCAAGTGTACGACGCGCTGACGCCCGAGCACCTGTGGCTGGCGGTCCGAGTCGAGCGCAAGGCGGGGGATCGCAATGCGGCGGCGAGTTATGCGTTGCAATTGCGCAAGCGGTTCCCGGATTCGCGCGAAGCGCAACTTCTGCAGGCGGGCGAGTGATGGCTGAGAACCAGAGTGAGACGAATCAGGAAACGCAACAGCCGACGTTGAGCGTCGGTGCGATCCTGCGCGCCGAGCGCGAGGCGCGCGGCCTGTCGGTGGAAGAGATCGCGGAGCGCGTCAAATTCAGTGTGCGCCAGGTGGAAGCCCTGGAGCATGACGATGTCGAGCATCTGCCGCAGGGAACCTTCCTGCGCGGCTTCGTGCGCAGCTATGCGCGCGTGCTCGGCGTGGACGAGGCCAGGTTGCTGGAAGCGACGCATACGCATACGGAACATCATTTCGATGTGACGGATGTGCAGGCAGGCGGCGCTCCCCTGCCGGTCACGGGTGATGCGAGCCGTCGCAGCCGTTACCTGCTGCTGGGTGCTCTTGCTGTGGCGATCCTGCTGGCAGGTTTCATCCTGATGCGTCCTGCCCAGAAGACGCTTCCCCCCGTGGTCACAGAAGAGGTCGCAGTGGAACCCGTCTCTGCGGTCAGTGCCGCGCCGCTACAGCCGATAGAACAGGCACAGCCGGTCATGGCGCAATCGGCCGAGCCAGCAACAATCGCGGAAGTGCAGAAACCTGAGCCTGCAGCTGCGCCAAAAAAAATCGAACCAGCCAAGCCGTTGCCCGTCGTCAAGCCGTTGCCAGTGACGAAACCGGTCGAAGCAGTCAAGCCGGCAGAAGTTCCGAAGCCCGTGGTTGCGCCCAAGCCAGTCGTCACCCCGACGGTTCCAGTGAGCAAGCCGGAGCCTGTTGCGCCAGCAGAAACCGAGGCACCAGCGCCTGACACGCCTTCCAAACCTGAAGTACCACTAGCGCAATTGATGAAGCGCCCGATCCATATCGTGTTCAACGAAGATGCATGGATGGAGATCATCGACGTGAACGGCGAGATATTGTTGTCGCGCGTCACGAAAGCGGGTGAGGAGAAGTGGATAGGCGGCGGACATCGTGCGCCATACAGTGTTTCCATCGGCAGACCGGGGGCGATCCGTATGTATTACCACGGCAAGGAAGTCGATCTGTCGAAATTCAACCCGGCTGGCGTCGCCAAGCTGGTTCTGGAGTAACACATATGACACATCCTTCCATTCTGCGTCACGCGACGCAGGCGGTGCGTGTCGATGACGTCGTCATCGGCGGGGCGGCACCCATCGTGGTGCAGTCGATGACCAATACCGATACCGCCGATATCAACACGACCACCAAACAGGTGCATGAACTGGCCATCGCCGGTTCGGAACTGGTGCGCATCACGGTCAACACCTCTGAAGCCGCCGAGGCGGTGCCGCATATCCGCCGCCGCCTGGATGCGCTCGGCTGCAAGGTGCCGCTGATAGGCGATTTCCATTACAACGGCCATCGTCTGCTCACCGAATATCCGGAGTGTGCCAAGGCACTGGCGAAATACCGCATCAACCCCGGCAATGTGGGCAAGAACCGCAAGGGCGAGGACCAGTTCGCCATGATGATCGCGGTGGCCAGGCAATACGACAAGCCGGTGCGCATCGGCGTGAACTGGGGCAGTCTGGACCAGGATCTGGTGGTGCGCATGATGGACGACAACGCCAAACTGCCAGTGCCGAAGGACGTGCGCGAAGTGACGCGCGAGGCACTGATCGTCTCCGCATTGCAGAGCGCTCAGCGCGCCGAGGAACTGGGCCTGTCGCGCGACCGCATCGTGCTGTCGTGCAAGGTGAGCGAGGTGCAGGACCTGATCGCGGTGTATCAGGAACTGGCCAAGCGCTGCGACTATGCGCTGCATCTCGGCCTGACCGAGGCGGGCATGGGTTCAAAGGGTATCGTGGCATCCACCGCCGCACTGTCGGTGTTGTTGCAGCAAGGCATAGGCGACACCATCCGCGTGTCGCTGACCCCGGCACCGGGCGGTGCGCGCACCGAAGAGGTGGTGGTGGCACAGGAGATATTGCAGACCATGGGCTTGCGCTCGTTCACTCCGATGGTGACGGCCTGCCCCGGTTGCGGACGCACCACCAGCACGGTGTTCCAGGAACTGGCTCAGCACATCCAGAACTATCTGCGTGCGCAGATGCCGGTATGGCGCGAGCAGTACAGCGGCGTGGAAGAGATGACGGTGGCGGTCATGGGCTGCATCGTGAACGGCCCCGGCGAGAGCAAGATGGCGAATATCGGCATCAGTCTGCCGGGCACGGGCGAGACGCCCTCGGCACCGGTGTATGTGGACGGCGAGAAGACGGTGACACTGCGCGGCGACAACATCGCCGAGGAGTTCACCCGGATCGTCAATGAATATGTGGCAAGAAAGTACCAGAAGAAATGAGTAATGCGTTGCAAGCCGTGAAAGGCATGAACGACATCCTGCCGGACGAGGCGGGGCTGTGGCTGTGGTTCGAGGATACCGTGCGCGAGTGGCTGGAAGCCTATGGCTACCGCAACATCCGCATGCCGCTGGTGGAGCCGACCGCGCTGTTCAAGCGCGCCATCGGCGAAGTCACCGACATCGTCGAAAAGGAGATGTACAGCTTCGAGGACAGTCTCAACGGCGACCAGCTCACGTTGCGTCCGGAGGGCACGGCTTCATGCGTGCGCGCCGTGCTGCAGCACAATCTGCTGTATAACGCGCCGCAGCGTCTGTGGTATTCGGGCCCGATGTTCCGCCACGAGCGTCCGCAGAAGGGGCGCTATCGCCAGTTCCATCAGATCGGGGTGGAAGCGATGGGCTTCGGCGGGCCGGACATCGACGCCGAGCAGATCATCATGTGTGCGCGCCTGTGGAAGAAGCTGGGCATCCGCGATGTGACGCTGCAATTGAACACGCTGGGCGACAGCGTTTCCCGTCAGCGTCATCGCGACAAGCTGATCGCTTACTTCGAGGGGCACAAGGATGTGCTGGATGCCGATGCACAGCGTCGTCTGTACAGCAATCCGCTACGCATCCTCGACACCAAGAATCCGGCCATGCAGGAGCTGGTGGGCAATGCGCCCAAGCTGATGGATGAACTGGAGGAAGATGCGGTCCAGCATTTCGAGGCGGTGCAGGCGATCCTGAAGCGTCATGACATTGCGTTCGAGATCAACCCGCGTCTGGTGCGCGGGCTGGACTATTACAACCGTACCGTGTTCGAGTGGGTCACCACGCGGCTGGGTGCGCAGGGTACGATCTGCGCCGGCGGCCGCTTCGACGGGCTGATCGAGCAGATCGGCGGCAAACCGGCACCGGCCATGGGTTTCGCCATGGGCGTGGAGCGTCTGCTGGCGTTGCTGCAGGAAGACGGCATGACGCCGCCGCCCGCGCCGCTGGACGTGTACGTGGTGCATCAGGGCGATCAGGCACAGGTCGTTGCCTGGCAAGCCGCCGAGCTGTTGCGCGATGCCGGTGTGCGCGTGCTGCTGCATTGCGGCGGCGGCAGCTTCAAGTCGCAGATGAAGAAAGCGGACGGCAGCGGCGCAGTGTGCGCGGTGATCGTCGGCGACGACGAGGCCGCCGCCGATGCGGTCACGCTCAAACCGTTGCGCGGTGGCGAGCAGGAGCGTGTCGCACTCGCGGCATTGCAAAGCAAGATTGAAGAATTGATCAAGTGAGGGAATGAGAATGTCAGAGTTGGATCTACACGAACAGGAACAGGTCGATGCGCTCAAGGCCTGGTGGAAAGCGAACAGCAACTGGGTGTACGGGATCGTCACCGTCTCCCTGCTGGCTTTCGCCGGCAGCCAGTTCTGGAAACAGCATCAGGCCAGTCAGGCGGCCGGCGCAGCCAGTCTGTATGCCGAGGTGATGAAGCAGACCGCGAGCGGCGATGACAAGCGGATCGGTGATGCGGCGGACGCGCTGGCCGATCGCTTCGCAGCCAGCCCTTACGCGACCCGCGCACAACTGCTGGCTGCCCAGACCAGCCAGCAGGCAGGCGATGCGACCCGCGCCAAGGCCAGGTTATGGTGGGTGATCGAACATGCGGGTGAAGAGGGCGCGCAACATGTGGCCCGCCTCAGGCTGGTAGCCATGCTGCTGGACGAGAAACAGTATGAAGATGCGCTCAAGCATCTGGCTACCGCGCATCCGGCGACCTTCGACAGCGTATATGCCGATCTGAAGGGGGACGTGCTGAGCGCGATGGGCAAGACCGATGAAGCCCGCATCGCCTACAAGCAGGCATTGGAAAAGTCAGAAGCACAGGCAGTCCAGCGTAACCTGATCCAGTTGAAACTGGACGGACTGGGTAGCGCCAAATGACATTGCGTAACGTTAGTCTGCTGACTTGCGTGCTGGTGCTGGCCGCCTGCAGCAGCGACAAGGCAGGCGTCGATCCGGCGAAGTTGATCGACTTCAAGCCAGCCGCGCAGATCCAGGTGCGCTGGCAGCAATCGCTGGGTGACAGCGGTATCAACGTGCTGACGCCGGGCGTCACGCGTGAGGCGGTGTTCGGTGCCGACGAAAAGCATCTGTATCGCTTCGACCGCGACAGCGGCAAGCAGATGTGGCGCATCACACCCGGCTTCACAGTCTCCGGCGGTGTGGGCGCAGGCGCGGGGCTGGTGCTGGTCGGCGGTGACCAGGGCGAGCTGGCTGCATACGATGAGACGGACGGCACGTTGCGCTGGCAGGTAAAGGTTTCCAGCGAGGTGTTGAGTGCGCCGCAGATAGCAAGCGGTATCGTGGTGGTGCGCACCGGCAACGGCCGCATCGCGGGGCTGGATGCGCAGGACGGTAAACGCCTGTGGCTGTATGAGCGGGTAACACCTGCCTTGAGCGTGCGCAGCCACGCCGGTGTGGTCATCCGCAACGGTATGGTCTACGCGGGTTTCGCCGCAGGCAGGCTGGCAGCGATCGGTCTGACCAAGGGTATCGTGATCTGGGAAGCGGCCGTGTCGCAGCCGCGCGGCAACACCGAACTGGAGCGCATCAGCGACATCACCAGTTTGCCGGCGGCCGATGACCGGCAGGTTTGCGCCATCGCCTTCCAGGGCAGGTTGGCCTGTTTCGACGCGATCCAGGGCAACACACTGTGGACGCGCGAGATGTCCAGCGACAAGGGGCTGGCCCTGTTCGGGGGCTATCTCTATGTGACCGATGCGGACGGTAGCGTGTACGCGCTGGACAGAAGTAGCGGTGCCACATTGTGGAAGAACGACCAGCATGCCCATCGCCAGATGACGGCCCCTTATCCTGTCGAGAACTATCTGTTGATAGGCGACTTCGAAGGTTATCTGCATGCGCTCGACACCCGCGACGGCAGCCTGCTGGCCCGCCGCAAGACGGATGGCAGCGCGATCCTTGCCGCCCCCGTGCTGATGGGGGACGGTGCCATGGTTCAAACCAGCGACGGCGAGTTGCTGGCGATCTCGGTACAAAAGTGATGCTACCCACCCTGGTTCTGGTCGGACGCCCCAACGTCGGCAAATCAACGCTTTTCAACCGCCTCACGCGCAGCCGTGATGCGCTGGTGGCTGACAAGCCGGGTCTTACGCGCGACCGTCATTACGGCCGCGGACGGATCGGGGAACGGCCGTTCCTGGTGGTCGACACCGGCGGTCTGGAACCGGTGGCCAAGGAAGGCATCCTGTATGAGATGGCCAAACAGACGCGGCAGGCCGTGGACGAAGCCGATCTGGTGTTGTTCCTGGTGGATGGTCGAGACGGTTTGACGCCGCAGGACAAGATCATCGCCACCCAGTTGCGCAAGACCGGCCGCCCGCTGATGCTGCTGGTGAACAAGGCCGAAGGCATGCAGCGCGCCCGCGTGACGGCCGATTTCCACGAGCTGGGGCTGGGCGAACCCATCCCCATCTCGTCCGCGCATGGCGAGAACGTGGCGGAGATGATCGAGATCGCGCTGGACGAGTTGCCTGCAGCCGAACCCGAAGCGGAAGAGAAGGCCCACCATCCGAAGCTGGCCATCGTAGGCAGACCCAACGTCGGCAAATCCACGCTGGTCAACGCCATCCTCGGTGAGGAACGCGTGATCGCCTTCGACCAGCCGGGCACCACGCGCGACTCCATCTATATCGACTTCGAGCGCGGCGGCAAGCAATACACCATCATCGACACCGCCGGCGTGCGCCGTCGCGGCAAGATCGACGAGGCCATTGAGAAGTTCTCGGTGGTGAAGACCCTGCAGGCCATCGAGGATGCCAACGTGGTGGTGCTGGTGGTGGACGCCAGCGACCAGATCACCGAACAAGATGCGCACCTGGCGGACTTCGTGCTGCAGGCCGGGCGCGCGCTTGTGCTGGCGGTGAACAAGTGGGACGGGCTGGACGATTACGCGCGCGACAGCGCCAAGCGCGACATCGACCGCAAGCTGCACTTCCTGGATTTCGCCAAGCAGCACTTCATCTCGGCGCTGAAGGGGACCGGTGTCGACAGTCTGCTGAAGTCGGTCGATCAGGCCTATACCGCCGCCATGACCAAGATGCCGACCCCGCAACTCACGCGCGTGCTGGAAGCGGCAGTGGAGAAACAGGCCCCGCCGCGCAACGGGTCGTTCCGGCCCAAGATGCGCTACGCCCATCAGGGCGGCAGCAACCCGCCGCTGATCGTCGTGCACGGCAGCGCGCTGGAGAAGGTGCCGGCCAGTTACGTCCGCTATCTGGAACGGGTGTTCTGCGACGCGTTCAAGCTGCAGGGCACGCCGTTGCGCATCGAATTCAAATCTGGCAAGAACCCGTTCGCGGACAAGGCACCCCGCCCCTTGACCGAAAGCGAAGAACGCGCTGCCCACCGGGCCCGCATCCGGGGGCGCAAGAAGTACGGCTAGACCGGCCTAGAGTTTGACGTTCAGTCCGGTCAACAACACGGTGTCGCTGTGCTTGACGCCCGCGCCGATATCACTGTTGTACTTGTTCTGCAAACTGATGGACAGGCCCATCGTGCTGTTCAGGCTGATCACCAGACTGCTGTCGAACACGCTACGGAATTCACCGGATTTCTGTGTGCTGGGGTAGTAGCTCAATTTCTGTTTGAAGCGCGTGTTCTGTGTCAGGGTATGGGTCGATTCCTCAGCCAGGATCACTTCGCTGGTGCTGACCGTGCTGCCAGTCATCATGTTCGAACGGTTGTGCGACAGACCGCCGAACAGGTCGAATGTGACAGCTTCCTCTTTCAACAAGTGATAACCAAGACCGGCTCCCAGGCTCCTGCGCAGGTCCAGATTGGCCATCCGGTCTTGTTCTAACTCGAGCAGACCGAAGCCGAACAGGCGCGCACTCAAGTTATGGTCATAGCGGGTGCCCAGGCGAGTCTTGTCGGCACTGACGACACCCTGGCTCTTCCCGTATAGCGCCGAGGCATAGGCGGACAGCTTGTTGGACTCCGTGGTCCGGGCCTCGTCGACGGCAAGGGAATAGGTCGTTCCGTTGGTGTTGCCCGCGGAACGGGAGAAGGAGAGTGCGGCATTGCCTTGCCACAGATGGTCCCCTGTCTCTGCACAAGCGGGAGATGACAGGGATAATATGATGAGCAGACTGCGCGGGATGCGGTACATATCGTTTCCTTGCGGTTATGAGTATGGGATGAATACGGGGAGTGAGACAGGCCGGGAAGACGATCACCTCGCCCGCAAGAGCACCGATTCTATCGCGCGCGCTCTGCGCGTACACGAGTGGATGTGGCCGCCCGGTCGGTATTGCCCCATGCAGAGTCAGGCTTATAGTAAAGTTACGTGCCTTCAATCCACCCATCTTTCTACATGTCGTACGACACTCCGGCGCAACGCAATACGACTCGTCTGCTGATCGGCTTGACCCTGTTGTTCCTGCTGGTCTGGCTGACTCCCTCTGTGGCGGTGCTGCGCGGTGTCCATATCATGCCGTTGCCGATGCACGTCGCCATGGAGACGTTCGCCATCGTGGTGGCGATGATGGTGTTCGGCATCACGTGGAACGCATATTCCCCCGAACGATCGGCGAATACTGTGATCCTTGCCACCGGTTTCCTGCTGGTCGGGTTGCTCGACTTCGGGCACATGTTCTCGTTCGCCGGCATGCCGGAATTCGTCACGCCCAGCGGCCCCGAGAAAGCGATCCAATTCTGGTTGTCCGAGCGGTTCGCCGCTGCCGTGATCCTGCTGGTGGTCGCGATTCGCGCCTGGCAGCAGCCGCTGGCGCATGAAAGGACACGCTATCTGCTGCTGGCCGGCAGTCTGCTGGGAGCCGGAGTGGTCTATTGGCTGGTGTTGTATCACCCTGATGTCTGGCCGCGCACCTTCATAGAGGGGCAGGGACTGACCGGGTTCAAGATAGCAGCCGAATATTCCGTGATCGCCTTGCTGCTGGCGGCGGGTGCGATGTTCTACCGCCAGACCCGGCAGAATGACCGTGCCCAGGCGGACAACGCCTACCGGCTCGGTGCGGCATGCCTGGTCAGCGCGCTGGGCGAGCTGTGTTTCGTTTTGTACAGCGCGGTCAGCGATATCTTCAACCTGCTCGGCCACGCGTACAAAGTCATCGGCTACCTGTTCATCTACCGTGCGGTGTTCATCGAGAGCGTGCGGGAGCCCTATGTGCGCCTGGGTACGACGCAGGATGAGCTCGGGCGTTCGCAGAGGATGCTGCAGTCAATCCTGGACAACGTGCCGGTCAGGATATTCTGGAAGGACGAGGCGGGGCGCTATCTGGGTGTCAACAAGCGCCTGCTGGAAGATTTGGGAATGCAGGATGCACCGCAGATGATCGGCAAGACCGACTTCGACTTCCTGCCCGAGGAGCAGGCAGCCAGCTTCCACGCGGATGATATCGAGGTGATGCTCAATGGGCGCCCGAAACTGAATATCGAGGAACCGATGCGGCTGAAGGACGGCAGCGACGCCTGGCTGCTCACCAATAAGGTGCCGTTGCTGGGGCAGTCCGGCGAAGTGATCGGTGTGTTGGGTGCCTACAGCGACGTCACGCAATTGCGCAGTGCCGAACTTCGCCTGCAGGAAGCGAACAGACAGTTGCGCGAGCTGACCGTGCGGCGCGAGCAGGCGCGTGAGGAAGAACGCAAGCGCATCGCGCAGGACCTGCACGACGACCTCGGCCAGATGCTGACCGGCCTGCGTATGGAGGTCGGTCTGCTGCGCATCCAGTACGGCGAGGAAAGGCCAGAATTGCTGCTGCCGCTGCAGGCGCTGAAGGAACAGATCGACGCCAGCATACAGGTGGTGCGCGATGTAGCAGCCCAGTTGCGCCCGGCCGTGCTGGATATGGGTGTGGCCTCCGCCCTGGAGTGGCAGGTCGCCGAATTCACCAGGCGCAGCGGCATCCCGTGCGGGCTGGTGCTCGACGAGCGGGATATCGGGCTGAGTGCCGAGCAGGCCACCACAATCTTCCGTATCGTGCAGGAATCGTTGACCAACATCATGCGCCACGCCCATGCCGGACAGGTCATGGTCAGGCTGCAGCACCGGGAAGATCATTGCCTGCTGCAGATCGAGGACGACGGGGCGGGCTTCGATGCCGGACAGGCGCGCAAGAAGACGTTCGGCCTGATGGGGATGCGCGAGCGCGCGCTGGTGCTGGGTGGCGAGATCGAGATCGACAGCGCCCCCGGCAAGGGAACGCGGATCTCGGTGCAGATCCGTTCATGCAAATGCGGGAGGAACCATGATTAGACTGATGATTGCCGACGACCACGCCATCGTGCGCGAAGGCCTGAAACAATTGTTCGCGCTGGTGGCCGACATCAAGGTGGTCGCCGCGGCGGTGAACGGTGCGGAGGTGCTCGACCTGTTGCGGAATAAGCCGGCCGACCTGCTGTTGCTGGACATGACCATGCCAGGCATCAGCGGGGTCGAGCTGATCGCGCGCGTCAAGGCGCAGAACCCGGAGCAAAAGATACTCGTGCTCAGTATGCACAACGAACCGCAGATCGCGCGGCGCGCACTGGCGGCGGGGGCCTCCGGCTACCTGACCAAGGACAGCGATCCGGAGGTGCTGCTGGCGGCCGTGCGCAAGGTGGCCGCCGGTGGCCGCCATATCGACGCCGGCCTGGTCGAGGCCATGGTGTTCGATGCCGGCGCCACCACCGACAAGGCACCGCACGAACTGCTATCCGAGCGGGAGCTGCAGATCCTGCGCCTGCTGGTGCAGGGCAGGAGCGTCAACGATATCGCCGATGCGCTGGTCATCAGCAACAAGACCGTCAGCACCCACAAATCCAGATTGATGCAGAAACTGAACCTGGCCAACAACGCGGAGCTGGTCCGCTATGGTGTCGAGCACGCACTGACCTGATCCTCCCCGGGTCAGGAAATCCCGACCCCGACGCGTCACATCCCTACAGCAGATTCGGTCTTGCCTGATGGATGCCGCCCTGAGGTGGCGGCATCCTGCGGTCACTGCTATCTACGATCGTACTGACATGCCGGCGGATGTTTCTCTCCTGGTCGCTTTGCTGCTCGGCATCGCGCTCTCATTGCTGTTCACCTATCTCCTGCGTCACCCGGCTATCCGGGATGACACGGTCGCCACCCCCCGTTGCGACGGGTGCGCCCCCGTCGATTTCAAGGCGATGATCGAACGATCGCCAGACACCATTTCCCGATACGACCGTGACGGCAGCCTGTGCTATGCCAATGCCGCTTTTCGCCGACTCGAACCGGACACGGGCGAGGGCGGCGAACGGTACGGCGGGGAGAATTTTCTGCCGAGGCTGCGGGAGGTGATGGAAAGCCGGCGGGAGGATGAATATGAATGTACGTGGAAAACGCGGGCCGGGTGGCAGACCAGCCTCATCCGCATCGCGCCGGAGTTCGATGCCGATGGCGATGTCAGGGGGGCGATCAGTATCGGGCGCGATATAAGCGCGCTCAAGGAGACCGAGAACCGTCTGCGCGAGTCGCGTGAGCTGCTGCGGGAATTGAGTGTCAGGCGCGAGGTAGAGATGCGGCGGGTGCGCAAGGAAGCAGCACGCGAGATGCACGAGGATTACGGTCAACGCCTGAGCATGCTGCGCATGAACCTCGTTCTGCTGCAGCACCAGTCGGTGAGGGATGATCCCGACGGGGTGGCACGGATAGGGAACTCGCTACATCTGCTGGACGAGACCATCGCGCACATGCGCGAGATCGTTTCCGTCATCCATCCCTCGGTGCTGAACATGGCTGTCGCCCCGGCGCTCGAATGGCTGGCCGAGGAGATGCTGAGCGGATCCGGTATCCGCTGCGAGGTCATGGTGACCGATGCCGCGGACGGGCTGGACGAGATGGTCACGGGCCTGGTGTACCGCCTGGTCCAGCATGCACTGTCGAATGTGGTCAGGCATGCGCAGGCGCAACGGGTGCGCATCGTGCTGGAGGGCAGGGGGGAGTGTCTGAGACTGGTGGTGAACGATGACGGCAAGGGATTCGACCTGAACCGTGAGCGCAGGGATTCCTTGGGCCTGGTTGCCATGGAAGAGATCGCGAACATGCTGCACGGCGAGATCGTGTTCCTGAGTACGCCGCACCTGGGGACGGAGATCGAGGTCTGTTTCCCGCCGCAGGGGACTTCCGCACATCGTCCGGCTGCGACCGTGTAGGGATATCCCTAGCCGGACTTTCATGCACGCCTACGCAATATTCAAGATTGCCTGATGTTCAGCCAGCGGCAGGGGATCCAAGATGGCTGTGTGTCTGAATGAATCGCATGGAGGCATTCTCGTGTCCAGGGTGCCGCGTAACTGGGAGGAAAGATGAATAGAGAGACTGAATCGCTGGTCGGAGGGAGAGGCAACGCTGTCTGGCTGCCGCACGCGATGCTGGGGGCAGCCGCCATCCTTGCCGTGTTCGCGTCTTCCGGGATCACCGGACAGGCAGCAATGTCTGCGGGGGTACTCCTGCTGGTTGCGCTGGCGACGGGCGCGATGAGCGTGCGTGGTCAGAACGCTTCCCGGCTCGCGACGGTGGCTGCGCTGCGTCGGCAAATGGATGAGGAGCTGGTGCAGGAGCGCCTGAAATATGTGGCCGGTCTGGATGAGGTCTGCGGTGAAGTGCTGCCGGTGTGGTCCGGGCAGATCGAGATGGCGCGTGCCCAGACCGAAGGTGCCATCACCGATCTGTCCATGCGCTTCGCCAGTCTTTCGCAACGCCTGTCGGCAGCGGTGGATGCTTCCGGCGGGGAAGGTGGCGGGCAGGCCGGTCTGGTGACGTTGCTCAAGGACAGCCAGACAGAACTCAATTCCATCATCACCTCGCTGCGCGACGCGCTCGAAGTCAAGCGCGCCATGCTGGGCGAGGTGCAGGCGCTGGCGCGGTTCACCGGAGACCTGCAGAAGATGGCGCAGGACGTGGCCGACATCGCGGGCCAGACCAACCTGCTGGCCTTGAATGCCGCCATCGAGGCGGCGCGTGCCGGCGAGGTCGGGCGCGGTTTCGCGGTGGTCGCGGACGAGGTGCGCAAGCTGTCCAATCTGTCCGGTGAGACCGGCAAGAAGATGAGCGCCACCGTGGACACCGTGAACAAAGCCATCGCATCCACGTTGCGCGTGTCCGAGCAGTATGCCCAGCAGGATGCCGAGATGGTGCAGAACTCGGAACAGACCATAGCGCAGGTGCTCAGACAGTTCGGTGATGCCACCTCTGCATTGTCCGACTCGACCGAGACGCTGCGCCACGAGAGTCAGGCCATCGGCGGGGAGATCGCCAACGTTCTGGTCGACCTGCAGTTCCAGGACCGTGTCAGTCAGATGCTGATGCATGTGCGCAACGACATGGACAAGCTGGACAGTCATCTGCGCGAGGGCGGGCAGGCGCGCGCTGCCGGCAATATCGGCGCACCGATGGATGCGCGCGCCTGGCTGAGCGAACTGGCGCAGACCTACACCATGCCCGAACAGCATGCCGCCCACGGCGGCGGCACCCCGGCGACAGCGGGCAACGATTCCGACATCACTTTTTTCTAGGAGGTTAGCAAATGGCAAAGACGATATTGGTAGTGGACGATTCCGCATCCCTGCGGCAGGTGGTGAGCATCGCGCTGAAGGGGGCCGGGTATGACGTGATCGAAGCGTGTGACGGCAAGGACGCGCTGACCAAACTCACCGGGCAGAAGATCCACCTCATCATCAGCGACGTGAACATGCCCAACATGGATGGCATCACCTTCGTCAAGGAAGCCAAGCAGAAGGCGGAATACAAGTTCACGCCGGTGATCATGCTCACCACCGAAGCGGGCGAAGACAAGAAGCAGGCCGGTCAGGCCGCCGGTGCCAAGGCATGGGTGGTCAAGCCGTTCCAGCCGGCACAGATGCTGACCGCCGTCTCCAAGCTGGTATTGCCCTGATACGAACGCAACAGTCACCGGAGCCCGATATGGCACAACAGGAAACATCAAAGATCGCGACCGCGCAGTTCGCCATAGAGGGCGAGATGACGATCTATCGCGCCGCCGAGTTGAAGCAGGTCATCCTGCCGCACATCGATCACGCCAATGTGATCGAGATCGACCTGTCCAAGGTGAGCGAGATCGACTCGTCCGGCCTGCAACTGCTGATCGCGGCCAAGCTGGAAGCCTCGATCCGCGACAAGCAGTTGCACTTCGTCGGCCACAGCAAGCCGGTGCTGGAGCTGCTGGACCTGTGCGACCTGGGAGGCTTCTTCGGTGACCAGGTCGTCATCTTTCCGCATGGCACGCATTAAGGAACGGACATGGACCTCGACGACGCACTCAAGACTTACATCATAGAAAGCCGCGAACTGCTGGAGCAGATGGAAGACGCGCTGCTGCGCATCGAGCAGGCACAGGACGACCCGGAGATCATCAACGCGATCTTCCGCGCGGCGCACACCATCAAGGGTTCGGCCGGCCTGTTCGGACTGGAATATATCGTCGCCTTCACCCATGTGGCGGAGAGCGTGCTGGACAAGGTGCGCAGCAACGAACTGCGCATCGATCCGGAACTGGTGGCGCTGCTGCTGGAATCGCGCGACCACATCGGTACGCTGGTCGAGCACGCGGCACAGGGGGACGAACCCGATGCGGACAGCGATCGACAGGGAGCCGGGCTGATCGCCAGGCTGAACACCTACCTGGGCAACCCGACAGGGGAGACCACCGCCCAGGGCGGCATGCCGGTCGAACATGCACCGCAGATCGAGCGTGAGGAGACGCACAGCGTGGCCACCGACAACTGGCATATCTCGTTGCGTTTCGGCAATGACACGCTGCGCAACGGCATGGATCCGCTGTCCTTCGTGCGCTACCTGAACACCTTCGGCCGCATCATCCAGATCGTCACCGTGGTAGAGGCGGTACCGCCGTTGTCGCAACTGGATGCCGAATCGTGCCATCTCGGCTTTGAGATCAGTTTCCAGACCGAGGCCGACAAGGCGACCATCGAGGGCGCGTTCGAATTCGTGCGCGACGACTGTCTGGTCTACATCATGCCGCCGCACAGCAAGGTCGCCGAATATCTGGATCTGATTCGCGACCTGCCGGAAGAAGAGATGAAACTGGGCGAGATGCTGGTCAAGTGCGGCACGCTGACGCGCGACGAGCTGGCAAAGGCGCTGCAGAAGCAGGTCGAGGAGCAGCGTCCCATCGGCGAGGTGCTGCTGGAGGACAAGATCGTGCGTCCGGAAGTGGTGGCCGCCGCGCTGGACAGGCAGAAGCAGGTAAAAGACAGCAAGTCGACCGAGAACAGCCTCATCCGTGTCGATGCCGAGAAGCTGGACCAACTGATCAACCTGATAGGCGAGCTGACCATCGCCAGCGCCGGCACCGCACTGGTGGCGCAGCGCGCCGGCATCTCTGAATTGCAGGAGGCGGCCTCCACCCTGTCGCGGCTGGTCGAAGAGGTGCGCGATTCGGCGCTGACCCTGCGCATGGTGCAGATCGGCGCCACCTTCAACCGCTTCCAGCGCGTGGTGCGCGACGTGAGCAAGGAGCTGGGCAAAGACATCGAGCTGGTCATCAGCGGTGCCGAGACCGAACTGGACAAGACCGTGGTGGAGAAGATCGGTGATCCGCTCACCCATCTGGTGAGGAATTCCATGGACCACGGCATCGAATCCGCCGAGGTGCGCATCGCCAACGGCAAGCCGGCCAGGGGCACGCTGCGTCTGAACGCCTACCACGATTCGGGCAGCATCGTGATCGAGGTCGGCGACGACGGGGGCGGCCTGAAGAAGGACAAGATCCTGCAAAAGGCCATCGAGCGCGGCCTGGTCGCGCCGGATGCGAACCTGTCCGACAAGGAGATCTTCAATCTGATCTTCGAAGCCGGCTTCTCCACCGCAGATACGGTGAGCAACCTGTCCGGGCGCGGCGTCGGCATGGATGTGGTGCGCCGCAACATCAATGCCTTGCGCGGCAGTATCGACATCGAGAGCGTGCAGGGGCAGGGCACCACCATGCGCATCCGCCTGCCGCTGACGCTGGCCATCATCGACGGTTTCCTGGTCGGCGTCGGTTCTTCGTCTTTTGTGATCCCGCTGGACATGGTGGTGGAGTGCATCGAATTGTCGGACGAGGACAGGCGCGCCGGAGAGGAGCGCAACTATCTGTCGCTACGCGGCCAGGTGCTGCCATACATGCGTCTGCGTGACACGTTCGATATCCGCGGCGACACGGTACGGCGCGAGAACGTGGTGGTGGTGCAGTACGGCAATGCGCGTGCGGGACTGGTGGTGGATGCGTTGCAGGGTGAGTTCCAGACGGTGATCAAGCCGATGGGTCGCATCTTCAGCCACGTCAATGGCATCGGCGGCTCAACCATTCTCGGCAGCGGCGAAGTGGCACTGATCCTCGATGTGCCGCGTCTGGTGCAGTTGGTGTCGACGCAGGCCGAAAAGAGCGGACTGGAACTGGCTTGAAGCCTACAGAACGGAATTGAAGAAACTTCAGGAGACGAAGATGGGTGCATTGGTAAAGACAGACGGTCTGGTCGCACAGGTGCAGGCGGCCGAGATCCAGCAGTATCTGACGTTCACACTGGGCAGCGAGATGTTCGCGGTGGGTACGCTGAGCGTGAAGGAGATCATCGAATACGGTCAGCTGACCGAGGTGCCGATGATGCCGGACTTCATCCGCGGCGTGATCAACCTGCGCGGGGCGGTGGTGCCGGTGATCGACTTGTCGGCGCGCTTCGGCCGCAACGCCACCGAGATCACGCGCCGCACCTGCATCGTCATCATCGAGGTGCCGAGCGGCGAGGAGAAACAGGACATCGGTGTGGTGGTGGATGCGGTGAGCGAAGTGCTGGAGATCCCGGCCAGCGAGATCGAACCGGCACCGGCCTTCGGCGCCAAGATCCGCACCGATTTCATCCACGGCATGGGCAAGGTCAACGGCAAGTTCGTGATCCTGCTCGACGTGGGCAAGGTGCTGTCGGTGGAGGAGATCTCCACGCTGGCCTCGGTGTCGGGGCAAGGCGCTTCGGCGCAATGAGTTTCCGAATTTGCAGAATCCTAATTATCGAGAGAGGTGTGAAATGTTCAAGGATATGAAGATAGGGGTGCGGTTGGGTATGGGCTTCGGCCTGGTACTGGTGCTGCTGGCGGTGATCTCGGCGGTGTCGTTCATGCGTGTCGGCCAGATCAGCGGACAGATCGACGACCTGGTGAACGACAAGTTCCCCAAGACGGTGATCGCCAACGACATCATCGACGATGTCAACACCATCGCGCGTGCGTTGCGCAACTCGCTGCTGGTCAACAGTGCCAGCGATAGACAGAAGGAACTGGATCGTGTCGAGAAGGCGCGGATGGAGATCGTCGAGGGTTTCGACAAGCTGGAGAAAGTGATCCGCTCCGAAGAGGGCAAGAAGGCGCTGGCCAGGGCGCTGGATGCGCGCAAGGTGTTCGTGGCAGACCAGAACAAGTTCCTGGCGCTGCAGAAGGATGGCAAGCGCGATGAGGCGATCGAATACATGGTCAGCACGATGCGCAAGACGCAGGGTGAATATATCGCCGCCGTGGCCGAGCTCATCACCAACCAGTCCGTGCTGATGACCAAGACCGGCGAAGAGGCCAACCAGGTCGCGGCACAGACCAAGACGCTGATCCTGACGCTGGGCATCGCTGCCATCGTCATCGCCGTGCTGTTCGCGGCCTGGGTGACGCGCAGCATCACCCGCCCGCTGAACGATGCGGTCGGTGTGGCCAATAGTCTGGCAGGGGGGGATTTGACGGTACGCATCAAGGTCGAGTCGAAGGACGAGACCGGCCAGCTGCTGGCTGCGATGCAGGAGATGACCGGCAAGCTGTCGCAGGTGATCGGCGAGGTACGCGGCTCGGCGGACGCGTTGTCCAGCGCCTCGGAAGAAGTGAGCGCGACGGCGCAGAGCATGTCGCAGGCTTCGAGCGAACAGGCTGCCAGCGTGGAAGAGACCTCGGCCTCGGTGGAGCAGATGAGTGCCTCCATCAACCAGAATGCGGAGAACGCAAAGATCACCAACGGCATGGCGGACAACGCTTCCACGCAGGCCAACGAGGGCGGCAAGGCAGTGAAGGACACGGTGGCCGCGATGAAGAGCATCGCCGACAAGATCGGCATCATCGACGACATCGCCTACCAGACCAACCTGCTGGCGCTGAACGCGGCCATCGAAGCGGCCCGCGCCGGCGAGCACGGCAAGGGCTTCGCAGTGGTGGCGGCCGAGGTGCGCAAGCTGGCAGAGCGCAGCCAGGTAGCAGCGCAGGAGATCGGCGAAGTGGCCAAGGGCAGCGTAGACCTGGCGGAGAAGGCGGGCAAGCTGCTGGACGAGATCGTGCCGGCCATCACCAAGACCAGCGATCTGGTGCAGGAGATCGCCGCCGCTTCGGAGGAACAATCCTCCGGCGTGGGCCAGATCAACACCGCGATGAGTCAGCTCAACCAGATCACGCAGCAGAACGCGTCCTCTTCCGAGGAGCTGGCAGCGACCGCCGAAGAGATGAGCGGCCAGGCGGAGAACCTGCAGCAGTTGGTGGGCTTCTTCCGCGTGGACGGCGCGGCCTCGGCTCCGGCGGCACGCGGCACCGGGAAACCTGCCACCGCGCCTGTCGCCAAAGCGAAGCCGGCCCAGCACAAACCGCTGGCCACGGCACAGGTGGATGAGAGCAATTTCCAGCGTTTTTAAGTAACCACTGGGTCAACCGGAAACGGTTGATCCCGGCCTGGTGTTTCCCCTGAAGAGATGCCAGCCCAGGATCGGATCATGTGAGTCCGGCCGGTTCGTTTCACCAAACACTATAACGGGAGAGAAGCATGGATGCTTTGTTGGCACCGGGCATGGCCCTGATGGGACGCCTGAGTTACGCGCGCAAATTCGGACTGATCAGCCTGATCTTCATGCTGCCGATCGCGTTGCTCACCTATTTCTTCATCAACGAGGTCAACACAGGCATCAGTTTCGCAGAAAAGGAGCGGCACGGCGTCGCTTATCTGGTGCCGCTGAAGGAGGTGCTGTCCGACATGCAGCAGCACCGTGGCATGGCGGCCGCCCTGCTGAACGGCGATAGTTCGTTCGCCGGCAAGCTGGAGGCGAAGCAGAAGCACCTGCAGGAACAGGCGGCGCGTCTGGATGCAGTGGATGTGCGGCATGGCGAGGAACTGGGCGTCTCCGCGCAATGGCAGTCCATCAAGGCCGAGTGGGACGGGTTGCGCGGCAGAATCGGCGGCCTCACCCCCAAGCAGAGTTTCGAAGAGCATACTGCAATCATCGCCAGAGTGACCGCGCTGATGGTGGCGGTGGCGGACGGTTCCAACCTCACGCTGGATCCGGACTTGGACAGCTTTTACCTGATGGATGCCCTCGTCACCCGTCTGCCGACGATGAGCGAGACGCTGGGCCAGGCACGCGCGGTGGGTTCCGGCGCGGCGGCTAAAGGCGGCGAGCCGGCGGTGGAGGTGCGCATCCGTCTGTCGGTGATGGCGAATGGCGTTTCAGAATTGCTGTCGGCGGTCGAGCATTCGATTCACACCGCAGGCGGGGCTAGCCCGGAACTTGGCAGTCGTCTTGCGTCCGATCTGGAACAGGTGAGCACGGTGACCAAGTCTTTCCTGCAGACCATGGAGCAGCAACTGATCAAGGTTGATCGCGTCAGCATCGAGCCCAAAACCTATTTCGCCGAGTCGACCGCAGTGATCGACCAGGCCTTCAAGCTGTATGACAGACTGGCACCGGAGCTGGACGGGCTGCTGCAGGCACGCATCGACGGTTATGTATGGCGGCGCACGCTGGTGTTGGGTTTCCTCGGGGTGGTGCTGCTGCTGGCGTTCTACCTGTATGCCGGCTTCTACGGCTCGGTCACGCGCACCGTGTCCAGCCTGAACGGTGCCACCCGCGCCATGGCGGAAGGCTATCTGGACCAGCGCGCCGATGCCTCCGGTCGGGATGAGCTGTCCGAGGCGGCGCGCAACTTCAATTCGATGACCGACAAGCTGGCACAGCTGATCGGCGAGGTACGCGGCTCGGCGGACGCGTTGTCCAGTGCCTCGGAAGAAGTGAGTGCGACGGCGCAGAGCATGTCGCAGGCTTCGAGCGAGCAGGCCGCTTCGGTGGAAGAGACCTCCGCCTCGGTGGAGCAGATGAGTGCCTCCATCAACCAGAACGCGGACAATGCCAAGGTCACCAACGGAATGGCCGAGTCGGCCTCGCGCCAGGCCAATCAGGGCGGTCAGGCGGTGCAGGAGACGGTGAACGCGATGAAGACCATCGCCGGCAAGATCGGCATCATCGACGATATCGCCTACCAGACCAACCTGCTGGCACTGAACGCGGCCATCGAAGCGGCGCGCGCCGGCGAGCAGGGCAAGGGCTTCGCGGTGGTGGCGGCCGAAGTGCGCAAGCTGGCCGAGCGTTCGCAGGTGGCGGCACAGGAGATCGGTGAACTCGCCTCCGGCAGCGTGAGCAAGGCGGAGCAGGCGGGCAAACTGTTGCAGGAGATGGTGCCCAGCATCAACAAGACTTCGGATCTGGTGCAGGAGATCGCCGCCGCCAGCAACGAGCAGAGCGCGGGCGCGGCGCAGATCAATACCGCGATGAGCCAGCTCAACCAGATCACGCAGCAGAACGCCTCCTCTTCGGAAGAGCTGGCGGCGACCGCTGAGGAGATGAGCGGCCAGGCGGAGAACCTGCAACAGCTGGTGGCTTTCTTCAAGCTCGGGAATGCGTGACCCATGGATACAACGATAGACAGCGTCTGCTGCCTCCCGGTTGGTTCACCCGACAGGATAGAACTGGATGCGGTAGTCGGTATCAATGAAGATATCAAGGAAGTCATGCGCATCGCCAACGGACTCAATCTGGCAGCGATCAACGCGATGCTGATCGCCAAGAAGATCGGTGATGCCAGCAGCGGATTCAGTGTGGTTTCCGCCGAACTGCGCACTTTCAGCAGGCGCCTGAGCGAGGTGATGTCCCGACTGATGGAGCTTGTGTCGGCGCTGGTGCGCGAGGTGGCGGGCATGATACGACTCGACAAGGCATTGTCGCTGCAGCAGGCGACACGCGCAGCCGCGACGCACTATCCGCATTGGGAGGCGATGTGGCGGCGCAAGTCCGGGGAACTCGCCCGAAGCGGGGCGGCCGTCCTCGATTGTCGCGCCAATCTGACTTCCGCGCTGGCACGCGCGGACAAGCTCTGTGTCATGGGGCAATCCCTTTCCTATTCGGCCAAGATCGAGTCGGTCTACGGCGGCGCTCAGGCGGGGGCATTGAAACATGTGTCGGAGGGGGTCGAGGCTTCCGTGCGCGAGATCCTGTCCACCCTGCAGAAACTGGCCGGTCAACTGGAAACGAAAAGATGAAAAAGACCACGACGATCTATGAACAGGGCAGCCATCGCTGGCTGGCGGTGGCGCGCGATCCGGCCAAAAAGGATTTCCTGATCGATACCAATGAATATCTGGTGTTGAACGGCGAGCACGCGTTGCTCACCGACCCGGGCGGGATGGAAATCTTCCCGGCGGTGTTCTCTGCCATCAGTACCGAATTCGATCCGCGCAAGATCCAGTGGCTGTTCGCCTCTCACCAGGATCCGGACATCATCTCTTCTCTGTCGCTGTGGCTGGACTTCAATCCGGAGATACGCTGCTACCTGAGCTGGCTGTGGGGTTCCTTCGTGCCGCATTTCGGCGGCAACGATGAGACCTTCATCAGCATCCCGGACGAGGGGATGGAAATCCTGCTCGGCAATCTTCGACTGCAGGCCGTGCCGGCGCACTATCTGCATTCGTCCGGAAATTTCCAGTTGTACGACTGCAAGGCCAACATCCTGTTCAGTGGGGATGTGGGCGCAGCCCTGTTGCCTCCGGAGATGGACGGACTGTTCGTGCGGGACTTCGATCGCCATATCAAACATGCAGAGGGATTCCACCGGCGCTGGATGGGTTCTGCCGAAGCCAAGCTGGACTGGTGCGAGCGCGCCAGCCGGATGCGGATCGACCTGCTGTGTCCGCAACACGGTGCGATCTATCAGGGCAAGGATGTGCAGCGTTTCATCGACTGGTTCGCAGAGCTGCCGGTGGGCAGCGGTGTCGGTAGCTAGTGACGGGCGGTGGTATGGAGATACGGGCTTACTGGCGCGCCGTCATCAGGCTGGGCAACGGCGGGGCCGTGCTGCAGGCGCGGACACAGCATGTGGGCAGGCACAAGGCGGTGCTCAGTGTCGGGCGCAATCTGCCGGCAGGTGGCCAGTGCGAACTGGCGTTGATGCCGCCCAGGGCGGAGCCGGAGGGTGAATCCCTGCAGGTGCGCGGGCGCGCCGAGATCGTGACCAGTGTGCTGGCTTCCGAACAATTCAAGATCACCGTGCGCTGGCTGGACATGGATGAGAACAGCAAGCGGTTGCTGGAAGAGAAGCTCCAGGCTGCGAGCGGAAAGTGAGAACAGGCGACATGCATCCCCCAGTGTTGAGCGACAAAGAATTCCGCCAGTTCCAGGAAATGATCTACGACATCGCGGGCATCAGCCTGTCGGATGCCAAGAAGCCGCTGGTGAGCGGGCGGCTGGCCAAGCGTGTGAGGGAACACGGCGTCACCAGCTACGGGGAGTATTTCAGCATCCTGATGCTCAAGGATCAGCGCGCCGAACTGCAGGTCGCCATCGACCTGCTGACCACCAACGAGACCTATTTCTTCCGCGAACCCAAGCATTTCGACCTTTTGCGCCAGCAGGCACCGTTGCTGCAGCGTGCCGGCAAGCCGTTCCGCGTGTGGAGCGCGGCAAGTTCTTCCGGAGAGGAAGCGTACACCATCGCCATGGTGCTGGCCGACGTGCTGGGCGACAGTGCGTGGGAGGTGGTCGGCTCCGATATCAGCACGCGCGTGCTGGAGACGGCGCGCAAGGGGCATTACCCGATGAAGCGCATCGAGGGGATACCGAAGCACTATCTGAGCAAGTTCTGCCTGAAAGGGGTGGGGCCGCAGGACGGCACCTTTTTGATCGACCGCAGCTTGCGCAGCCGCGTGTCTTTCCAGCAGGCCAACCTGAACGAGAGCCTGCCGAAGCTGGGCGAGTTCGATGTGATCTTCCTGCGCAACGTGATGATCTATTTCGACATGGAGACCAAGCGCCAGGTGGTGGCGCGCATGCTGCCGCTGTTGCGACCGGGCGGATATTTCATCGTCAGCCATTCCGAGAGCCTGAACGGCATATCGGATGCGCTCAAGGTCGTCACCCCTTCCGTCTATCGCAAACCCGATGCACGCGAAACCTGAGCATGTCATCGAGATCTTCCTGCAGCCGGGTGATTTCTACTTCGGCGACAAGGACACGCGCATCCGTACCGTACTCGGTTCCTGTGTCTCCATCATCGCCTGGCATCCGCAGAAATTGATCGGCGGCATGTGCCATTACATGCTGCCCACGCGCGGCAAGAAATACGACGGCGAGCCGGATGGGAAGTATGCCGACGAGGCGATGGAGCTGTTCATGCGGGAGTTGCAGGCAACCGGGACCAAGCCCTCCGAGTATCAGGTGAAACTGTTCGGTGCCGGCAATATGTTCCCGCATGCCGGTCATCACGGCTGCACGCGCTGCACGCCGGAAGTCGCCTATTCCAAGCCTGACGGGGCATGCCCCAGAGTGCATTGCCGCAACCGTCAGGTCGCCTATCACTTGGTCCAGCAACACGGTTTCGCGATCCATGCCGAGCATCTGGGCGGACAAGGTCACCGCCAGTTGCTGTTCGATGTCTGGAGCGGCTACGCCTGGATGAAGCATGTACCGGCCTCGGCACCGCTGTTCCCGATCAAGGAGATAACAAGAAGATGAGCAAGATACGCGTGTTGATCGTGGATGATTCCGCTGTGGTGCGGCAGGTGCTGACCGCCAAGCTGTCGGCCGATCCGGCAATCGAGGTCATCGGTGCGGCATCGGATCCGGTGTTCGCGCTGGACAGGATGAACAAGGACTGGCCGGATGTGCTGGTGCTGGACGTCGAGATGCCGCGCATGGACGGCATCACCTTTCTGAAGAAGATCATGGCCGAGCATCCGACGCCGGTGGTGATCTGCTCCACGCTGACCGAGAAAGGGGCAGAGACCACGATGCAGGCGCTGTCGGCCGGGGCGGTGAGCATCGTGACCAAGCCCAAGGTCGGGCTCAAGCATTTTCTTGAAGACAGCTCGGACAATCTGGTGGCCACCGTCAAGGCTGCGGCGCGCGCCAATCTGCGCCAGCCCAGCGTGAACAGTTGCCCGTTGCCGGTCGCCCCCAAGCTGACAGCGGATGTCGTCTTGTCCGCCGGCGCGGGCCATGCGATGGCGCAGACCACCGAGGCGGTGGTGGCCATCGGTACCTCCACCGGCGGAACGCAGGCGCTGGAAGCCGTGCTCACCAAGCTGCCGCGCGTGAGTCCCGGCATCGTCATCGTGCAGCACATGCCGGAGAAGTTCACCGAGGCGTTCGCCAACCGTTTGAACAGCATCTGCCAGATCGAGGTGCGCGAGGCGAAGAGCGGCGACCGCGTGGTGCCGGGACTGGCGCTGATCGCGCCCGGCGGCAAGCACATGCTGCTCAAGCGCAGCGGCGCGCAATACCACGTGGACGTGGTGGACGGGCCGCTGGTGAACCGCCACCGGCCTTCGGTCGACGTGCTGTTCCGCTCCGCCGCCAAATGCGCCGGTGCCAATGCGCTGGGCGTCATCATGACCGGCATGGGCGACGACGGCGCGCGCGGCCTGAAAGAGATGCGCGAGGCGGGTGCCAGGACCATCGCGCAGGACGAGGCCACCTGCGTGGTGTATGGCATGCCCAAGGAGGCGGTCAAGCTGGATGCGGCGGACCGCATCATGCCTTTGGGGGAGATCCCCCATGCCATAATGGCCGTGGCATCGGGCAGATAGCTTGCCGCGAGGCGGCCGTTCAATGCCTTTTGTTTCGATGCAGATTTTTCCTTTCGCAAGCCGCCGTTTTCCAGTACAGTGGCGGCGTTTTAACCACACTACGAGCCGACTATCATGAGTGCTAAAGGGCAACAATTACAAGACCCGTTTCTGAACGCTTTGCGCAAGGAACATGTGCAGGTCGCCATCTATCTGGTCAACGGCATCAAGCTGCAGGGGCAGATCGATTCGTTCGACCAGTACGTGGTGCTGCTGAAGAACACTGTCACCCAGATGGTCTACAAGCACGCCATCTCGACCATCGTCCCGGCTCGCGCCATCTCCATCCCCTACGACGAGCAGTGATGTCCGAATCAACGACTGCACCCAATACGGCGGTATTGGTCAGTCTTGATTTTGGCGCGCCGGACTACGCAGAGAGTCTGGAAGAACTCCGTTTGCTCGCGGAAAGTGCGGGCGTGACGGTGCTCGCCCTCATCGAAGGCAAGCGGCAGCGTCCCGATCCGGCCACTTTCGCCGGCAGCGGCAAGGTGGACGAGATCGCCGCCCGTGTCGAGGAGCTGGAAGCGCCGCTGGTGATCTTCAATCACGACCTGTCCCCCGCGCAGATGCGCAACCTGTCGGCCAAGCTGCAGGCGCGGGTGATCGACCGCACCATGCTGATCCTGGATATCTTCGCCCTGCGCGCGCAAAGCCACGAGGGCAAGGTGCAGGTGGAGCTGGCGCAGCTCAAGTACCTGTCCACCCGTCTGGCCGGCATGAACATGGACATGGGACAGCAGAAGCATGCCGTCGGCGCGCGCGGTCCCGGCGAGACGCAGCTTGAGCTGGACCGGCGCAAGCTGGACAAGCGCGTGTACCTGCTCAACGACCGCCTGAAACAGCTCAAGCGCCACCGGCAATTACAGCGCCGTGCGCGCAATCGGTCCGATGTGATGTCGGTGTCCATCGTGGGCTATACCAATGCCGGCAAATCCACTCTGTTCAACCGTATGACCAATGCCGGTACCTACGTCGCCAACCAGTTGTTCGCGACGCTGGACACCACCTCGCGCAAGCTGTTCCTGCAGGGTGACAGCCCTCGCCAAGTCGTGCTTTCGGATACGGTCGGGTTCATCCGGCATCTGCCGCACGGGCTGGTGGCGGCTTTCCGCAGCACGCTGGAGGAGACCGCGCAGGCCGATCTGCTGCTGCATGTGGTCGATGTGAACAGCCCGGAACGCAACGACCAGGTGGCCGAGGTGAACAAGGTCCTGAAGGAGGTCGGGGCGCAGGATATCCCGCAGATCGTGATCTATAACAAGATCGATCTGCAGGGCTTGGCACCGGACGTCAGGCACGACGAGTATGGTAATATCGCGGCGATCCATTTGAGTGCAAAGACTGGTGCAGGCGTGGAGGCGCTACGCGATGCCCTGGCCGAAGTACGTGATACGCCGCCCCGGCAAGCGGTTGCCGAAGAATGGCATCCGTTGAACGATCATTGATTTGAAAGTGTGAGGAATCATGGGATTGAATGACCCGCAGTGGGGAAAGAACAACAGTGGCGGTCCGCCGGACCTGGAAGAGGTGGTGCGCAACCTGAACCGCAAGATCGAATCCATCTTCGGTGGTCGCGGTAACACCGCCCCCAAATCCGGCGGTGGTGGCAATGCCGGTGGCGGTATGGGCATAGGCCTGATCGCGCTGATCGTGGTCTTGATCTGGCTCGCCAGTGGTTTCTACATCGTGGACGAAGGTCAGCGCGGTGTGGTGCTGCGCTTCGGCAAACAGGTCGAGACGACCGAGGCCGGTCCGCGCTGGCACCTGCCTTACCCGGTCGAGACGGTCGAGATCGTCCATCTGAGCCAGGTGCGCACGATCGAGGTGGGCTATCGCGACAACGTGAAGAACAAGGTGCTGCGAGAGTCGCTGATGCTGACCGACGACGAGAACATCATCGACATCCAGTTCGCAGTGCAGTACTTCCTGAAAGATCCGGGTGCCTATCTGTTCAACAACCGCAATCCGGACGAGAACGTGCGCCAGTCGGCGGAGACCGCGATCCGCGAGGTGGTCGGTCGCAGCCGGATGGATTTCGTGCTGTATGAAGGCCGAGAAGAGGTCGCGGGGGAGACCACGCGCCTGATGCAGTCCATCCTGGACCGATACAATTCCGGCATCGTCATCAGCAAGCTGACCATGCAGAACGCACAGCCGCCGGAGCAGGTGCAGGCCGCGTTCGACGATGCGGTGAAGGCGGGTCAGGACCGCGAACGCCAGAAGAACGAAGGCCAGGCATATGCCAACGACGTTGTGCCGAAGGCGAAAGGTGCGGCAGCGCGACTGATGGAAGAGGCGGCAGGTTACAAGCAGAGCGTGATCGCCAATGCCGAGGGCGATGCCAGCCGTTTCAAACAGATCCTGGCGGAATACGAGAAGGCTCCCAAGGTCACACGCGAGCGCATGTACATCGACATGATGCAGCAGATCATGACCAGCAGCAGCAAGGTGATGATCGACCAGAAGAACGGCAACGGCAGCCTGCTCTATCTGCCGCTGGATAAATTGATGCAGCAAACGGGCGCGATTCCCGCCCCGCAAGCAACCGGCAAAACCGCCGAGCAGGAGGCCCCGGTCTCGGAGTACATGCCGCAACGCGCGCGTGAATTGTTGATCGGCCGCGAACGGGAGGCACGCTAAATGAGTATGAAGATCAGAAATATGTTGGTGGGGACGATCATCGCCCTGATCCTGCTGAGCATGAGCACCTTCGTGGTGGATCAGCGTCAGGCTGCCATCGTGTTCCAGTTGGGCGAAGTGATGCGGCTGGAGACGACGCCGGGGCTCAAGTTCAAGGTGCCGTTGCTGCAGAACGTGCGCTATTTCGACTCGCGCATCCTGACACTGGATTCTGCGGAACCGGAACGTTTCATCACGGCCGAGAAAAAGAACGTGCTGGTCGATTCCTACGTCAAATGGCGCATCTTCGATATCAAGCAGTACTACATCAGTGTGAGCGGCGATGAGGCGATTGCGCAGACCCGGTTGATGCAGACGGTCAATTCGGCCCTGCGTGAGGAGTTCGGCAAACTGACCATCCATGACGTGGTGTCCGGCAAGCGCGATGAATTGATGCGCGTGGTGCAGGAGAAGACCGACGGCGATGCGCGCAAGATCGGTGTGGAAGTACTGGATGTGCGCCTGAAGCGCGTCGACTTCCCGGTCGAGATCAGTGGCTCCGTGTTCAGCCGTATGGAGGCGGAGCGCAAGCGCGTCGCCAACGAGCTGCGCGCGACCGGTAACGCCGAGAGCGAAAAGATCCGCGCCGATGCCGACAAGCAACGCCAGGTGATCCTGGCCAATGCCTACCGCGACGCGCAGAAGATCAAGGGTGAGGGCGATGCGAAAGCCACCGCCCTGTACGCTGCCGCCTTCGGCCGCAATTCTGAATTCTTCTCCTTCTATCGCAGCCTGGAAGCCTACAAGCAGACTTTCAAGGACAAGAACGATGTGATGGTGATCGATCCGAGTTCCGCTTTCTTCAAGTATCTGAAGAATTCCGGCAAGTCTGCACAGTAGTGCGAGATGCTCGATTTCTGGCTGGCGGCGCTGGGCTTGATGTTGGTGCTGGAGGGCTTGATGCCTTTCATCTTTCCCAAGCCCTGGCGCCAGACGCTGCGGAACCTGTCGCAGTGGCATGACGGGCAGGTGAGGTTCCTCGGATTGACGCTCATGCTGAGCGGTTTGCTGCTGATCTACTGGATAAACTGAAAATGAAATGGTTGTTGCCTGAATTCATTCAGGACATGTTGCCCGACGAGGCATGGCGCATCGAAGCGATGCGCCGTGACGTACTTGAACTGATGCGCCGCTCGGGCTATCAGTTGGTCTCCCCCCCGCTGATCGAATATGCCGATTCCCTGTTGATCAACGACAGCGCCGACATGGATCTGCGCACCTTCAAACTGGTCGACCAGTTGAGCGGCCGCACGCTGGCGTTGCGTGCCGATATCACCCCCCAGGTCGCCCGTATCGATGCCCATCTGCTCAACCGTCAGGGAGTCGCCCGGCTTTGTTATGCCGGTAACGTGGTACATACCCAGCCATCCGGGCTGATGAGGACGCGCGAACCCTTGCAGGTCGGTGCAGAATTGTATGGGCATGGCGGAATCGAAAGCGATCTGGAGATCCAGTCCCTGATGCTGCGCAGTCTGGCTTTGCTGGGCATCGGACAGGTGCATCTCGATCTGGGGCATGTCGGCGTGTTCCATGCGCTGCTCGAAGGGACGGGGGCCGCTGCCGAACTGGAGCACGCGCTGTTCGTCGCGCTGCAGCAGAAGGATGTGCCGACCTTGGCTGCACTGGCGCAGTCTTTGCCGGTGGAGACACGCGCCGCAGTGCTGGCGCTTCCCCATCTTTATGGCAGCGTCGAAGTGATCGCGCGCGCGCGCGCCCAGTTGCCCAGGCTGCCTGCGGTGACCGCAGCGCTGGATGATCTGCAGCGTGCGGCCGACAACCTGAACGGCAAAGTGGACAGCATCGGTATCGATCTGGCCGAGCTGCGCGGATATCACTATCACAGCGGCATGGTGTTCGCGGCGTACCATGCGGGCAGCCACGATGCGATCGCGGTCGGCGGCCGTTACGACGAACTGGGCAAGGTCTTCGGCCGTGCCCGGGCCGCCACCGGTTTCAGCATGGACCTGCGACAACTGCACGGCTTGCTGTCGAAGCAGCCGCTGACCAGGGCCATCCACGCGCCGTATCGTCAGGACCCGGCGCTGGATGCAGCGATCGAAGCCCTGCGCGGGCAGGGGGAGATCGTCGTGGTCGACCTGCTGGGGGATGCCGCACTGCATGCAGAATTGAATTGCGACCGCGAGTTGATCCAGCAGGATGGCAAATGGGTCGTCGTCGAGATGAAAAACTGAAATCCGGAACAGGAAGAGATATGTCAAAGAACGTGGTAGTGATCGGTACCCAGTGGGGCGATGAAGGCAAGGGCAAGGTGGTCGACTGGCTGACCGACCATGCCCAGGGCGTGGTGCGTTTTCAGGGTGGTCACAACGCCGGCCACACGCTGGTCATCGGCAAAGAGAAGACCGTGCTGCACCTGATCCCGTCCGGTATCCTGCGCGACGACGTCATGTGCTACATCGGCAACGGCGTGGTGCTGTCACCCTCCGCTTTGCTGAAAGAGATGGACATGCTGGCCGCTGCAGGCGTGAAGGTCTACGAGCGCCTGCGCATCTCCGAGGCTTGTCCGCTGATCCTGCCGTACCATGAGGCCCTGGACAAGGCACGCGAGATTGCCAAAGGAGCCGGCAAGATCGGTACCACAGGACGCGGTATCGGCCCGGCATACGAAGACAAGGTCGCGCGTCGTGCCATCCGTCTGCAGGACCTGTTCCACCGCAAGCGTTTCGCCGCCAAACTGGGCGAAGTGCTGGATTATCACAACTTCGTGCTGAAGAACTACTTCAAGGCGGAGACGGTCGATTTCAACAAGACCATGGACGAAGCGCTGGCATTGGCCGAACGTATCCAGCCGCTGGTGCTGGATGTGCCGCGTGCGCTGTACGAAGCCAATAAGGCTGGCCAGAACCTGCTGTTCGAGGGCGCGCAGGGTACCCTGCTCGATATCGATCACGGTACCTACCCGTTCGTGACATCCAGCAACTGCATATCCGGTGCGGCCTGTGCCGGTAGCGGAATCGGCCCGCAGAGCCTGCATTACGTGCTGGGCATCACCAAGGCCTACACCACGCGCGTCGGTTCAGGTCCGTTCCCGACCGAGCTGTACGATGCCGAGACCAAGCAGGACCCGATCGGCAAGATGCTGGCCGAGAAGGGGCATGAGTTCGGTTCCACCACTGGTCGTGCCCGCCGCTGCGGCTGGTTCGACGCGGCCGCGCTCAAGCGTTCCATCCAGATCAACGGTGTGTCCGGCCTGTGTGTGACGAAGCTGGACGTGATGGACGGCATGGAAAAGGTGCGCATCGGCGTGGGCTACAAGATCGATGGCCAGTTCAGCGACATCCTGCCGGTCGGCTCCGAATCGCTGGACGGCTGCGAGGCCGTGTACGAGGACATGCCGGGCTGGAGCGGCAGCACGGTAGGGGTGAAACGTTACGAGGAACTGCCGGTGGAAGCACGCAACTACCTGCAACGCATCGCCGAGATCTGCGAAGTGCCGGTCGACATGGTTTCCACCGGTCCCGATCGTGACGAGACCATCGTTCTGCGTCACCCATTCGAGGTCTGAGCGGGTGCAGTCGGTGGAAAGAATGGACACGCATCGCGGGAGCGGTGCGTGTTTTTGTTTGAATAGTGTTCCGCAAAAACAAAAACGGCTCGCTTTCGCGAACCGTCTTGTTCAATATTGGTGCCCAGAAGAGGACTCGAACCTCCACACCTTGCGGCACACGGACCTGAACCGTGCGCGTCTACCAATTCCGCCATCTGGGCAATGCAACAACGGCGCGCACTTTAATTGCTATAGGACTCTCTGTCAATGACGAAAAAGAAAAAAAACATCCGCGAGCTCGATCCTTACCTGGAACGCGAACGCGAACAATACGAACATCCGCTGCCCAGCCGTGAATACATCCTGCAGATACTGGCGGAGAAGGGGGTCCCGCTGGAACAGGACGAACTGATCGCGTTGCTGCAGATCGAGCATGACGAGGAAGAACTGTTCATCCGCCGTCTGCGCGCCATGGAGCGCGACGGGCAGATCATGCGCAACCGCAAACGCGCCATCTGTGTGATGGAAAAGCTGGACCTGATCAAGGGCAAGGTGCAGGGCCATCCGGACGGATTCGGTTTCCTGATCCCGGAAGACGGCAGCGATGACCTGGTGTTGAGCGCCAAGGAGATGCACAACGCCTTGCACGGTGACACCGTGATGGCGCGTGTCGCGGGAGAGGACAGACGCGGTCGTCGCGAAGCCAAGATCGTCGAAGTGCTGGAACATGCCAACACCCGCGTGGTCGGCCGGCTGTATGAGGAGCACGGCATCCAGTTCGTGGTCGCCGAGAACCGCCGCATCAGCCAGGACTTCCTGGTGGCGGCGGGCGGTGCGGGCGGGGCCAAGGCCGGGCAGGTGGTCATGTTGGAGATCCTGCAACAGCCCTCCAAGCATGCGCAGCCTATCGGCCGCATCGTCGAAGTGCTGGGCAACTATGCGGATCCCGGCATGGAGATCGAGATCGCGCTGCGCAAGCACGATCTGCCCAACGAGTTCCCGCACGACGCGAAACATCAGGCCGAGCGTTTCGCACCCGAAGTGCAGCCGGCGGACTATGCCGGTCGCGAAAGTGTGAAGCACCTGCCGCTGGTCACTATCGATGGAGAGACGGCGCGCGACTTCGACGATGCGGTGTATTGCGAGCCTAGCGGCAGCGGCTTCCGGCTGGTGGTCGCCATCGCCGACGTGAGCTCGTATGTGAGATCGGGTGACGCGCTGGATACTGAAGCGATCAATCGCGGCAACTCGGTGTATTTCCCGCGCCGTGTTATTCCCATGTTGCCGGAGGAACTGTCCAACGGTCTGTGTTCGCTGAATCCCAACGTGGATCGCTTGTGCATGGTGTGCGATATGCAGATCAGCGCGGAGGGCGAGATCGGCAAATACCGTTTCTATCCCTCGGTTATGTTTTCGCATGCGCGCCTGACCTATACCCAGGTGGCCGATATGCTGGCCGATCCAAAGGGCGAAAACGCACAGAAATATGCCGAGGTGTTGCCGCACATCAACAATCTGTACCGTCTGTTCCAGACACTGCTGCACGCGCGCGAGAAGAGGGGAGCTATCGATTTCGAGACGGTCGAGACGCAGATGATCTTCAACGACCAAGGCAAGATCGAAAAGATCGTGCCGGTGATCCGCAACGATGCGCACAAGCTGATCGAGGAATGCATGCTGGCGGCCAACGTGTGTGCGGCGGATTTCCTCAAGGAGCACAAACATCCTGTGCTGTACCGCGTGCATGAAGGCCCGACACCGGAGAAACTGGAAACGGTGCGCGAGTTCTTCAAGGAATTTGGCCTGCAACTGGGCGGCGGCGATGATCCCCAGGCTTCCGACTATTCGGCCCTGCTGAAGCAGATCAAGGGCCGTCCCGATGCCGGCTTGCTGCAGACGGTGATGCTGCGTTCGCTGCGCCAAGCCGTGTATGCACCGGACAACAACGGCCACTTCGGCCTCGGCTACGAGGCCTATGCGCATTTCACCTCGCCCATCCGCCGCTATCCCGACCTGCTGGTGCACCGCGCCATCAAGGCCGTGCTCGAAGGCAAACAGTACAAGCCGAAACTCAAATGGGCCGAGTTGGGGGTGCACTGTTCCATGACCGAGCGCCGTGCCGACGACGCGACGCGCGACGTGGAAGCGTGGCTCAAGTGTTTCTATATGCGGGACCACCTGGGCAGCGTATTTGTCGGAACCATATCCTCGGTCACCGGCTTTGGCCTGTTCGTGTCGCTGGACGATCTGTATGTCGAGGGTCTGGTGCACGTGTCCGAACTCGGCGCGGACTATTACCACTTCGACGCCACCAAACATCAGATGCTGGGGGAGCGCACCGGCAAACGTTACCGCCTCGGCGACCGGGTCAAGGTGAAGGTGGTGCGCGTGGATATGGAAAGCACCAAGATCGACTTCGTGCTGGAAGGGGAGCCGCAAACCAGCGGAACAAATGAATCCGGTGTGGATGTGGGTGCCTGGGGTGGTGCCAAGAAGAAACCGGTGAAGGCTGCGCCGTCCGAGAAGCATGCGAAGCCAGCCGGCAAGAGCGGCAAGGGAGCGAAGCGTCATGGCTGAGTCACGCATCATCCACGGCTTCCACGCCGTCACCGCGCGCATACGCCAGAACGCCGACAGCGTATTCGAGATATACATCGACTCGCAGCGCAAGGACCCGCGCGCGAGGGATCTGCTCAAGCTGGCGGAGATCAACGGCGTACGGGTGATCCAGGCGGATGCCAAGCGGCTCGACGGTATGGCGGGCAATGCGCGCCATCAGGGCGTCGCCGCCCGCGTCGATGCGGCGCAGAAGGTGCAACATCTGGACGATGTACTGGAAACGCTGACCGAGCCGGCGCTACTGCTGGTACTGGACGGTGTGCAGGACCCGCATAACCTGGGCGCGTGCCTGCGAAGTGCCGATGCCTTCGGCGTGCACGCTGTGATCGCCCCCAAAGACCGGGCAGTGGGTATCAATGCCACAGTGGAGAAGGTCGCCTGCGGCGCGGCGCATACCGTGCCCTTCATCACCGTGACCAATCTGGCCCGCACCCTGCGCGAACTGCAGGAACGAGACATCTGGGTGGTCGGCATGGACGGGGACGCCGAAGCCACACTGGGCGAGGTCAAGCACAAGGGTGCGATTGCGCTGGTTCTGGGCGCGGAAGGCGAGGGCATGCGCCGCCTGACGCGCGAGACCTGCGATCAACTGGCGCGCATCCCGATGCTGGGCAGTGTGGAGAGTTTGAACGTCTCGGTCAGCACCGGCATCTGCCTGTACGAAGCCAGAGCGATGAGGACAGCGGGGAACTGATCACCATGAGCGACACCATGCAGAAATACGATTTCTCGATACGCACCCGCGACGGGCAGCATATCGTCAGCGTGGTGATATCAGGCCGTGACCAGCAGGATGCCGAGCGCAAGCTGAATCAGATGTACCGCTATTGCGAAGTACTGACCTGCGAGATCCGCAAACAGGAAGACCACCGGCCGCAGCAGGCGATCTCGGTGGAAGACATCATCACGCTGATCTCGAAATGACCTATTCGATGAAGCCGTCGGCCAGCAGCTCGTCGAGCAGCGCATCGTAATCCTGCGCCCCGCGGCTGGTCGGGGCGTGTTCGAAGATGGTCTTGTTCAGGGCAGGGCTCTCGGCCAGGCTCACGTTCTCGGCGATACAGGTCTTGCACACATCCGTGCCGAACAACGCTTGCGCCTGTTCCAGCACGTCCCACGCCATGCGTCGTCGGCGGTCGAAGCGCGTGAGCAGGTAGCGACGGGCGACTCGCCTTTTAAGAACAGGTTCGAGCGCATTGAGCGTCTTCTCGATCTGTCTGGCACCCTGCAGTGAAAGATGGTCGGCCGAGATCGGCACCACCAGTCCGTTGCTGGCGAAGATGGCATTCAGCGACATGACGCCGATCAGGGGGCTGCAATCCATGATCAGGGGATTCTCAGCCGAGCCGAAGCGTTCCGCCTTGATCGCCGAATTAAGACGGTTCACCACGTTGAATCCTTTGCCGTAGAGCACGTCGACCTTGGCCAGTTCGTTGTGTGAAGGGATCAGCGTGATCCCGCTGTCCGAGGTGCGAAGCAGATCGCGCAGCGGGCGGTTGAGCTGGAACAGGGACAGCAGCGTCTCGTGCCCGTTGCGCGCGACAGTCCCGGTGATGGAGCTGAATTGGGCTTGCGGGTCGAGGTCGAAGGCGTGCGGCTGGCGGCCACGCTTGTGCAGTGCGGCCGCAAGGTTCAGTGCAGTGGTGGTCTTACCGACGCCGCCCTTCTGGTTGAATACGGCAATGATGCTCATGGATGATTAGCGCAACAGCTCCTCGATCTTGCGATTGGCCTGCTGCAGCTTGCGGAACAGCGCATTGAGCAGCGCCTTGTCCATATAGCTGCGGCTCTCTTGCGTCAATCTCCCGATATCGGCTTTCTTGATCTCGGCGGCGATCACCTCGCCCTCGGCGATCACGGTGGCCGAGCGCGAAGCAGCCTCGCCGGCGAAGAAGGTGCTTTCGCCTATGCATTCGCCGCTATGGATGACTGCCACCTCGTTGTCGCGCACATGCACGCTGGCGCGGCCGAACAGGATGACGAAGAACGAGCTGATCTCTTCGCCTTCCAGAGTAAGTTTGTCGCCTTGTACGAAGGTGTGGATGGTCGCCAGTTCAGCGATGGGGCGCAATTGCTCGCTGGGGATAGGATCGAAGAAAGAGCACTTTCGTATCTCGTTGAAACTGTCCGAAGCGACATCGTCGAGACGCTGGGTGAAGCTGGCCAGGCTGGCCTGTATCGCATCAATCTCATCCATTGGAACCCCCGCTGGTATTTACGTTTGCGCGCAACTTATCACATGCCGCACGCCCTGTCTTGAGTCCCGTGCTTGCGTTAGACTTCACGGCATGAGAATCGACCATCCCTGGCAACAGGAAAAATTGCTGGAATCGCTCGCTTTACTGCCCTTGAGCGCACAGATTTCCCGTCTGCCGTCTGATCGCTTTCCCGGTCTGCAGGATTTGAACGAGCTGCTTGCGCACGAAACGGATGAGGTGCGTGTCAGGAATGGCAAGGCACTGCGTTTCGTTCCTCAGGATCACGGCAAACTGCCGTTCGAAGCCCAATATGAGCCGCGCTGTTATCTTCATGGTGAGGTGCAGTCGCGCGAGAATAATTGGCATGATCTCTTCAATGCCCTGGTCTGGCTGGCGTTCCCGTCCGCCAAGCGGGCGATCAACGTCCGTCACTATGCCGCACTCACGTCGGTGCGGCAGGGGACAGGGCGTAGCGAGCGCGGTGCTATACGCGATATGAATACCTTGTTCGACGAATCCGGCGTGGTCGTGCCCTATGCGGATGAAGGCATGGCCGATCTGTTGCGCGGTTTTTCCTGGAAACAACTGTTCTGGCTGAGACGATCCGAGATCGGCCTCAGCATGGATTTCTATCTGTTCGGCCACGGCCTGTATGAAAAGGTGCTGAATCCCTACATCGGCCTCACCGGGCAGGGGTTGTTGCTGAAAGTGGATCGTGCCTTCTTCGATCTGCCACTGCCGCAGCGCCTGCAAAGGCTGGATGAATCGATCGCCCGCTATCTGGACGATCCGGCGCATTGCATGACGACACATGAGCTGACCCCCGTGCCGCTGCTCGGCATACCGGGTTGGGCGGCAGAGAACGAGCATGAGGAATATTATGAGGACACGCGCTACTTCCGTCCCGGCAGGCGCATTCATTCAGAGAGGAGCGCAACGTGAAGCAAGCTGTCTGGATCTTCCTGCTATGGCTGATATGGGGTGCTATGCGTGTGTCTGCATCGGAAATGTTCGATAGTCGCCTGCAGGGGGATGTCGGACTGGCGAGCTATTCCACGCGCGCCATCGTCGAGGGCTCACAGGCTGAGCTGTCTGTCCTGCCGTATCTGGATTTCACCTATGAGCGTTTCTTTGCGCGCGTGGATACCTTTGGTTACAAGGCGAAAAAGATCGGTTATGGGTGTCTGGAAGTTATCGCAAGGTTCAATCAGGATGGATTCAGAACGGATACTCCTGCGTTGAACGGACTATCCACGCGCCAGTCTTCCTTGCCGGTCGGACTGGGGACGTTGCAAGTGACGCCACTGGGCGGTGTGTTCTTCAATGTGTTCCACGATATCAACAAGTCCCGAGGCGATTGGGCCGAATTGATCTACGGAGCAAAGTTCAAGGCCTCAGGCGTGGTGTTCTATCCAATGCTCGGGTTCGACTATCAATCGGCCGCTTACACGGGCTATTACTATGGTGTGTCGGCACAGGAAGCGATCGGCAGTCCTTTCGCCAGTTATGCACCAGCCTCGGCCGTCAATGCCTTCATCGCGCTGATCATGGATGTCGGTCTGAGCCGGAACTGGCATCTGAATGCCTATGTTCGGCATAAGCGGCTGGACGATTCGATCTACCGGAGTCCAATCGTCACGCAGCGCTATCTGGATACCGCCTATCTGGCTTTGAGTTATCGCTACTGACGGAGGAGTGATCGTGTGCAGTTGATGCCACTCATCACCGCGCCTTCGAGGGTCGCCGGATATGCGCCAGCCGTGTAGTCGCCGGCCAGCAACACGCGGGGCAGGGCGGTCTGTTGGGCAGGGCGTTGCAGGTTGGGCGCACAGCAGAAGGTCGCGCGTTTCTCGGCAATGACCTTGCGCCAGAGCGGTACGTCAACGATGCCGAATTCCTCGCGCAACTCCACGACTACTTTCTCCGCCAGTGCTTCCTGATCCAGTTGCTGATGGATACCTTCCGCGCTGATCACGGCTGCCAGCAGCCCGTGCTGTCCGGCGATGCTGCCCTTGTCGAACAGCCACTGGCTGAAGCGCTGGTGCAGGCCGATCATGGGATGTGGCAGCCGCACTTGCGCGGGATATTGCAGATACACGGTATAGATAGGCTGTTGCTCCAGCGCGGCGATCTGTCGCACCGTATCCGCCAGCTCAGGCAAGGGGCGCAACAGTCTTTCGGCGACTGCAGGGGAGGCTGCGCAGATCACATGGCTGAAACGATGCGTGCCTTGTGCGGTCTGTAATGCGATTCCGTCGCCATCGGGAACGATGGCTTCCACAGCGCAAGATAGATTCACTTTGCCGCCATGCCGTTCGACATAGGCTGCAGCACGCTGCGGAAACAGCGATGTGAAATCCACGCGTGGCAACAGCATGTCGCTATCGGCACGCTTGCGGTTCAGTGCATCGCGCAACACGTTCAGCAGTACCTGTGCGGAGGCCTTGTGGATAGGCGTGTTCAGTGCGGCGATGGTCAACGGTTCCCAGAATTTGAGCGTCAGCGCGTCATCTTGCCCGTGCAGCCTGAGCAATTCAGCTACCGTCATGTCCTGCGGCAAGCGGAAGTCCATGCCGCGCAAGGCGAGCATGAAGCGGGCAGCCTTGATCCTTTCGTGCCAGCTCAGTCCTTTGGCATTGAGCAATGCGAGCAGCAGATGCAGCGGAGCAGGCAAGCGGGGCGCGCGCAACTCGAGGTGGTGATGCAGGTCGAGCTGCAAAGGCAGGCGCAGGAAATCGCGTTCGATATCGCCGCCGACCCGTTCGATCAGCCGCAGCGTCTCGCGGTAACAGCCGAGTAACAGATGCTGGCCGTTGTCGAGTTGCGTGTCGTGGTAAACGACACCACGCGCGCGCCCGCCCAGCTGCTTGGCGCTCTCGAATACGGTGACGGGAATATCGGCGGCGGCGAGCTCGGCGGCAGCCGCCATACCGGCATAGCCGCCGCCGATGATGCCGACCTTCAATTCTGCAGCCATGCCTTGATGGCGAGCCACAGCTTGTAGGCGGGCCCCAGCGAGACGCGTTCTTTCAATACATGGCAGCCGCTACGCTCGACCTCGTCCAGCACGGCGCGATAGATGGCGGCCATGATCAGTCCGGCACGCTGCGACTTGCGGTCGGCTGCCGGAAGGTGGCTGAACGCCTGCTGGTAATAACGGCGTGCCCGTTCGATCTGGAACGCCATCAGCTTATGGAAGGCAGCGCTCTCTCTCGCGTTGAGGATGTCGGCTGCGGTCACGCCGAACTGTTGCATCTCGTCCATCGGCAGGTAGATGCGATTGCGGCGCGCATCTTCGCCCACGTCGCGGATGATGTTGGTGAGCTGGAAGGCGATGCCGAGGTCGTGTGCGTATTTCAGGGTCTCACGGTCGGTGTAACCGAAGATCTCGGCCGACAGCAGACCGACCACAGAGGCGACGCGGTAGCAATACAGTTGCAGCGACTTGAAATCGGCATAGCGTGGCTGGTCGAGGTCCATCTCCATGCCGTCGATGATCTCCAGCAGGTGTTCTTGCGGCAACTGGTAGCGCGAGACGACCGGCACCAGCGCCTGACACACCGGATGGGTCGGCTTGCCGCCATAGATCGCCGCCACTTCATTGCGCCACCAGTTGAGCGTGGTGCGCGCGACATTGGCATCCGAACATTCGTCCACCACGTCGTCGACTTCGCGGCAATAGGCGTACAGCACCGTCATGGCCTCGCGCCGCTCCTTGCTCAGGATGCGGAAGCTGCTGGTGAAGCTGGAGCCGCTCTGTTTGACCTTGTCCAGGCAGTATTCGTAGGGATTCATTGTGCTTCAGAAGGGGGCGGATCTGGCCAGCATGATAACCCAGTCGTAAGGCTTCAAAACCGGGCGCTTGTTGAACATGTCGTAGTCTGCGGATTCGAGTTTGTCGAGGATGCGCAGCCCGCCCTGGATGATCATGCGCATCTCCAGACCGATGCGTCCGCTGAGGATGCTGCCCAGCGGTTTTCCAGACAGCATCAGCGTGCGCGCGCGATCCACTTCGAACTTCATCAAGGCGCGCCAGTTGTCATCAAAGCGGCCCTCGGCGATCTGTGCCTCGCTCACGCCGAAGCGGGCAAGGTCTTCCTGCGGCAGGTAGACGCGGCCTATCGCCCAATCCTTGGCGACGTCCTGCCAGAAGTTGATCAGTTGCAGCGCGGTGCAGATGGCATCGGAATACGCGATGTTCACCGGCGTGGCTTCTTCATACAGATGCAACAGCAGATTGCCCACCGGATTGGCCGAGCGGCGGCAGTAGTCCAGCAGTTCGTCGTAATCGTCGTAACGTTTCTTCACTACATCCTGCGAGAAGGCGTCGAGCAGATCATGCAAGGGCTGCATGGGCAAGGCATGCGCCTGTATCTCACCGGCGAGATGCTGGAACAACGGCAGGAACGGTTTCTCACCGTTGGCGATATGCGTCAGCTCATCACGGAACTCGTCCAACTGTCGCAGGCGCTCATCATCACTCAGCTCACCTTCGTCGGCGATGTCGTCCGCCGCGCGGGCGAAGTGATAGATGGCCGCCACCGGCTTGCGCAAGCGGCGGGGCATGAGAATGGAGGCGACGGGAAAATTCTCGTAGTGGTCTACGGACATCAAGGAAGATCGTTCTTGTGCAAAAGGAATACGAATTCACCACCCGCCGTGACATCCAGCCAGGTGAAGGGGATATCCGGATAGGCAGCTTCCAGCACATCTCGGTTGTGTCCGATCTCGACCACGAGGATGCCGTTCTCGGTCAGGTGCTCGCCAGCCTGCTGCAGGATGATGCGTGTGGCATCCAGTCCGTCCGTGCCGCTACCGAGCGCCAGTTCCGGCTCGTGCTTGTATTCCTGCGGCAGTGCGGCGACGGATGGCGCGTCGACATAGGGCGGGTTGCTGATGATGAGATCGTACTTGCGGCCTTCCAGCTTGGCGAACAGGTCGGATTCGATCAGTTCGATGCGCTCGTCCAGGCCGTAGTCGGTGACGTTGTATTGCGCCACATCCAGTGCATCCGCCGACAGATCGACCGCATCGATGATGGCATGCGGGAAGGCTTCCGCCGCCAGGATGGCCAGACAGCCGCTGCCGGTGCACAGGTCCAGCACGCTGTTCACCTGCTCGGCATCCTCGATCCAGGGGAACAGGCGTTCTCGCAGCAGCTCGGCAATGAAGGAACGCGGCACGATGACGCGTTCATCGACAAAGAAGGCGTGATCCCCCAGCCAGGCTTGCTGGGTAAGATAGGCGGCCGGTACGCGCTGGGTCACGCGTTTCTCGATGATGTTGAGCACTTCATAGATCTCGGACTGCGTCAGCCGCGCATCCAGGAACGGTTCCAGCTGGTCGAGCGGCAGGTGCAGCGTGTGCAGGATCAGGTAGGCGGCCTCGTCCTGCGCGTTCTCGCTGCCGTGGCCGAAGAACAGTTTGGCCTCGTTGAAGCGGCTGATGGCGAAACGGAAGCAGTCGCGCACCGTCCTGAGCGAGGTGCTGGCCTCGGAAAAATGATTGATGTCCATCTAGTCTCCTCCTCCGCCATCTCCTCCGCCACCGCAGTTGCCACCGTTGTCACAGTGCGGAGAAGGGTATCCATTGCACGGGTCGCCTGAACTGCTGCCCGTGCTGCTACTATTTTGATTCTGACTGCTCCTGTTTATCTTCCATGCCCAGAGGCACAACAACAGCAGGATCGCGACCATGAAAAGAATGAAAACGGGCGACATCATTCTGCCAGCAACTTGCGCAAGGTCAGGTAATAGATCTCGGACAGCGCATCCAGGTCGGCGACCGCCACGCTTTCGTTGACCTTGTGGATGGTGGCGTTGAGCGGACCGAGCTCGATCACCTGCGGGCAGATGTCGGCGATGAAGCGGCCGTCCGATGTGCCGCCGCTGGTGGAGAGTTCGGTATCCAGGCCGGTGACCTGCTTGATGGCGGCAGCCACGGCATCCACCAGATCCCCGCGCGGGGTCAGGTAGGGTTTGCCGGAAGAGTTCTCCCACTCCAGGTCATATGCCAGCTTGTGCTTGTCGAGGATGGCGATGAAGCGCGACTTGAGGCTGGCCACGCTACTGGCGGTGGAATGGCGGAAGTTGAACAGCAGTTCGACTGTGCCCGGTACCACGTTGGTGGCGCCGGTGCCACCCTTGATGTTGGAGATCTGGAACGAGGTGGGTGGAAAATACTCGTTGCCTTCGTCCCATACGGTCGCGGCCAGTTCGGCGATGGCTGGTGCTGCCATGTGGATGGGGTTCTTCACCAGATGCGGATAGGCGATGTGGCCTTGCACGCCTTTCACGATCAGGGTGCCGGACAGCGAACCGCGACGGCCGTTCTTGATGGTGTCGCCGGTCTTGCTGACCGAGGTCGGCTCGCCCACGATGCAGTAGTCTATGGTTTGCTGGCGGGCCTTCAATGCTTCCACCACGCGCACCGTGCCGTCCACGGCGATGCCTTCCTCGTCGGAAGTGAGCAGCAGGGCGATGCTGCCCTTGTGTCCGGGATGTTCAGCGGTGAACTTTTCGATCGCGGTGACGAATGCGGCCAGCGATCCCTTCATGTCGGAGGCGCCGCGCCCGTACAGCATGCCGTCGCGCACTGTGGGGGTGAACGGGTCGCTGTCCCAGCGTTCCACCGGGCCGGTCGGCACCACATCGGTATGGCCGGCGAAACAGACGATGGGCGCGGCACTGCCGCGTCGTGCCCACAGGTTGTCCACTTCGCCGTGGCGCATCTTCTCCAGATTGAAATCAAGCGGCGCGAGGCGCGAGGCCATGAGGTCCAGACACCCTGCGTCGTTCGGCGTCAGGGATCTGCGGGCGATGAGTTGTTTGGTCAGTTCCAGTGTGCTGCTCATGGTTTCAGTTCTTTATATTCGTTTTCGTTATACCCGGTCGCCAGCACCTTGCCGCTCGATTCCAGCACCGGACGTTTGATGATGTTCGGGTGTTGCAGCAGCACGGGCAGGGCAGAGGCATCGTCCTTGATGCCATCCTTTACTTCCTGCGGCAACTTGGCCCAGGTCGGGCCGGTCTTCTTCAGCAGCCGCTGCCAGCCGACCTGTTTCAGCCAGCCGGCAAGCATGGCCTCGGTCACACCATGCTTCTTGAAATCGTGGAACTCGTAAGTGACGCCGCGCGCGGCCAATGCGGCACGCGCTTTCTTCACCGTGTCACAGTTCGGGATGCCGTACAGTTTCATCAGGAATCGGAACCGGGCATCTCGATGTTCAGCTTGATGCTGTCGAAGCTGGCAGCTGCCGGAGCATGGGCCGGTGTCTGCGATGGGTGTTCCGCAGGATCGAACGCTTTCATCTTGCTGGTCACGGAATAGTCGATCAGCGAAGACAGGTTGCTGGCCGAGTCGGCGTTCTTCAGGGCTTCTTCCTTGGTGATCTGTCCCGACTTGAACAGCTTGTACAAGGCCTGTTCGAAGGTCTGCGAGCCGTGCGACACGCTCTGTTCGATCGCCTCGCGGATCTTCTCGATCTGGTCGTTCTTGATCAGGTCGGCGATCAGCGCGGAGTTGAGCAACACCTCCACGGCGGGCACCAGCTTGCCCTGTGTGTTGCGCACCAGTCGTTGCGAGATCACCGCGCGCATGCACATCGCCAGGTCGGACAGGATGCTCTGCCGCGCGTCATACGGGAAGAAGTTCACGATGCGGTTGAGCGCGTGGTAGCTGTTGTTGGCGTGCAGGGTAGACAGGCACAGGTGGCCGGTCTGGGCAAAGATCAGCGCGTGTTTCAAGGTGTCGCGGTCGCGGATCTCGCCGATCATCAGAACATCAGGCGCTTCGCGCATGGCAGAGATCAGCGCATTGCCATAATCCTCGGTATCGGTGCCGATCTCGCGCTGGTTCACGATGGACTTGCCGTGGTGGAACATGTATTCCAGCGGGTCCTCGATGGTCAGGATATGGCCGCTCTGCGTGCGGTTGCGATGTTCCAGCATGGCGGCCAGCGTGGTGGACTTGCCGGAACCGGTCGCGCCGACCATCAGCACCAGACCGCGCTTCTCCATGATGAGCTCTTTGAGCACCAGTGGCAGGTGCAGGTCCTCGATGTTCATGATGTTGTTGCGCACATAGCGGATGACGACGGCGATGCTGCCGCGCTGGCGGAACACGTTGACGCGGAAGTTGCCGATCTCGGGCACGCGGAAGGAGAAGTTCATCTCCATGTGCAGCTCGAAATCGGAGATCTGCTCCGGTGTCATCATCTCGTAGGCGATCTGCTTGATCTGCTCGTCGGTCAGCTTCTGCTGGTTGACCGGCATCAGGATGCCGTTGATTTTGATGTTGATCGGTGCGCCGACGGAGAAGAACAGGTCGGATGCCAGTTTGTCTGCAGCCAGTTGCAACAGCGGTGTGACGATCATGTTCTTCTCCCCCGGTGGAGTGGGTTTAGATGCCGCGCAACAGTTCGTTGATACCGGTCTTGCCCAGTGTCTTGGCATCCACCTTCTTCACGATCACCGCGCAGTACAGGCTATGCGTGCCGTCCTTCGAAGGCATGCTGCCGCTGACCACGACGGAACCGGCCGGCACACGACCGTAGATGATCTCGCCGGTCTCGCGGTCGAGGATCTTGGTGCTCTGGCCGATGAACACGCCCATGGAGATGACCGAGCCTTCCTCTACGACCACGCCTTCCACGATCTCGGAACGCGCGCCGATGAAGCAGTTGTCCTCGATGATGGTGGGGTTGGCCTGCACCGGTTCCAGTACGCCGCCGATGCCGACGCCGCCGGACAGGTGCACGTTCTTGCCGATCTGCGCGCAGGAACCGACGGTGGCCCAGGTGTCGACCATGGTGCCTTCATCGACGTAGGAACCGATGTTGCAGTAGGAAGGCATCAGCACCACGTTCTTGGCGATGTACACACCGCGACGTGCGGCTGCCGGCGGCACCACGCGGAAGCCGCCTTCGCGGAATTCCTTGGAGTTGTAGTCGGCGAACTTGGAAGGCACCTTGTCGAAATAGTTTGTGAAGCCGCCCTTGATGAAGGCGTTGTCCTCGATGCGGAACGACAGCAGCACGGCCTTCTTCAGCCATTGATGGGTGACCCATGCACCGTTGATCTTCTCGGCCACGCGCAGCTTTCCCTGGTCCAGGTATTCGATGACGGTGTTGATCGACTCCTTGAGCTGGGCATCCACATTGCGCGGGGTGATCTCGGCGCGGCGTTCAAAGGCTTCTTCGATGATGGCTTGCAATTGGGGCATGGTTTTTTCCTGGTTAGAGTTTATTGGTGAATTCGGCGATGCGGCGTACGGCTTCCCGCGTCTCGTCCAGTCCGGCGACCAGTGCCAGACGGATGAAATCCGCGCCGGGATTGATCCCATGCGCTTCGCGTGCCAGGAAGCTGCCGGGCAACACGGACACATTATAGTCGCGGTAGAGCTGTTGCGCGTAGGCTGTATCGGCGATGGGCGTGCGGATCCACAGGTAGAACCCCGCATCCGGTCTGCTCACCGGTAACACCGGGCTGAGTTCCTTGATGGCCAGTTCGAACTTCTCGGCATACAGACGACGGTTCTCCATCACGTGTATTTCATCGTTCCACGCGGCGATGGTTGCGGTTTGCACGGCGGGATTCATGGCACAGCCGTGATAGGTCCGGTACAGCGCGAACCTTTCCAGCACGGCGGCATCGCCCGCCACGAAGCCGGAGCGCAAGCCCGGCACGTTGGAGCGTTTGGACAGGCTGGAGAACACCACCAGGTTGCGATAGTCGCTGCGACCGAGTAGCTGCGCGGCTTTCAGGGCGCCGAGCGGCTGGTCGTCGCCGAAGTAGATCTCCGAATAGCACTCGTCGGCGGCGATGACGAAGCCGTAACGGTCACTCATCTCGAACAGGGTCTGCCATTCGGCCAGCGGCATCACGCGGCCGTTCGGGTTGCCCGGCGAGCATACATAGATGAGCTGGGTGCGCTGCCAGACTTTTTCGCTCAGATGTGTGAAGTTCAGCGCATAGTTGTCTTCTGGCAGTGTATTGAGGAAGTGCGGTGTCGCGCCCCCCAACAGCGCCGCGCCTTCATATATCTGGTAGAAGGGATTGGGACAGACCACGACCGGATCCGGCTTGCTGCGGTCGATCACGGCCTGCGCGAAAGCGAACAACGCCTCGCGGCTGCCGTTCACCGGCAACACCTGTGTCTTCATGTTCGGGGTCGGGACTTGGTAACGTCTGTGCAACCATGAGGCGATCGCCAGACGCAGCGCGTTGCTGCCCGCCGTCGTGGGATAACTCGCCAGACCATCCAGTCCCCCGATCAGCGCATCCCGGATGAACTGCGGCGTGGGGTGCTTGGGTTCGCCGATGTGCAGGCTGACCGGATCGAGTGACGAATTTGCGTTGACTTCACCGAACAGCCTGGTCAGTTTCTGGAAAGGGTAAGGTTGGAGCTTGTCTAGATATGGGTTCATCAGCGAGCCGGCATGGAGAGGATCTTTCGGACTGCGGGATTATATTCGTCACCTGCGCGTGCTGCCAAAAATATCGCTTGATCCGCTCTGCAACTTGGCAAGATCGAGTGCTGTAGTGGTGCAATCTTCCGGTCATGTCTCTCGGAGATAATCAACTGGCAGGTGATGCGGATCGCTTGAGCGATCGAGGCAATACCTTGGGGATGGCGGTTAGATAGCTCCAAAGAGGCATATCTGTGAGCGGAGCATGGCCATAGAATGACCGCAATGCAGTCGCGCGGCATCAAGTGGGTCCGATTCAGTCATCGCCGCATCGTGTCTATCAGGAGAAAGTCATGTTGAAACTGTTTGGGGGATTTGCAGCGGGTGTACTGGCAGTCGCTGTGCTTGCGTATGTCTTCATGGGAAGTCTGATGTTCCGTGAGATCGAGAGTCCGTTCGGGGTCGAAGAAACGGTCGCGCGCATCCAGCACAATATCCAGAAGGTGGGTAATGGCTGGGCGCTGTCCGGTTTGCGTAACCCGGGCAAGGCTGTCGAGTCTTCCGGGGGGAATGTGTTGCCGGTGATCATGGTCGAGGCGTGCAGTACGAAATATTCGGCACCGATACTGAAGGACGATTCGGTGCGCTTCCTGTCCATCCTGATGCCTTGCAAGGTGTCGGTGTACAAAAAGAACGACGGCAAGACCTATATCGGCATGATGAATGCCAGCCTGATGGGCAAGATGTTCGGTCCCATGGTGGGTGATGTGATGGGCAAGGTTGCTGAGGACCAGGCCAAGTTCGTGCTGTTCGATCCCAATGAGCCGGCACCATCCATGATCAAAACGGCCCCGCCGGGAGCCAGCGGAGCAGGGGGGGCAAGCGCCGCCGGAGGCTGCTGAGCAAGTTCGTCATCTCCACCGTAGTGAAAGAACCGGAATGAACATACCTACTATCAGAACGGCCCTGCTTGCGATGTGTGGGGCTACGCTCGTGTTGACGACGTCCTTGGGTTTGGCGGTTGCCAAGGCGGTCGAATCCGATGCACAGAATGCGGCAGCGGCCGGCAGAATGTCGACTGCCGACCACAGCAAGTTCCCCGAGTTGGACCGCGTATTCAAAACCGGGCCGGAAGTGACCCAGGCCTGCCTGATCTGCCATACCGAAGCAGCGCGACAGGTGCAGCACACCAAACACTGGACCTGGCAGTCGAAGGATCCCAAGACGGGGCAGGTACGGGGCAAGAAGAACATCATCAACAACTATTGCACGGCGGTCGTCTCCAACGAGAAGGATTGCATGGCCTGTCATGCCGGCTATGGCTGGAAGGACCAGAGTTTTGATTTTTCTGTGCAGAAGAACGTCGATTGCCTGATCTGCCATGATGGGACAGGCACTTACCGCAAGTTGCCTGGTTATTCGGGGCACCCGGTGTACAAGCGTGTCGAGTTCCCGCACGGTTCCGGCAAGTTCGTCGAAGCGGTCGATCTGCGCAAAGTCGCACAGAGTATCCAGTTGCCGACCCGCTCCAACTGCGGTTCCTGCCACTTCTTCGGTGGGGGTGCCAATGGGGCGAAACACGGCGACATGGACAGTTCCCTGCAGCATCCGGGGCGCTATCTGGACGTACATATGGACGAAAAAGGCCTGAACTTCAGCTGCACGACCTGCCATGCCACGAAGCGACACGAGATAACAGGTAGCCGCTACAACATAGAAGCGGCGCGTACTGGCGAGGCGGCGATACGCGGCAAGTCTGATGAGAATCCGGCAGCCTGCCAGGCCTGCCACAGCAACAAGCCGCACCATCAGGCACGACTCGATCAGCATACCGACCACATCGCCTGCCAGACCTGTCACATCCCGGAGTTCGCGCGCAATGACATAGGCACCGAGTTGAGTTGGGACTGGTCCAAGGCCACCACCATGGGGCCGGATGGCAAGCGCATGGTGCGCAAGGACAGCGCCGGGCGACGCGCTTTCGATTCGCAAAAGGGCGAATGGAAGTGGGAGTCGTATGTCATTCCAGAATACCGCTGGTTCAACGGCACGTCCACCTACAAGGTGATAGGTGACAAGATCGACCCGAGCAAACCGGTGCAACTCAGTGAGGTGGGCGGCGGGCCGGAGGATCCGGAATCACGCATCTGGCCGACCAAGGTGCATCGCGGCAAGCAACCTTACGATACGGTCAACATGACGCTGACCGTGCAGCATACCGGCGGCGAGGATTCGACCGCACTGTGGCACAACTATGATTGGCAGAAGGCAATCGGCACCGGCATGAAGGCAGCCGGACTGCCTTATAGCGGCAAGTTCGATTTCGTCGAGACCGAGTTGACCTGGCCGATCACGCACATGGTCGCACCCAAGCAGGATGCGCTGAGTTGTGAGCAATGCCACAGCAAGAACGGGAGGCTCAAGGATATCGAAGGCATCTATATGCCGGCACGCGACGGCAGTCGCTGGCTGGACATAATCGGCTGGGCACTGGCATTGCTGACCTTGATCGGCGTTGTGGTGCACGGTGCGATCCGTGTGGTGAACAGCAGGAAGGCAGGGTGATGAAATGACAGTCGAGAGGATCTACGTATTCAAGAAGTTCGAACGTTTCTGGCACTGGTCTCAGGCTTTGCTCATCATCTTCATGCTGCTCACCGGCTTCGAGGTGCATGGCAGCTACCATCTGTTCGGTTTCGCGGATGCTGTGGCGATGCATACCGTCGCCGCCTGGACGCTGGTGGGGCTGTGGGTGTTCGCCATCTTCTGGCATTTCACGACCGGGGAGTGGAAGCAGTACCTGCCGACCACCGAGAAGGTCGTGGCGATGATCCGCTTTTACTCGGTGGGTATCTTTCAGGGCGCGCCGCATCCTTATCGCCCGACCGTCTTGAAGAAACACAATCCCCTGCAACGGCTCGCCTATCTGGGTGTGCTGCTGTTCATCGGCCCCTTGCTCTGGATCACGGGCTGGTTCTACCTTTTCTTCGGGGATTGGAAGGCTTGGGGCGTGGATGGCTTGCTGTCGCTGGAGTGGGTCGCGTTCTTCCATACGGCGGGGGCGTTCATGATGCTGGCATTCCTCATCGCGCACATCTATCTGACCACTACCGGACATACCCCCTTGTCCCACATCAAGGCCATGATCACCGGTTGGGAAGAGGTCGACTGACCTGTACCAGTTCCAATACTGATCTGATGATCAGATACGCTGGCATGTACGTTATCGGGACGGTCTCCGCCTGCCGTCCACATTAGGCTGTGTGATAATCAACGCAAGTCGAGGCATCGTTTCGATAGGACGCTGACAGGGGCGGGAAGTGACTGCAAAGAAAAACGTCGTGCCGGTAGCAGGCTTGTTGAGCGGTGCATTGGTGTGGGGATTGATCTGGTATCCCTACCGGGTGCTGCAGGACGCCGGCATATCGGGTGCTTTGGCCACCGGACTGACCTACGGTTTCGCCATGCTGTGCGGCTCATTCATCCTGCCGCGCCTGTGGCGCGAACGTGCGTCGCTGGGCGGCTGGGCCTTGCTGCTGGTGTTCAGTGCGGGCTGGGCCAATCTGGGATACGTGCTGGGCATGCTGCAGGGCGAGGTGATGCGCGTGCTGCTGCTGTTCTATCTCGCGCCGGTGTGGACCGTTCTGTTCTCGCGCTGGCTGCTGGGCGAGCGCCTCGACCGCCATGGCTATGCCATCGTCGCGCTGTCGCTGGGCGGTGCGGTGGTGATGCTGTGGACGCCGGAGCTGGGCCTGCCGATCCCGCAGAATGTGTCGGAATGGCTGGGCCTGACTGCCGGCATGGGCTTCGCGCTCTCCAATGTCGTCTCGCGCCGCTCCTCCCATCTGTCGGTGGAAGTCAAATCGTTCAGCCTCTGGCTGGGTACCCTGGTGCTGACCCTGCCGTTCCTGTGGTGGCAGGGTGGCGTGTCTCAGCAACTGGCGGTCGTCCCGGCCGGGTTCTGGGGATTGCTGCTGTTGATGGGGCTGGTGCTGTGCGCCACCAGCTTCGCCGTGCAATACGGTGTCTCACATATCCCCGCCAATCGTGCGGTGGTGCTGTTCTTGTTCGAGCTGGTGGTCGCCGCCGCCGCAGCCTGGGTGCTGGCCGGCGAACGCATGGACTGGCGTGAGTGGGTGGGGGCGGCACTCATCGTCTCGGCTACCCTTCTGTCTGGCAGGGTGCACCGGGACGAATGAGTCCTTAGCGGTTCTCTTGATTGTTTCAGGCCACCGTCACCTTGTTGTCCAGATACACGTCCTGCACCGCATTGATCAGCGCCACGCCGTCCGGCATCGGCTTCTGGAACGCCTTGCGCCCGAGGATCAGGCCCATGCCGCCGGCGCGCTTGTTGATCACGGCCGTGCGCACGGCCTGGTGCAGGTCGTCCTTGCCCGATTCGCCGCCGGAGTTGATCAGCCCGGCGCGGCCCATGTAGCAGTTGGCCACCTGGTAACGCACCAGGTCGATGGGGTGGTCGGTGGTGAGGTCGCTGTACACCTTGGGGCTGGTCTTGCCGAACTTGATGGCGTTGTAGCCGCCGTTGTTCTCGGCCATCTTCTGCTTGACGATGTCGGCGTTGATGGTCACGGCGAGATGGTTGGCCTGCCCGGTGAGGTCGGCGGCGACGTGGTAATCCTTGTCGGCGGTCTTGAATGCCGGGTTGCGCAGGTAGGCCCAGAGGATGGTGGCCATGCCGAGTTCATGCGCATGCTGGAACGCTTCCGAGATCTCGATGATCTGGCGGCGTGACTGCTCCGAGCCGAAGAACACCGTCGCACCCACCGCCACCGCGCCCATGTCGAAGGCCTGGTCCACGCTGGCGAACAATGTCTGGTCGAACTCATTGGGATAGGTCAGCAGTTCGTTGTGGTTGATCTTCACGATGAACGGCACCTTGTGCGCGTACTTGCGCGCGACCGACGACAGCACGCCCAGCGTGGAAGCCACGCCGTTGCAGCCGGCCGCGATGGCAAGCTTCACGATATTCTCGGGATCGAAATAGATGGGGTTTGGCGCGAACGAGGCGCCGCCGGAATGCTCCACGCCCTGATCCACCGGCAGGATTGAAAGGTAGCCTGTATTGGCGAGGCGGCCGTGGCCATACAGGGTCTGCAGGCTGCGCAGCACGGCGGTCTTGCGATCCTTCATCGCCACCACGCGGTCGACATAGTCCGGGCCGGGCACATGCAGCGATTCCTTGGGGATGCCGGTGCAGCGGTGGTTCAACAGGGAGTCGGCTTCCTCTCCCAGCAACTGCGCGATGTTCGTCATGATTCTTTCTCCTTTGAAAAAATACGATGAAGCGGGCAACGTATCAGGGATTCCATGTTACTCCTCCGATATAATTCCGGCATTCATATTCATCGTCTGGAACCGCTCATGCAAGCCGCCATCCTTGGTACACCGCTGTCACCGTCCGCCACCAAAGTCATGCTGCTGGGCAGCGGCGAGCTTGGCAAGGAAGTCATCATCGCGTTGCAGCGGCTGGGGGTGGAAGTCATCGCGGTGGACCGTTACGAGAACGCACCGGGACATCAGGTGGCGCATCGTGCGCATGTCATCAATATGGCGGACGGTGCCGCTTTGCGTGCATTGATCGAGAAAGAGCAGCCACAGATCATCGTGCCGGAGATCGAGGCCATCGCCACCGACATGCTGGTGCAGATCGAGAGCGAAGGGCTGGCGCGGGTCATTCCGACGGCCAGAGCTGCCAAACTCACCATGAACCGGGAAGGCATACGCCGTCTGGCGGCAGAGACACTGTGGCTGCCGACTTCACCGTACAGGTTCGCCGACAGCCTGGAAGAACTACAGGCGGCGATCGACGGCGGCATCGGCTATCCCTGCATCGTCAAACCGGTGATGTCCTCTTCCGGCAAGGGGCAGTCGAAAGTGGATGGCCCGGATGACGTGAAGAAGGCATGGGACTACGCGGCCAGCGGTTCGCGCGTGGACCAGGGGCGGGTGATCGTGGAAGGTTTCATCGACTTCGACTACGAGATCACGCAACTGACCGTGCGCGCACTGGGGGTGGGAGGGGAGATCGAGACGCATTTCTGCGCCCCCATCGGTCATGTGCAGGTGCACGGCGACTACGTCGAGAGCTGGCAGCCGATGGTGATGTCCGAGGTCGCTTTGCAGCGCTCGCGCGAGATCGCGAAGCAGGTCACCGACGACCTCGGCGGTCTCGGCCTGTTCGGCGTCGAACTGTTCGTGAAGGGCGACCGCGTGTGGTTCTCAGAAGTCAGCCCGCGTCCGCACGACACCGGCATGGTGACCATGTGCACACAGCGCTTCAACGAGTTCGAGCTGCATGCCCGCGCCATCCTTGGCCTGCCGGTGGATGCGTCGTTGCGCGAGTCCGGTGCGTCGGCTGTCATCTATGGACAGATGGATGAAAAGGGCATCGCCTTCAAGGGTGTGGCAGAGGCTTTGCGTGTGCCGGGCGCGGACATCCGCCTGTTCGGCAAGCCGGAAGCTTTCACGCGCCGCCGCATGGGGGTGGCGCTGGCCACCGGCGACGATACCGATGAGGCCCGGCAGCGCGCCAAGATGGCAGCAAGCAAAGTCGTTCCGTTCAAACCATGATCCTGGGCATCCATCACGCCACCTTCATCAGCAGCGACTTGGCACGTTCGCGCGGATTCTATGAGGGGTTGCTGGGATTGCAGCCCGATCCCAAACGTTCGCTGATGAGCTTTGACGGTGTGTGGTACGACGTGGCACCGGATCAGCAGATCCATCTGATGGTGTTGCCAGATCCGGACGCGGGTGTGGAACGTCCGCTGCATGGCGGGCGCGACCGTCATGTGGCGTTCATGGTGCGAGATGTGAAGGCCCTGGCCGCGCATCTGCTGGCGGCTGGTGTCGCATTCACCCTCAGTCAGTCGGGACGCAGTGCTTTGTTCTGCCGCGATCCGGACGGCAATGCACTCGAGTTCGTTCAAGCACGATCATGACTTCCGGTACAGACTCTGCAGTCAGCCCCAGGACCTGGTATCAGGCGGCGTGCCAGCGATCCGGGATCGTTTGCGATGCGCCTCAGCTCGCTGCGATCGAGCAACTTGAGGACCTGTGGAACCAGTTGATCGAGTTCAAACAGAAGCGTAACCAGTTCCTGGGGCGCAGCTTGCTGAGTCCGGATGTACCCAAGGGGCTCTATATCTGGGGCGGTGTGGGGCGCGGCAAGACCTTCCTGATGGACGGTTTCTACGAGTGCCTGCCATACAAACGCAAACGGCGCATCCATTTCCACCATTTCATGCTCGAAGTGCATCACGAGATGAAGCGGCTGGCACACGAGCGCGATGCGCTGATCGCGCTGGCCGACCTTATCGCGCAGTCGACCCGTTTGTTATGCCTGGATGAGTTCCATGTTGACGACATCGCCGATGCGATGATCCTCGGCCGCTTGTTGGGAGCATTGTTCGAGCGCGGTGTGGTATTGCTGACCACCTCCAACATCGAGCCGGACGCGCTTTATCTGCACGGCCTGCAGCGGCAGAACTTCTTGCCGGCTATCGCGCTGATCAAGCGCGAGCTGAAGGTGTTGCATCTGGATAGCGAGACGGATTACCGCCTGCTGCAGATGGAACGCGATCCGTTGTTCATGTTCGGCGAGGTTGAGGAGAACGAAAGGCAGCTGGCCTCATTGTTCGATCGTCTGACGGCAGGTGCCGGTTCGGAAGCGCAGTCCGTTCAGGTTCGCAACATCCGTATACCGGCGCGTCGTGTCGCGCGTGAAGTGGTGTGGTTCGATTTCGCTGAGCTATGCGGTGGCAACCATGACCAGTCGGATTATCTTGATATCGCGCATCGCTACCCGACGGTGCTTGTCTCCGGTATCCCGCAGTTGACTGCCGAGAACGGAGCCGCCGCACGCAGGTTCACCTGGTTGATCGACGTGCTGTACGACAACCATGTGAAGCTGGCTGCCAGCTTTGCGGTGCCACTGGAGGGGTTATATGCGACGGGCAGGCATGACAGCGAAGCGCAACGCATCGCCAGCCGCCTGGCCGAGATGCAGACCCGGCATTATCTGGAGCTGCCGCACCGTAGTCGCGGTGCGGCATTGACTGGGGCTGAAGGAGCCTAGTTGCCTTGCGCGAGCCGGGTGTCGTGCGCCTTTTGGCACTCCACATAGGCTGCAGTCAAGGTGTCATCGGCCTGAGCGGCGATCTCTGCCGGGATCGTGAATTGGCCCGGTTTGCGCTTGACCGGCTTGCGGTTCGCCGTCAGGAAGTCTTCCTTGGCCTGATCTGCCGTTGCCTTGCAGGTGTTGAAAGCATCCGCCAGTTCCGCTTCGAACTTGGCTCTCGCCGCCGCGCGGGCTGCCGCCTCGGCGCGCGCCTGGATCATCTCCTGTCGCGCTTGCTCCGCAAGCATCTGCTCCTGCTTGTTCAAATGATCCAGATATAACCATGCACCTGCAGTCAGCACGATCAGAACGACGGCAATCACTTTCTTCAGCATTTACAGATCCTCCGGAGGGTTTGGTCAGGTGCGCGCATCATAGCTTGTTTTTCGTAAGGTTATGGGGCGGGATTGGGGTAGTGCTGGTGTGTCGTTTCGATGGCGGCCAGCGTCTCTTCAGTCAGCGTCACTTCTGCACTATCCAGGTTCTCTTCCAATTGCTGCAGTGTCGTCGCGCCCAGGATGACGCTACCGGTGAAGCGGCGCGTTCTGGCAAAAGCCAGCGCCAGCGTGGCTGGTGTCAGGCCCGCTTCCTGCGCGATGCGCACATATTCCTTTGTCGCGGCAGGGACATTCGTTTTGTTGTAGCGCTGGCCGAAGCCGGGGAACAGGGTGATGCGGCCATGCGCACGGGGATCGGCAAGATATTTTCCGGTCAGCCAGCCGAAGGCCAGAGGACTGTAGGAGAGCAGTCCGACCTGGCTGTGATGGCAGACCTCGGCCAGCCCGGCTTCGAAAGTGCGGTTGAGCAAGCTGTAGGCGTTCTGGATGCTGACGATGCGCGGCAAGCCGAGCTGTTCGGCGCAGCGCACGAACTCCATCACGCCCCATGGCGTCTCGTTGCTCAAGCCGATGTGGCGCACCTTGCCGGTTTTGACCAGTTCCCCCAGTGCGTGCAATTGCTCGGCGACCGCGGTGGCTTCGCGCTCTTGTGTGGCATCGTAACTGGTAGCACCGAACATCGGCACATAGCGGTCCGGCCAGTGGATCTGGTACAGGTCGACGTAGTCGGTCTGCAGGCGTTTGAGGCTGCCCTCGATGGCGGCATGTATGTGTTCCCTGTTGACGCGCGGACCGCCGCGTATCCAGCTGAAACCGCGTGCCGGGCCGGCGATCTTGGTGGCGATGACCAGCTTGTCGCGCGGCTGCCGTTTAAGCCAGTTGCCGATATAGGTTTCCGTGCGGTGCACCGTCTCGGCGCGCGGCGCGACCGGATACATCTCGGCGGTGTCGATGAAGTTCACGCCTTGTGACACCGCATAATCGAGTTGGCTATGCGCGTCTGCCTCAGTGTTCTGCTCGCCGAAGGTCATGGTGCCCAGGCACAGGGCGGAGACCTTCAGGTCGCTACTGCCGATGATGCGATATTCCATGGATTCAGCCGCGCGTGTTGGACTGGCTGTGGAAACTGCTCAGTTCTACACGGGGTGCGGGCTGCCAACCCGGTTTGCGGTGTTCGGCCACGACGTTGGTGAAGATGCCGCCGCGCACATAGAACTTGGCGGTCAGGCGCATGAAGCGCGGCTGGGTAGCGGCCACCAGGTCGTCCAGGATGCGGTTGGTCACGTCCTCGTGGAAATGGCCTTCCTCGCGGAACGACCACATATAGAGCTTCAGGCTCTTCAATTCCACGCATTGCTGGTCGGCGATGTAATCCAGGATCAGTGTGGCGAAGTCGGGTTGGCCGGTCTTGGGGCAAAGGCAGGTGAATTCAGGGATCTCCATGTGGATGTGGTAATCACGTCCGGGCTGGGGATTGGGGAAAGTCTCCAGTGTCTTGGCTGGTTTGGTGGTCATTGTTGGTGGCCCTTGGGAGTTCAGTTAGAATGCGGCGCATTATAACGTCTACCCGTCTGCAAATTGCGCCTTAGCCAGATCAAACTCGCCGGTTTCAAGTCCTTCGTCGATCCCACCCACATCTCGCTGCCCGGGCAGCTGGTGGGCATCGTCGGGCCGAACGGCTGCGGCAAATCCAATGTGATCGACGCGTTGCGCTGGGTGCTGGGAGAATCGCGCGCTTCGGCCTTGCGCGGCGAATCCATGCAGGACGTGATCTTCAACGGCTCGGGCAACCGCAAGGCGGTGTCGCGTGCCAGTGTGGAACTGGTGTTCGACAACTCGCTGGGCAAGGTCGGCGGCCAGTGGGCCAGCTATGGCGAGATCTCCATCAAGCGCGTGCTGCAGCGCGACGGCGATTCCAGCTACTACATCAACAACCAGTCGGTGCGCCGCAAGGACATCACCGACATCTTCCTCGGCACCGGCGTCGGTGCGCGTGCCTACGCCATCATCGAACAGGGCATGATCTCGCGCATCATCGAGGCCAAGCCGGAAGAGCTGCGCGTGTTCCTGGAAGAGGCGGCCGGTGTCTCCAAGTATCGCGACCGCCGGCGCGAGACCGAGCTGCGCCTGGCCGACACCCGTGTCAACCTGTCGCGCGTCTCCGACATCCTGCAGGAACTGGGCAAGCAGCTCACCCATCTGGGCGAGCAGGCCGAAGTGGCCAAGACCTACCGTGAACTCGAAGCGCGGCGCGAGACCACGCAGCGGCTGCTGTGGCTGCTGAACAAACAGGAGGCCGCCGCCCGCCGCGAGCGCCATGCGCAACAGGTCGAGAAGACGAAGAACGATCTGGAAGCCGAGATCGCCAGCCTGCGCGAAGTGGAGAGCAAGCTGGAAGGCGCGCGCAGCGAGCATTTCACATTGTCCGACGCGGTGCACGCGCGGCAGGGCGAGCTGTATGCGACCAATGCCGAGGTGGCGCGCCTGGAACAGCAACTGGCTTTCATCAACGAGCAGCGCAACCGTCTGGCGCAGCAGATCCAGAACGGCGAACGACAGATCGCCCAGCAGCAGACGCAGCTGAAGGGCTTGCGCTCTTTGCAGACGCATTGGCAGGAACAGCAGCAGGACGGCGCGGTGCGCGTCGGCGTATGCGAAGAGCGTGCCGAGAACGAGGCGCAATACCTGCCGCAGGCGGAAGAAACGGCCCGCCTCGCGCAGGAGAAATCCAACGAGATGCAGCGCGAACAACTGCGCCTGCAGCAGCAACTGCAGCTGGCCGAGACCCAGCGTGGCCATATCCAGAGCAACCTGCAACAGCTCGACAGCCGCCGTTCGCGGCTGATGCTGGAGCGCGACAACCTGCCGCGCCCCGATACCGAGGCCCTGGCGCAGGCCCAGCAGCGTTCAGCCGGGATGCAGGCCGAGCATGAGATGCAGCAGGCGCAGTTGTCCGCGCTACAGGCGCAGTTGCCCCAGGCCGACGAGGCGCGGCGCAATGCCCGGCTCACCGCGCAGGACCTGGAACGCCAGCTCGGCCATACAGAGGCGCGCCTGAATGCCCTGAAGCAGTTGCAGGCGCAACTCGACAACGACCAGGATCTGAAAGTCTGGCTGCAGGGCCACGGCCTGGAGGGGGCTCCGCACCTGTGGCAGTCCATCCGCATCGAGCAGGGCTGGGAAGACGCGCTGGAAGCCGTGCTGCGCGAGCGCATCAATGCCTTGCCGCTGGCCCGGCTGGATGAGGCCGCACGTTGGGACCAGCCGCCGGGCAAGCTGGCACTGTACGCCGCCGACGGGGCGGGCAGCAGTGCCGTGCCGCTGCCCGGGCTGAAACCGCTCGCCGACTATGTCCGTGTGCAGGATGAACGTTCCGCGCCGGTGCTGCAGGACTGGCTGCACGGCATCTATGCGGTGGACGACTTGCCGACTGCCATGGCGCGCCGCGCCCAGTTGGCCGCCGGGACCTGGCTGGTCACACCGCAGGGGCATCTGGTCGGCGCGCACAGCGTGCTGTTCCACGCCCCGGACAGCCAGGTGCACGGCATCCTGGCGCGCCAGCGCGAGATCGAACTGCTGGAGCAGGAAGCCGGCGTGCGCAGCGCCGCGCTGGAACAAGGCAAAGAAGCCGTGGCCCAGACCGAACAGACCCATCATGAGATGGAAGGCCGCATCGCCGCCCTGCGCGGCAGCGCGGCGCAGTTGCAGCAGGACCAGCACCAGCTGCAGATGCAGATCCTGAAGCTGACGCAGGCCAACGAACGCACGCAGGAACGCAGCGCGCAGATCTCGCAGGAGATGGAAGAATTGGCCGCGCGTGCGGGCGAGGCACAGCAGCAGCTGGAAGAGATCGCGCAGACCATGGCCGAACAACGTGCGCGGCTGGACCAGCAACAGATCGAATGCGATCAGGCGCGCTATCAGGCCAATGCGCAGGAAGCCGCGTTGCGTGAAGTGCGCGAGCGCGCCCACCATGCCCAGCGCGAACTGCAGGAAGCACGGTTCTTCGCCAAGACCTGCGCCGAAAAGCTGGCCGACCTCGGGCTGAACATCGAGCATCACGAAGCGACCCTGCAGGAGCTGGAAAAGACGCTGGAGTCCAGCCGGACGGAACTGGCGAACCTGACCGAAGGCGATGCGCAGACGCAATTGCAGGCGCTGTTGCAGCAAAGGCAGGTGCAGGAACAATCCCTGGCCGAAGCGCGCAACACCCTGGAACATGCCACGCTCAACCTGAACCAGCTGGAGCAGACACGACTCTCCTGCGAGCAGAAGCTGCATCCGCTGCGCGAGCGGGTGAACGAGCTGACGCTGAAGGAGCAGGAGGCGCGCCTGCAGTTCGAACAATGGTCGGAACAGCTGCAGGGCGTGGACGAAGAACCGCTACAGCCCTTGCTGGAAGGCGCCAAGATCGGCGGCCTGCAGACTGAGCTGTCGCACCTCGCCAATGACATCGCCGCGTTGGGCGCGGTCAACCTCGCCGCGCTGGAGGAATTACAGACGGCGCAGGAGCGCAAGGAATATCTCGATGCGCAGGCGAAAGACCTGAACGAGGCGATCGGCACACTGGAAGAGGCGATCCGCCGCATCGACAAGGAATCGCGCGACCTGCTGATGGCCACCTACGAAGAAGTGAACCGCCACCTGTCAGAGATGTTCCCCGTGCTGTTTGGCGGCGGCGAGGCGCGCCTGGTGCTGACCGGCGAGGAGATCCTCGACAGCGGCGTGCAGGTGATGGCGCACCCGCCGGGCAAGAAGAACGCTTCCATCCATCTGCTCTCCGGCGGCGAGAAGGCACTGACCGCCATCGCCCTGGTGTTCTCGCTGTTCCAGCTGAATCCGGCGCCGTTCTGCGTGCTGGACGAAGTCGATGCGCCGCTCGACGACACCAACACCGAGCGCCTGTGCAAGCTGATCCAGAAGATGTCGGACAAGACCCAGTTCGTCTACATCAGCCACAACAAGATCACCATGGAGATGGCGCAGCAACTGGTCGGCGTGACCATGCAGGAACGCGGTGTCTCCAAGGTGGTATCGGTGGATATCGAAGAGGCGATGCGGATGCGCGACGCAAGCGCCGCGCCGGTGGCAGCCTAGTCGCAGTTGGCTTTGACGGCTTCGCGGGCGCTGTTCAGACGCTGTTCGCGATCGGCATCATCCAGGAAGCGCTTCTCACCCTTCTCGTCATAGGTGACCAAACGGGCACCGCTCTCAAGCGCACGCAGGTTCTCCCGTGCGACTGCGCAGTTCTGCTTCCTTTCCTGCTGCTGGGCAGTCTCGCGAGCGGACTTCTCGGAAGCTTCCTTTTTCTCCTGGCGTGCTTTATTCAGCTCGGCTTCGCGCTGGGTATAACTCTTGGATGAGTAGTCGGCCGGGGCCGATTCCTGGCCTTTTCCGGTGATGTTGCGTACCGATTCGACCTTTGCCCCGGTGGGCGGGGAATCCGAATAGTGGACCTTTCCGTTCTCATCCACCCACTTGTTGAGTCCTGCCTGGGCCGACAGGGAAAGGCAACAGAGCAGAGCTAGTGCGGCAGCAGATCTCATGGGGGGGCTCCTGGGAAAATTGATGTAAAACTACCTATTAATTTTGGGTGCGTCAATTTATCATTGCCGCCCCAGTCTGGATATGGATACCCAGCCATATCCAGAATGCAGTCATAGCCGGAGGGCAGATGCCGCACAGCAAGGCACCATCGAATCAGAGACAGGAGTTCATGCGGGTCGAGAGCAACCAGGATCTGGTGCTGCGGCTGTTCCGTACCTACTACCGCTCGCATCAGACTTCCGGAAAGCTGTTCGAGGATTTCCCCGATTTCTTCTTGGTCAAACCCATCGTTTTGAAGGACCCGGATCTGATAGAGCGGGCCTCGGACCGTCTCATTCTGGATGATTGTGTGCGCCGGGCGCAGGAGCGACAGGGTTTCGTAGGTGTCAGCAAGTGGCGCAACCCCAAGCTGAACTATTACTGGCTGGAGCTTTCGGTCTTCCCCTTCATGCTGGGTGATGAAGTGACCCAGAACAATGAGGGCGAGTTCTATTACGTACTGAACCAGTTCATCGATTACACGCGCGAGCATCCCAAACAGTACGGAGACATGGCTGGCGGTGCCGACAAGGACAATGATCTGGCCCTGATGCTGGACGGTATCGGCAAGCATGCGCTCAAGATGAAGTCCCTGTTGCCGCATTATCCGATCGAGAAGCTGGTCATGCTGAATCCCAACTGGCCGCTGGCCGAGGTCAACAAGCTGCTGCAGACCCTGAAGGGGAGCGATCTGGATTGGTGCGAGCTGTTCTTCGAGCACATCATCTATGTGATGGGGAACAAGCGGTAAACGCAAGCGCGGGGCAACACGCTGGCCCGGTTGCGGCGGCAAGTTTTGATATAATGCGCGCTTTGCGGAGGAAGGTTCCATGCGTATCACTCAAAAAGCTCTCACTTTCGACGATGTACTGTTGCTTCCTGCGCAATCCGATGTCCTGCCGCGCGATGTAAGTCTGCGCGCCCGTCTCACCCGCAACATCCAGTTGAACATCCCGCTGCTGTCGGCAGCGATGGATACCGTCACCGAAGCCCGTCTCGCCATCGCGCTGGCACAGGAAGGCGGTATCGGCATCATCCACAAGAACATGACCGCGAAAGAGCAGGCCGCCCACGTGGCCAAGGTCAAGCGCTTCGAGAGCGGCGTGGTCAAGGACCCGATCAGCATCACGCCGGACATGACTGTGCGCGATGTGCTCAATCTGACACGCCAGCACAAGATCTCCGGCTTGCCCGTCCTGCAAGGCAGGAACGTGGTGGGCATCGTGACCAACCGCGACCTGCGTTTCGAGAGCAATCTCGACCAGCCGGTCAGCAACATCATGACGCCGCGCGAGCGTCTGATCACCGTCAACGAGAGTGCCAGCCACGATGAGGCCCGCAACTTGATGCACAAGCATCGTATCGAGCGTGTGCTGGTGGTGAATGACGCTTTCGAACTGTGCGGACTGATGACGGTGAAGGACATCCTCAAATCAACCGAACATCCCAATGCCTGCAAGGACAGCCAGGGGCGGCTGCGCGTGGGCGCGGCGGTCGGCGTAGGGGATGGGACCGAAGAGCGCGTCGCACTGCTGGTCGAAGCGGGGGTGGATGTCATCGTGGTGGATACCGCGCACGGCCATTCGCAAGGTGTGTTGAGCCGCGTGCAATGGGTCAAGAAGAACTTCCCGCAGGTGGACGTCATCGGCGGCAACATCGCCACGGCGGCCGCTGCCAAGGCCTTGGTCGCACATGGTGCCGATGCGGTAAAGGTGGGTATCGGTCCCGGCTCCATCTGCACCACACGTATGGTGGCGGGAGTGGGTGTACCGCAGATCACCGCCATCCACAATGTCGCGGAAGCACTGGCCGGCACCGGCGTGCCGCTGATCGCCGACGGCGGCGTGCGCTTCTCCGGAGATATCGCTAAGGCGATCGCGGCTGGCGCGAACTGCGTGATGCTGGGCGGTCTGTTTGCCGGTACCGAGGAAGCACCGGGCGAGATCGAGCTGTTCCAGGGGCGTTCCTATAAATCCTATCGCGGCATGGGAAGTCTGGGCGCGATGCAGCAAGGTTCCAAGGATCGCTACTTCCAGGATACAGAAGGCAACAACGACAAACTGGTGCCGGAGGGGGTGGAAGGCCGCGTGCCCTACAAAGGCAGTGTGCTGGCCGTGATCCACCAGTTACTCGGCGGCCTGCGTGCCAGCATGGGCTACCTTGGATGCAAAGACATCCCTACGGTGCACGCGCAAGCCGAGTTCGTGGAGATCACATCCGCCGGTATCCGTGAATCTCACGTGCATGACGTGCAGATCACCAAGGAAGCACCGAACTACCACATCGATTAACAAAAGGCGGATTCGTCCGCCTTTTTTTGTTTCCATCTCACTATGCACAAAAAAATCCTCATCCTCGATTTCGGGTCGCAATACACCCAACTGATCGCCCGCCGCGTGCGCGAGACGCATGTGTATTGCGAGCTGCATCCCTGGGATATGAGCGAAGCAGATATCCGCGCTTTCGATCCGGCAGGCATCATCCTTTCCGGCGGTCCGAACTCGGTCTATGAGGACGAGACGCCCAAGGCTCCGCAGGTCGTGTTCGATCTGGGCGTTCCGGTGTTCGGCATCTGTTACGGCATGCAGACCATGTCGGCCCAGCTGGGCGGCAAGGTCGAGAGCGGCACGGTGCGCGAGTTCGGTTATGCCGAGATACGTGCGCACGGCCATTCGAAACTGTTCGACGGCATACAGGACAAGACCAATGCACAAGGCCACGGTCTGCTAGACGTATGGATGAGCCATGGCGACAAGGTCACCGCACTTCCCCCCGGATTCAGTGTGATCGCCTCCAATGCTGCCACGCCGTTCGCGGCGATGGCGGACGAGTCGCGCCGTTTCTATGCGGTGCAGTTCCACCCGGAAGTCACGCATACCCATCAGGGCAAGGCCATCATCGGCCGATTCGTGCATGACATCTGCGGCTGCGGTCAGGACTGGAACATGCCTGACTACATCGAGGAAGCCGTGGACAGGATCAAGGCACAGGTCGGCGACGAGGAAGTCATCCTCGGCCTGTCAGGTGGCGTCGATTCCTCCGTTGCGGCTGCGCTGATCCACCGTGCCATCGGCGACCAGCTGACCTGTGTGTTCGTGGACAACGGCCTGCTGCGCCTGAACGAAGGCGCACAGGTGATGGAGACATTCGGCAAGAACATGCACATGAAGATCGTGCATGTGGAGGCCAGCGGCGAGTTCATGAAGCATCTGGCCGGCGTCACCGACCCCGAGCAGAAGCGCAAGATCATTGGCCGCGAGTTCGTTGAGGTGTTCCAGCGCGAATCGGCCAAGCTGAAGAGTGCAAAGTGGCTGGCACAAGGTACCATCTATCCCGACGTGATCGAGTCTGCCAGCTCCAAGACCAAGAAGGCGCACACCATCAAGAGCCACCACAACGTGGGCGGCCTGCCGGAATCCATGCACCTCAAACTGCTGGAACCGCTGCGAGAACTGTTCAAGGACGAAGTGCGTGAACTTGGTGTCGCGCTCGGCCTGCCGGCAGACATGGTGTATCGCCATCCATTCCCCGGTCCCGGCCTGGGTGTGCGCATCCTGGGTGAAGTGAAACCGGAATTCGCCGACCTGCTGCGCCGTGCCGATGCCATCTTCATCGAGGAGTTGCGTGCCACGCGTGACGAAGAAGGCAAGAGCTGGTACGACAAGACCTCGCAGGCTTTCACCGTGTTCCTGCCGGTCAAATCGGTCGGTGTGATGGGTGACGGCCGCACCTACGAGTGGGTGGTGTCGCTGCGTGCCGTGGTGACCAGCGATTTCATGACGGCGCATTGGGCACACCTGCCGTACGAATTGTTGGGCAAGGTCTCCAACCGCATCATCAACGAAGTGCGCGGCATCAACCGCGTCGTCTACGACATTTCCGGCAAGCCGCCCGCCACGATCGAGTGGGAGTAGCGCCTCCGAGGGCGGAGCGGGGCCCCGCTTGCGGGGTGTGACCCCGAGGAGGATGCGCCCGCGAATCGACAGACGGTGAATTTCAGCCGAATTGGAATGAGCGGGCAACGGCCTGAGCAGGTGGTAGAGGGGCCCCGCGCGTAGCGAGGGAATCTGACCCGAGCGACCGCCGGCGTTCTCCGTTCCACGGCCACTTGCCGTGAATCCGGCTGCTTCCAGCCCGTCGATCACCGAAATAAGCCACTTTCCCCGCTTTATTCCGCAGATACAAAATATCCCCGACTGTTAATTTAGCCTCGTGCCAAAACGGCAAACAAGTTTTAAGCGAGGTTAAACATGTCAGCACTCAACAAGATCCGTCTGGTCTCATCCCGCGAAGATGAGGTGGCTGAATCCGAAGCCATACTCGAATCGCGCGGCCGCATCGAGGCCGAGATCGATGCGCAACTCGCCGCGCAGGCCCGTTCCCGTGCCGAAGCACATGCACGGGCCATCGCACAGGGCAAAGCCCAGCGCGAGAGCGAGATCGCCGAACAGATCGAGATGCGCAATCGTGCCGAGTCCCAGTTGGTCGAAGAAGTTCGACTGCGGCTTGAACAGGAACGCGCGCTGACCCTCGCCTCACAGGAGAAGGTGGCAGCCGAAGCACGTTTGGCAGAATCTGTGCGCATCCGCCAGCAGGCCGAACTGGAAGCGCAAAAGGAATTGGAGAAGCGTCTGCTTGCCGAGCAACGCTTGCACGATGAGCAGCGCCGTCGTGCGGAAGCCGAGCACGAAGCAGCTTTGAAAGCACAGGAGCGCGAGGTCGGTGAGGCAGAACTGGTCAAGGTCGCGGCAGAAAAACTCAAGCGCGAGCGCGAAGTCGTTGCACTGGTGAATGCCAAACTAGCTGCCGAGCGCTCCGCGCAGGAAGCTCTGATCGCCCGCGAACGCAGCGAATCGCAGGCATTGGCGGAGATACAGGCGCGTATCGCTGCCGAACTGGAGGCAGAACGTGCTGCCGTTGCGCGTGCAAATGAAGAACGCGCCCTCACAGAAAGCATTGAGTTGCGCAGTCGCCTCGAACAACAGGCGCAGGAAGAGGCTGTTGCGCGCAATGCGGCGGAATGTCGTGCAGCCGAGATCGCACGGCAGGCGCTGGAAAAAGAACAGATAGCCCGTGCCGCTGCCGAGCAGAAACTTCAAGCTGAGCAGGAAGCCTTGCGCTCACTGACCGAACGCGCCGAGATCGAACGTCAGGCCGCTGCCGAGCGCGAAGCCGCCAATCTGTTGCTGCGCAAGGCGGAAGCCGATGCACGCGACCTGCTGGTGGCTGAACAGCAAGCCAAGCGCGCTGCCGAATCACGCGCGCAGACAGCGCATCAGCTGGTGCAGGAAGCCCAGCAACGCGCCGAAGCCGAGATGTATACCTCGCGGGCGCTGGAAATGCAGTTGGCAGCCGAGCAGGAAGCCATCGCCAATGCACACAAACATCGCGAGATGGCCGAGCGTGCGCGGGAACTCGCCACACAGAAAGCGGCATCCGAACATCAACTGTATCTGGCCGCTCAGCAACAGGCTGCCAACGACAAACAGGAAGTGCTGATTTTCCAGCAGCGTCTGGATGCGATCAACCAGCAACTGGCGGCAGCGGAGACCCGTGTCCAGCTGGCAATAGCTGATTGCGAGGCGGAAGAGCAGCGCCTGCAAGCGGAAACAGCGGAACTGGTTGCCATCCAGCAGCGCATAGAGGCTGAGCAGCAGGCCGAGACCGCCGCGCGTCAACGCATGACAGCGGAAACTGAAGCGGAAGCGCTTGCGATGCAGCGCGCCGCCCAGGAAGCGGATGCCGAGCAGGTCGCCCTCCGTCGAGTCATTGCTGAACAACAAGCCATCGAAGCCATGACTGCGCGCATGGATGCTGAACTGCGCGCCATCGAAGCAGACAACGCGCGCATGGAACAGGAAGTCAAAGCCGAGGAAGCCGCAACTGCCAAACTGGCTGAGGAAGCAAGATTGATGGAGGTCGAACGCGACAAGGAATCCGTCGCCTTGCGCGCCATGAACATGGCGAAGATGAAGGCCGCCACACTGCAACAGGCTGCGCAGGCGGAGGAGGCCGCGCTGCAGGCTGATGCACGCGCCGTCGTAGCTGCCCGCCAGCGTATCGCCGCAGCGACCGAGGCAGCGCAATTGGCAGCGCAGAAGGAGCAGGAGGCTCTGGCACTGGCAGAACTCGAACAACAGAAGGTACTGGCCGAATCGGCCCAGATCGAGCTGCTTGCGCAGCGTTGCGAGCAGGAAGCCGGACAGGTCGCAGATATCCAGGCGCAGAACGAGATGCTGCGTTCACATATTGAGACCTTGCGCGTCGAACGTGAGGCAGCAGAACGCATCGCCGATGCCGAGGCGACCGCTCGCATCGATCAGGAGCGCCAGTTGGCAGAGATGAGTGCACAGCGCGCGGAAGCAGAGCGCCATGCGCGAGCCGCAGCGGAAGAGAGCGTCAGATTGCAGGCCGAGTTGAAGACGCTGGCGGAAGCGTACGCAGAGAATGATGCCCGCAAGAATGCGGGCTTGCGTGAAGAGATGCAGCAACTGAGCGCCGCCATGGAGACCGAACATCTGCTGGGCAGACTGCGCCGTACCAACTGGATCGCACGCTTGTCGCAGGGGGCGCTGGCTGCGACCTTGCTGCTCAGTGCCGGATTGTGGATGAATACGCCGGACCCGGTCGCCCATGCATCCGGCCAGATCGCCACGAAGCCGGTCACCCCTGCTGTGTCGGCCGCGCCCAAGATTGAACTGGCCAGTTTCCAGCTCGCGACGGAGTTGAGCCTGCCCACCCTGAAAGTGGCTGCAGCAGAATAAGAAGTTGCTCTGTGAGGAAAAGGAACGGCGGCCTGGGCCGCCGTTCCTTTTTCCTTGAATGGAAAATCAATGCGAGACGCGCACCACGCCGCCGCTCTCTATCACACGCACTTTGTCGCCGACATTGAAAGTCTTGTCGTTGACTGACTTTTCCTGCACCACGGAGATGTGGCTGCCATCTTCGAGCTGGATGGAGAACTCGATGCCGTCCTCGCGCGTGTAACCTTCCTCGGCCGCTGCACCGACCACACCGCCGACCACGGCCCCCAGCACGCGCATCACATCGCTGCCTTTGCCGTCCCCTGTCGAACTGCCCGCGATACCGCCGACCACGGTACCTGCGGCCGTGCCGATCTGGGTGGCAGTGCCCTCGATGCGCACTTCCTTGAGTTGCTCTATGGTACCGACGCGGAAGGTCTGAACCTGGCGCACCTGGTCGCGGGTATAGACGTCACCCGATTTGCTGCTGGCACATGCGCCGAGCAAAAGGGTGCTGGAGATAAGCAGGAGAGTGGCAGGGGTGTTCATGACGTGACTCCTCGGTCGATAGATGTGCGGGGTGGATGGTTCGATTGCACCGACCGCCCGCAGTTCAATGCTTTTCGTTATCGGGCTTCCATCGTTTCAGCAGCAGGGCGTTGCTGACCACCGACACCGAACTCATCGCCATCGCCGCGCCCGCCACCACCGGATTGAGCATGCCCAGCATCGCCAGCGGGATGCCCAGCACGTTGTAGGCGAAGGCGAAGAACAGGTTCTGCCGGATCTTGCTCAGCGTGGCACGCGACAGCGAGATGGCATCGGCGACCGACATCAGGTCGTTGCGCATCAGGGTGATATCGGCCGCTTCCAGCGCGATGTCGCTGCCGCTCTTCATGGCGAAACTGACATCGGCCGCCGCCAGTGCAGGGGCATCGTTGATGCCGTCGCCCACCATGCCGACCACCTTGCCGCCTTTCTTGAACGAAGTCACATGTCGAGCCTTGTCTTGCGGCAACACTTCGGCCAGGTACTCATCCACGCCGGCCTGCTGAGCGATGGCGCGCGCGGTGGCGTCGTTGTCGCCGCTCAGCATCACCACGCGTATGCCCATGCCACGCAGTTTGGCGACGGCTTCGCGGCTGCTCTCACGCAGGCGATCGGCCAGTGCGATGTAGCCGAGCACGGCGTTGCTGTGCGCCAGCACGATCACCGAACGGCCTTCGGTCTGTAGCGCTGCAAGCGCGGCATCGTCCAGCACGATGTTCTGCGACTTGGCAAAGGCGGGCGAACCCAGCAGGCAATTCGCGCCATCGACCGTGGCAGTCAAGCCTTGGCCAGTATGTTCGTGCAGATCGCCGACTTCGATGATGGCTTGCTCGCCCGCATGCTCAAGCAGCGCGCGGGCGAGCGGGTGCGTGGAGTGCTGGGCCAGCGCGATGGCGGTGTGAAGCAGTCTTTCTTCTGAGATGCCGGTAGAGGGGGTGACTTCGGTCACGGCCGGCTTGCCTTCGGTCAACGTGCCGGTCTTATCCAACACCAATATGTCGAGCTGGTGCGCGCGTTCCAGTGCGGCGGCGTCCTTGGCGAGGATGCCGGCATGCGCGGCGCGGCCGGTGGCGACCACCACGGCCGTCGGCGTGGCCAGTCCCAGCGCGCAGGGGCAGGCGATCACCAATACCGATACCGCGTTGATGAGCGCGATGCTGAAGTTGTCCTGATACAGCCACCAGCCCAGGAAGGTGAGCAGTGCGATGCCCAGCACGGTGGGCACGAACACGGCGGATATCTTGTCGGCCAGACGCTGGATGGCGGCTTTGCTGCCTTGCGCCTGTTCCACTAGGCGGATGATGGCGGCGAGCTGGGTCTGCGAACCGACCGCCAGCGCGCGGCAGCGCAGCACGCCTTGCTGGTTGAGGGTTGCGGCATAGACTTTGGTGCCGGACTGTTTGAGTTGCGGCAGGCTTTCGCCGGTGAGCATGGCTTCGTCGATGCTCGATTCGCCTTCCAGCACGATGCCGTCCACCGGCACGCTCTCGCCGGGGCGCACGATATAGATGTCTTCCGGGCGCAAGGAACCGGCGGAGACATCCAGTAATTGACCGTTGCGCTCGGTATGGGCGATCTTTGGTTGCAGGTTGATCAGGGCTTCCAACGCGGCGGAGGCTTTGCCCTTGGCGCGCGCTTCCAGCAGCTTGCCCATCAACACCAGTGTGATCAGCGTGGTGCTGGCTTCGAAATACACGGGCTGATCCAGCCCGAGCAGCCATACCGCAACACTCATGAAATAGGCTGCACTGGTACCCAATGCGACCAGCACATCCATGTTGCTGCCACCGCTGCGCAATGCCGCCCAAGCGCCTTGATAGAAACGCGCCCCGGCCCAGAACTGCACCGGTGTGGCGAGCAACCATTGCGCCCACAGCGGCATCATCAGATGCACACCGGCGAACATCAGCACCATCTCACCGATCAGCGGCAAGGTCAGAAATATAGAAACGAGGAACAGATTGCGCTCATGCTTCAGCACAGCCATGCGATCGGCTTTCTCGGCGGCGAAGTCGCGCGCGGGGTGCGCGTCGAAGCCGGTGTGGCGCACCGTTTCGATTATGGTTTCCAGGTCGGTCCGGGTCGGATCGTAGGTGAGGCTGGCTTTTTCGGTGGCGATGTTCACCACGGCGGTGACATCGGGCAATTCGTTGAGGGATTTTTCCAGACGCGCAGAGCAGGATGCGCAACGCATCCCGGCGATCTGCAATTCGGCGTGCTCTGTCTTTTCAGTCATGGCACGCCGAATCTACCACGATTTACAGCGGGCGTTTCAGGCTCACACCGCCGCGCAGCTGGCCGGGCTTGTAGCCGGTGGCCTGATCATGCGGATAGTCTGCGGCGAGACGCGCTTGAACGGCGGGCGAGATTTCTTCCTTGCTGCCGTGGCAAGCGACGCAACCGGGCTGCAGCACGATACCCTTCATGTAACGCAGGTATTTGCCGTTCGGCTCTTTCACGATCTCGGCCACTTCCAGCGTTTCGGGCTTCGCGCCTTTGGCCAGTTGTTTCTCCATCTTCTTCAAGGCCTTCTGTTCCCATGCATCGGGCGTGCCCAACATCGGATTGCGCACCTTGTCCGAGACGCGGGTCAGCTTGATGCCTTGCTGGCGGGAGATGTCACCGGCCATCGCGGGGGCGATGTCCTTGCACACGGTGATGGCTGACTCAGGGCCGCCTTCCATCACGGCTTTCTTGTTCGCGGCAACCAGATTTTGCATGAAGGGGCCGATCACAGCGCGGCTCTCTTCGCGGTATTTTTCCAGGTTGTCTGCCAAAGCCGGGGCGGACAGGACAAACAGGGAGGTCAAAAGCAGGGATTTCTTCATGGGTATTCCTTCCTTATAAAAAATGCCCGGCTTGAGCCGGGCAAGTCTGGGGAAATGATGTTTACTTCTTCTCGGTCGAGCACGTGTTCATGCCGAAGATCGCATAGGCCGGGCAGAAGCCGATGGCGCCGGTCAACAGCGGCACCACGCCGATCCAGCCCCATACGCCTATGGTCTCGGTCACAGTCAGGCCGATCAGCGCCAGTCCGACGATCACACGCAGTCCACGATCGATACCACCTGAGTTGCATTTCATCTTCGACTCCTTCCATTAAGGGTTACGGTTGTTGAATATTACTCCGACTTCAATTGCCATGCCGCATGGCAGGCCACGCAGCTGGTAAGGGTATTGCTCAACTTGTTCAGGATTTCGGCGGAAGGCTTTCCGGCCTCGGCGTCCTGAGCGATCTCGTCCATGGCGTGGTGCACGGTCATGCCCAGTTCCTTGAACGACATCGGCAGCTTGGCCATCAGCGCAGGATTCACATCGGCTGCTGAAGCCATACCGGAAGCACGTGCCGCCTGGGCGACCTGCTTCATGTCCTTCTTGTCCAGTCCGGCCAGGATACCCTGGGTGGAACCCAGCAGGCCACGCATCTCCAGTAACACCAGTTCACGTTCGGCAGGCAACAGCACGATGGCATCGCGCTGGCCTTCGATCTCGGTGGTATTGCCCTTTATGAAGAACCAGCCGAATACGAGTGCAGTGGCGACCCAAAGGAAAACGGCGAATATTGCGAATTTGCTGGTTTTCATCTTAAGGCTCCGTGCGGAATGCGGCGCATCATAGGCAGCAGCTGCAACAGTGTCTGTGAGAAACATCACACTTGAGCGCATGGCGGTTTCCTGTTCCAATCCATGCCCATTACGGACTTGGGGGGAATCATGGGGCAGGCGAGCATCGGCATCATCGGCGGCAGCGGTGTCTACGACATCGAAGGGCTGGAGAACAAACGCTGGGAGAAGGTCGAGTCGCCTTTCGGTGAACCTTCGGACGAGCTGCTGTTCGGTGAGCTGGACGGGGTGAAGCTGGCTTTTCTGCCCCGTCACGGTCGCGGCCACAAGATCCCGCCTTCCGATATCAACTTTCGCGCAAATATCGACGCCCTGAAACGCGTCGGCTGCACCGATGTCATTTCGGTCAGCGCCGTCGGCTCGCTGCGTGAACATCTCTCGCCCGGCACTTTCGTCATCGTCGACCAGTTCATCGACCGCACCTTCGCACGCGAGAAATCCTTCTTCGGCAACGGGCTGGTGGCGCATGTCTCCATGGCACATCCGGTGTGCGGGCGATTGGGCGAGCACATCGAGAATGCCGCCATCGAAGCGGGTATCTCAGTCATGCGCGGCGGCACCTATCTGGTGATGGAAGGCCCGCAGTTCTCCACGCTGGCCGAGTCCGAGCTGTACCGCCAGTGGGGTTGCGATGTGATCGGCATGACCAACATGCCGGAAGCCAAGCTCGCGCGCGAGGCCGAGCTGTGCTACGCCACGGTGGCCATGGTCACCGACTACGACTGCTGGCACCCCAACCATGACGATGTGACCGTAGACCAGATCATCCAGGTACTGCTGGCCAATGCCGACAAAGCCCGCACATTGGTCAAACACGCTGTGCCGCATATCGGTTCGGACAAGCAAGCGTGCGAATGCGGCTGTCGTAGCGCATTGCAGCACGCGCTCATCACCGCCCCGGAAGCGCGCGATGAAGCGATGAAGAAGAAGCTGCAGGCCATCGCAGGGCGCGTGTTGAGATGAACGGACAGCAATTGCGCAGCGCCTTGCTGCAAACCTCCCGCCGCATGGTAGAGCTCGGCCTGAACCGTGGCACGGCGGGCAATGCCTCGGTGCGCTGTGGTGAGGACATCCTCATCACGCCGTCCGCCTTGCCGGTGGCCGAGATGTCTGAATCCGATCTGGTGCTGCTGGACAAGACAGGCAAGGTGCTGCAAGGCCGCAAACCCTCCAGCGAATGGCGCTTCCACTGCGACATCCTCAATGCCCGCCCCGAGATCGGCGCCGTGCTGCACATGCACTCCACCTACGCCACTACCATGGCGTGCCTGGGCAAGGATGTGCCTGCCGTGCATTACCACATCGCCATCGCGGGCGGCGACAGCATCCGCTGTACGCCATACACCATCTTCGGCGAACAGAACCTTTCCGACCTCGCGCTGGAAGCGTTGCGCGATCGCAAAGCCTGCCTGCTTGGCAACCACGGCATGATCGCGCTGGGCAAAGACCTCGATGAGGCGCTGTCGGTGGCACAGGAAGTGGAGTTCTTGTGCGAGGTGTACTGGCGAGCGTTGGCGGCCGGTGTGCCGAACATACTCAGCGCGCAGCAGATGCACGCAGTGAAAGAGAAGTTCGTCGAATACAAGAAACGGAGTTGACATGCCCATCAAGTCACGCGTGAGGACAGTGCCTCACTATCCCAAGCAAGGCATCATGTTCCGCGACATCACCACGGTGCTAAAGGACCCTGTCGGCCTGCGCGCCACCATCGACGAACTGGTGCGCAGATACAAGGATGTGAAGATCGACAAGATCGCCGGCATCGAATCGCGCGGCTTCATCCTCGGCGCGCCGCTGGCCTATGCGCTAGGCATCGGCTTCGTGCCCATCCGCAAGAAAGGCAAACTGCCCGCCGAAGTCATCGGCCACGACTACGAACTGGAATACGGCACCGACCGCATCGAGATCCACACCGACGCCATCGCCAAAGGCGAGAAAGTGTTGCTAGTGGATGACCTCATCGCCACCGGCGGCACCGCCGAAGCCGCCTGCATCCTCATCGAGAAGATGGGCGGCCATGTCATCGAATGCAGCTTCATGATCGACCTGCCGGATATTGGCGGTCGCGCGCGGCTGGAGAAGCGCGGGCACAAGGTGTTCGCGTTGTGCGAGTTCGAGGGGGATTGATGAAGATCGAAACCCTGCGCTGGTTCAACAACCGGCTGGAGATGATAGACCAGCGCATCCTGCCCGCTGCGTTCGAGTATCTGAGTTACTACACCGCGCATTCCGTGGCCGAGGGCATCCGCAGCATGGTGGTCCGTGGTGCGCCGGCCATCGGGGTGGCGGCGGCTTATGGGGTGGCGCTGGAGGCGCTGCGCTTGCAGGACAAGTCTGCGGCTGAGTTCAACGCGGGCATGGAAGAGGGCTTCAAGGTGCTGGCCGCCAGCCGTCCGACGGCGGTGAACCTGTTCTGGGGTTTGCAGCGCATGCGCAAGGTGTGGGAGGGCGTGACGACGCAGAAGCTGCAGCAGATCGCGCAGCGTCTGCTGGCCGAGGCGCATGAGATCCATGCCGAGGATATCCGCATCAACAAGGCGATGGGCGCGAACGGCGCGGCCTTGCTGAAGGACGGCGCACGGGTGCTGACGCATTGCAATGCGGGGGCGCTGGCGACGGCGGGTTGGGGCACGGCGCTGGGGGTGTTCCGCTCGGCGGTGGAGGCGGGCAAGAAGATTTCCGTGATCGCCGACGAGACGCGGCCTTTCCTGCAGGGGGCGCGGCTGACGGCTTGGGAGATGGTGCAGGAAGGCATCCCCGTCACGCTGATCACCGACAACATGGCGGGCCACCTGATGGCGCACGGCGAGGTCGACGCGGTGGTGGTGGGCACGGACCGCGTGGCGGCCAACGGCGATGTGGCGAACAAGATCGGCACCTACATGGTGGCGGTGCTGGCGAAGCGGCACAACATCCCGTTCTATGTGGCGTGCCCGCTGTCGACCATAGACCTGAACATCGCTTCGGGCAAGGACATCCCCATTGAGGAGCGCTCGGTGGATGAGGTGAAGGGCTTCCGCGACTATCACTGGGCGGCGGAGGGGGTGAAGATACGCAATCCGGCGTTCGATGTGACCCCGGCGGAGCTGGTGACGGGACTCATCACCGAAAAGGGCGTGGTGCTGGCCCCGGATGTGCAAGGCATCCGCAAGCTGTTCGACGCCGGCTGAATCGGCGCGATACCCCCCCGTTCTGCCCCTGCTGGCGCATGCTTTACGCGGCATGCGGGGTGCATGGCGGGGTGTATTGTGGGTCATTCCATAAATACCTGTTTCCCATAAGCAAACCTTTTGGTACAATCCGCGCCGTTTTCAGATGGGCCTCGAGCCCGTTTTTTATTTGTGGGATCGAATATGGACGTTGCGAATCTGGTTGAAACGACGCTGACCGGCATGGGCTACGAGCTGGTCGATCTGGAATTGTCCGGGCGCGGACTGATGCGCGTGTTCATGGACAAGCCGGATGGCATCTCGGTCGAAGACTGCGAGCGGGTGAGCAACCAGTTGGTACGCCTGTTCACGGTGGAAGGCGTGGAATATGAGCGCCTGGAGGTGTCTTCACCGGGGCTGGACAGGGTGGTGAAAAAGGAAGCGGACTTTGTGCGCTTCAAAGGGCAGAAGGCGAAGTTCAAGATGCGTCTGCCCGTGAACGGTAGCAAGCAGTTGGTGGGCATCATCGGCGAGCTGAAGGATGGTGTGCTGCAGCTGGATATGGCGGGCAGTTCGGTCGAGATCGAGCTGTCGAATGTGGACAAGGCACGTCTGGTGCCCGTATTTTGATTTGATGCAGTCGGAGAATAACGATGAGTCGTGAAGTTCTGTTGTTGGTGGATGCCCTGGCACGTGAAAAGAACGTGGACAAGGAGATCGTGTTCGGTGCGCTGGAGTCTGCTCTGGCTTCCGCGACCAAGAAGCGTTTCGTGGACGAGGAAGCCGATGTGCGTGTGAGCATCGACCGCGATTCCGGCGAGTACGAGTCTTTCCGTCGCTGGCAGGTGATGGACGACGAGACCTTCGAGACACCCGAGCTGCATATCAAGCTGGAAGAGGCGAAGAAGCGCGATCCTGAGGCGGAGCTGGAAGGCTACATCGAAGAGCCGCTTGAGAACATCGACTTCGGCCGTATCGGCGCGCAGGCAGCCAAGCAGGTCATCTTCCAGAAGATCCGCGACGCCGAGCGCGAGCAGATCCTGGCTGACTTCATGGAGCGCAACGAGCACTTGGTGTCCGGCACGATCAAGCGTATCGAGCGCGGCAACGCCATCATCGAATTCGGCAAGATCGAGGCACTGCTGCCGCGTGACCAGATGATCCCGAAGGAGAACCTGCGCGTCGGCGACCGTGTCCGCGCTTATCTGCTGCGTGTGGATCGCACCGTGCGCGGCCCGCAGATCATCCTGTCGCGTATCACCACCGAGTTCCTGAAGAAGCTGTTCGAGCTGGAAGTGCCCGAGATCGAAGAAGGCATCCTGGAGATCGTCAGCGCTTCGCGCGATCCCGGCTCCCGCGCCAAGATCGCGGTACGCACCAACGACCAGCGTCTGGACCCGATCGGCACCTGTGTCGGCATGCGCGGTTCGCGTGTGCAGGCGGTGACCACCGAACTGGCGGGCGAGCGCGTGGACATCATCCTCTGGTCGGACGATCCGGCTACTTTCGTCATCAATGCGCTGGCACCGGCTGAAGTCACATCCATCATGGTGGATGAAGACAAGCACAGCATGGATGTAGTGGTGGAGGAAGAGAATCTGGCGCAGGCCATCGGCCGCGGCGGCCAGAACGTGCGTCTGGCTTCCGAATTGGCCGGCTGGGAGATCAACCTGATGACGGTCGAGCAGTCTGCTGAGAAGAACGAGCAGGAATTCGCCGTGATCCGAGACCTGTTCGTGTCCAAGCTGGATGTGGATGAGGAGGTCGCCGACATCCTGGTGCAGGAAGGATTCTCCACGCTGGAAGAAGTGGCCTATGTGCCCCTGGAAGAGATGCTGGAGATCGAGGCGTTCGACGAGGCGACCGTGGAAGAGCTGCGCAGCCGCGCACGCAACGCATTGCTGACGGCCGCGATCGCCAACGAAGAGCAGGTCGAGCACAACATCGAGGACCTGCTGAAGATCGAAGGTATGGATGCCGATACGGCCCGTACGCTGGCAGGTAAAGGCGTGGGCACGCAGGACGATCTGGCCGATCTCGATACCGACGAGCTGATGGAGATGACCGGCATGGACGGTGAGCGTGCCAACCAGTTGATCATGACGGCGCGTGCGCCTTGGTTCGAATAAGCAGAGCCTTTGGGCTGAAGGAAAGTAATGGGAAAAATCAATGTCGCTCAATTCGCCGGGGAACTGGGGCTCCCGGTCGAGCTGCTGCTGGAACAGTTGCAGTCGGCAGGTGTCGCCAAACAAAAGGACTCCGATCCGATATCCGAGCAAGATAAAGCGAAGTTGCTCGAGCACCTGCGCAGCGCGCACGGTGGCGGCAAGAGCAAGATCACGGTGACGCGCCGCGAAACGACTGCGATAAAAAAAGCCGACAGCACGGGCAAATCTCGCACCATCCAGGTCGAGGTGCGCAAGAAACGCACCATCGCACCGATGGCCGAACAGGCGGAAGCCAAGCCGGTCGTTGTGCCCGAAGTGGTAGAAGAAACGGCAGTCAAGCCCAAGCAGGTGCTGGACGAGGCCGAAAAACTGGCGCGCGAGGAAGAGGCCCGTCAATTGGCCGAGCTGGCCGCGCGTCAGGCGGCTGATCTGGAAGCCAAACAGGCGCGCAGCAAGCGCAAGACCGTCGCCGCAGAAGCGAAACCGGAACCGGTCGCCGAGGAAAAGCCCGTTGTTGCAGAGACGCCGGTCGCACCCGTCGCGGCTGTCGCCGCGCCCGAGGGTACCTTGCACAAACCCGCCCTGCGTCCGGGTGACAAGGTGGCCAGACCTTCCAGAAAAGCAGAGAAAGCCGCTCCCAAGGACAGCCCGTGGGATGAAGCCGGTCACAAGAAGCGCCCGACATCGCGCACGACGGATACCCGCAGCGGCGTGACGACTCGCCCGGGTTCGCTGCGCGCCGGTCGACACGACAAGCACAGCAAGGCCGAGGCCGCGCATGCCTTCTCGCTGCCGACCGAACCGATCGTGCAGGAAGTCACCATCCCGGAGACCATCTCTGTCGCCGAGCTGGCGCAGAAGATGTCCATCAAGGCCGCCGAGATCATCAAGGCGCTGATGAAGATGGGATCCATGGTGACCATCAACCAGGTACTAGATCAGGAGACCGCGATGATCGTGGTCGAGGAGATGGGCCACAAGGCCGTTCAGGCCAAGCCGGACGATCCGGATGCCTTCCTGATGGAAGACGTGGCACACGAGGATGCTGTCCTTGAGCCGCGTGCGCCGGTGGTGACCGTGATGGGTCACGTCGACCATGGCAAGACCTCGCTGCTGGACTATATCCGCCGTACCCGCGTGGCATCCGGCGAAGCGGGTGGCATCACGCAGCATATCGGTGCCTATCACGTGGATACTCCGCGCGGCATGGTCACCTTCCTCGATACGCCGGGTCACGAAGCCTTTACGGCGATGCGCGCACGCGGTGCGCAGGCGACGGATATCGTGGTGCTGGTCTGTGCTGCCGACGACGGCGTGATGCCGCAGACCAAAGAAGCCATCCACCATGCCAAGGCGGCCGGCGTGCCCATAGTGGTTGCCGTGACCAAGATCGACAAGCCCGAGGCGAACTCCGAGCGTGTGCGCCAGGAACTGGTGGCCGAAGGCGTGGTACCGGAAGACTGGGGCGGCGATTGCATGTTCGTCGAGGTTTCGGCCAAGACAGGTCAGGGCATCGACCAACTGCTCGAAGGTATCCTGCTGCAGGCCGAGGTTCTGGAATTGAAGGCTGCCAGGAACACCAGTGCCAAGGGCGTGGTGGTCGAGGCGCGACTGGATAAGGGTAAGGGTGCCGTGGCGACCATGCTGGTCCAATCCGGCACCCTGAAACGCGGAGATGCCGTGCTGGTCGGCTCGGTCTCCGGTCGCGTACGCGCCATGCTGGACGAGAACGGCAAGGCCGTGAACGAAGCGGGGCCGTCGATCCCGGTCGAGATCCAGGGCTTGTCCGAAGTGCCGGTCGCCGGTGCGGACTTCCTGGTGTTGGCAGACGAGAAGAAGGCGCGCGAGATCGCGCTGTTCCGTCAGGGCAAGTACCGCGACGTGAAGCTGGCCAAGCAGCAGGCCGCCAAGCTGGAGAACATGTTCGAACAGATGGGCGAAGGCGAAGTGCGCACCCTGCCATTGATCGTGAAGGCGGACGTGCAAGGCTCCATCGAGGCGATCGCCGGCTCGTTGCAGAAACTCTCCACCGACGAGGTGAAGGTCAGCATCATCCACAGCGGCGTGGGCGGCATCACCGAATCCGACATCAACCTGGCGCTGGCTTCCAAGGCCGTCGTCATCGGTTTCAACTCACGCGCAGACGCTTCGGCGCGCAAACTGGCCGAGACGGCGGGCGTGGATATCCGTTACTACAACATCATCTATGCGATGGTGGACGAGATCAAGGCGGCATTGTCGGGCATGCTGGCACCGGAGAAGAAGGAAAGCATCATCGGCATGGTCGAGGTGCGTCAGGTCTATCACATCTCCAAGGTGGGTACCGTGGCCGGCTGTTATGTCACCGAGGGCATGATCAAACGCGGTTCCAGCGTGCGCGTGCTGCGCAACAACGTGGTGATCCATTCCGGCGAGCTGGATTCCCTCAAGCGCTTCAAGGACGACGCGAAGGAAGTCAGGTCCAACTTCGAGTGCGGCTTGTCGCTGAAGGGATACAACGATCTGGAAGTGGGCGATTTCCTGGAAGTATTCGAGATCGTCGAAGTGGCGCGAGCCCTTTAATAGATGGCGAAGGACTACGCCCGTACCGACCGCATCTCCGAGCAGATCCTGCGCGAACTGGCTGAGTTGATCCGCCTAGAAGTGAAGGATCCGCGCGTGAGCAGGGTGACGTTGACCGGTGTCAGCGTCACCAACGACCATGCACATGCCAAGGTGTTCTACACATCCCTGGAAGGTGGGAACGAACAGCTGCAAACGGGCCTGGAGCGCGCCTCCGGCTTCTTGCGCAGCCAGCTCGCCAAATCCATGAAACTGCGCATCACCCCCCAGCTGCATTTCATCTACGATGCCTCCATCGAACGCGGCGCGCACCTGTCCCAACTGATCGATCAAGCGGTAGCCAGTGACAAGAAAGACTGAGCAGGTCCGCCGCACCAAACGCCAGATAGACGGCGTGCTGTTGTTCGACAAACCGTTGCAGCTCAGCTCCAACAGCGCGATGCTTAAAGTGCGCGGGCTGTTCGGCGCGGAGAAGGCCGGCCACACCGGCACGCTGGATCCGCTCGCCACCGGCCTGTTGCCGATCTGCTTCGGCGAAGCGACCAAATTCACCCATGCCTTGCTGGATGCCGATAAACGTTATCGCGCTACGATCCGTCTCGGTCAGCGTACGACGACGGGTGATGCCGAAGGCGAGGTCATCGAGGAGCGTCCTGTAACGACAGATGAAGCGCAGGTCAGACAAGTCCTTCTCCGTTTCACCGGCGAGATATCGCAACTCCCCCCCATGCACAGTGCCTTGAAGCATCAGGGCAAACCGCTGTACGAATATATACGCAAAGGCGAGATGGTCGAGCGCGAGACGCGGCAGGTCTTCATCCGGGAGCTGCGTCTGGAACGCTGGGAGGGAACCGAGCTGGATATAGATGTGCTGTGCAGCAAGGGCACCTATATCCGCACTCTGGGTGAAGATATCGGCGAAGCATTGGGCTGCGGCGGGCATCTGATTGCCTTGCGTCGCACCGGCATAGGCGAGTTCGGCCTGGATAAGGCGCACACCCTGCAGGAACTCGAGGCCGTGGATGGGGCTGGGCGCGATGCCTTGCTGTTGCCGGTGGATAGCCTGGTCAGTGGGTTCCCGGTCCTGACTCTCGATGCCGTGCAGGCCGGACGGCTGGCGCAAGGGCAGCGTCTGGCGATGCAGGACCAGCATCCAGACGGCAAGCGCCGCCTGTATGCGGAGGGCGACTTCATCGGTTTGGGTGAGTTGGTTTGCGGGAGATTGTCCCCGATCCGCCTTCTATCCGGCGTCGCCCGCATGGCAGCTCTGCCGAAATCAGCTTGAGCGGCACCCCTATTCAAGTGTAGAATGCCGCACTTTTTTTATTACCGCACCTTTTTAACTGGAGAAGAAGTCAATGTCTATTACCGCCGCTCAAAAATCGCAGATCGTGACTGACTATCAGCGCGCCAAAGGCGATACCGGCTCCCCCGAAGTACAAGTAGCCCTGATGACGGCACGTATCAACTACCTGACCGAACACTTCAAGGAGCACAACAAGGATCACCACTCCCGTCGCGGCTTGCTGCGCCTCGTGAGCCGTCGCCGCAAACTGCTCGACTATCTGAAGAGCAAGAACGAAGAAGGTTACAAGGCACTGGTCCAGCGCCTCGAACTGCGCAAGTAATAACGCAATAAAGCGGGTCGCAAATGCGGCCCGCTTCGTTTTGGCGTGCCTGTCCGCCCGTATCCGCACAAACTTCAAGAGAGGTCTACTTTGATCCACTATAAAAAAACACTTAGCTACGGTAATCATCAACTGACTTTGGAGACAGGCGAGATCGCACGTCAGGCCAGCGGCGCAGTCATGGTCAGTCTGGGCGACACCACGGTTCTGGTCACCGTGGTGGGGCGCAAGGATGCCAAACCGGATCAGGACTTCTTCCCGCTCACCGTCGATTATCAGGAGCGCACCTATGCCGCCGGCAAGATCCCAGGCAGCTTCTTCAAGCGTGAAGGCCGCCCGAGCGAGAAGGAGATCCTGACTTCGCGACTGATCGACCGTCCACTGCGCCCGCTGTTCCCGGAAAGCTTCTACAACGAGGTGCAGATCGTGGCGACCGTCATGTCCTCGGATCCGCAGATCGACGCCGACATCCCCTCCATGATCGGTGCGTCCGCCGCGCTGGCGATCTCCGGTATCCCGTTCGACGGCCCCATCGGCGCAGCGCGCGTGGGTTACGCGAACGGCCAGTATCTGTTGAACCCGAGCAAGGATGAACTGGTGACATCGCAGATGGATCTGGTCGTGGCCGGTACTGCACAGGCTGTGCTGATGGTCGAATCCGAAGCGCAGCAACTGTCGGAAGAAGTGATGCTGGGTGCCGTGGTGTTCGGTCACGAGCAGATGCAGACCGTGATCAATGCCATCAACGAGATGGCATCGGAAGTCGGCCAGGACGACTGGGACTGGACACCGGCTCCCAAGAACGAGGCGTTGATCGCCCGCATCAACGCGCTGGCCGAGAACGACCTGAAGGCTGCCTATGCCGTGCGCGAGAAACAGGCCCGCACCCAGCAAGTCGGCGAGATCCATGCAAAGGTGATGGAAGCACTGGCTGTGCCCGAGTTCGAGAACGTCTCCAAGAACGAGATCAACGAGCTGTTCAGCGCGCTGGAAGCCCGTATCGTGCGCGGTCAGATCCTGAGCGGCGAGCCGCGTATCGATGGTCGCGACACGCGCACCGTGCGTCCGATCACCATCCGTACCGGCGTGCTGCCGCGTGCCCACGGTTCGGTGCTGTTCACCCGCGGCGAGACGCAGGCGCTGGTCGTGGCTACACTCGGCTCGATGCGTGACGCGCAAAAGATCGATGCACTGGAAGGTGAATATTCCGACCGCTTCATGCTGCACTACAACTTCCCGCCGTACTCCACAGGCGAGACCGGCCGTGTCGGCACACCTAAACGCCGCGAGATCGGCCACGGCCGTCTCGCCAAGCGCGCACTGGTTGCCGTGCTGCCGAGCGAAGAAGAATGCGGTTATGCGATCCGCGTGGTCTCCGAGATCACCGAGTCCAACGGTTCCAGCTCCATGGCTTCCGTCTGCGGGGGCTGCCTGTCGCTGATGGATGCAGGCGTGCCGGTGAAGGATCACGTGGCAGGCATCGCCATGGGCCTGATCAAGGACGGTGGCCGTTTCGCGGTACTGACCGACATCCTGGGCGACGAGGATCACCTGGGCGACATGGACTTCAAGGTGGCGGGTACCGAGAACGGTATCACTGCGCTACAGATGGACATCAAGATCAACGGCATCACCAAGGAGATCATGAAGGTCGCGCTGAGCCAGGCTCAGGCAGGCCGCAAGCACATCCTCGGCATCATGAAGCAGGCGATGCCTACCGTGCGTCCTGAAGTCTCCGACTTCGCGCCGCGCATGATCAAGATGAAGATCAATCCGGACAAGATCCGCGATGTGATCGGCAAGGGCGGCGCAGTGATCCGCGCGCTGACCGAAGAGACCGGTACCACCATCGACATCGACGACGACGGCAACATCACCATCGCATGCGTGAGCGGTGAGGCGGGTGAGCTGGCCAAGAAGCGCATCGAGGACATCGTGGCCGAAGTCGAAGTGGGCAAGGTCTACGAAGGCCCGGTGGTCAAGCTGCTGGACTTCGGCGCGCTGGTCAACATCCTGCCGGGCAAAGATGGTCTGCTGCATATCTCGCAGATTTCGCACGAGCGTATCGCTGCCGTGGCCGATCATCTGAAGGAAGGCCAGATCGTCAAGGTCAAGGTTCTGGAAGTGGACGACAAGGGCCGCATGCGTCTTAGCATGAAGGCATTGCAGTCACAACCCGAAGCTGCGGCACCGGCTACCGAATAAGGCAGTCCGCAGTCTGCACGAGCCCCGCCGCGCACCCGCAAGGGGTAGGCCGGGGCTGTGAGCCGACAAGTCGTCAACAGCCCCGCTCTGCGGGGCTTTTCATTGCAGCAGCAAGATCAGACGAAGGATAAACATGCCGTCTTCCAGCCTTTCACTGGCACGCAGCCTGGTCGCCACCCTGCCATCGGGCAAGGCGGGACTGTTCAACCCTTGGGCGGATCATTGCCCGCATGATGCCGAAGGGAATGGCCCGGCAGCCAAACTGGCACGTCTGGCCGCCCATCTGGATTGCAAGCCAGAGTTCATCCTGGCGGGCGAGGCACCGGGCTATCAAGGGTGCCGCTACAGCGGCATCGCCTTCACCAGCGAGCGATTGCTGGGCGAGGGGGCCATCCCCCGCATCGCGGCATTGTCCGATCGTTTGTCTACCCGGCGCTTGCCGTTCTCCGAACCGTCCGCCACCATCGTGTGGAAGACGCTGTACCGCCTCGGCATCGCCGAGCGTACCATCCTGTGGAACGCGATGCAGCTCCACCCGCATCGCGCCGACGATCTATGGTCGAACAGGACACCGAAGCCGGAAGAGATCGAACTGGGTGAACCGGCGATGCGCCTGCTGATCGCAGCGTTCCCGCAGGCCAGGATCGTTGCGGTGGGCAAGAAGGCGGAGGGTTTGCTGAGCGACATGGGGGTGAAGGTCACCGGTGCGGTCAGACATCCCGCGAACGGCGGGGCGGCCGAGTTTTCAAGAGGACTTCAGGCACTGATCTGAACATGGCAGACGAAGCATTCGATCCCAAGGATTTTCTCGCCAGCCTGCCGCTGCAGCCGGGCGTATACCGTATGCTGGATAGCCAGGGGCACGTGCTGTACGTGGGCAAGGCCAACCAGCTCAGGAAGCGTGTCAGTTCGTATTTCCAGAAGAGCAATCTGTCGCCGCGCATCCAGTTGATGGTGTCGCATATCGCGCGCATCGAAACCACGGTCACGCGCTCGGAAGCGGAGGCGCTGCTGCTGGAGAACAACCTCATCAAGTCCTTGAAGCCTCGCTACAACATATTGTTCCGGGACGACAAGTCCTATCCCTTCATCGTCTTCACCGGCAGCCCGTCACCGCGCCTGACCTACTATCGCGGTGTGACCGACAAGCGCAACCAGTATTTCGGTCCTTATCCCAATGCGCAGGCGGCCAAGGAGAGTATCAATCTGCTGCAGAAGGTGTTCAAACTGCGCACCTGCGACGAAGGTGTTTTCAACAATCGCACGCGTCCTTGTCTTTTGCATCAGATCCACCGCTGCAGCGCCCCCTGTGTCGGACTGATCAGCGCCGAGGATTACGCCACCGATGTGCGCAACGCCGCATTGCTCCTGCACGGAAAGTTCGATGAGGTGGAGAAGCGTTTGCGCGCCGCGATGGAACAGGCTGCCGAAGCGCTGGAATACGAACATGCCGCCGCCCTGCGTGACCAGTTGCAGGCACTGCACACTGTGCAGCAGAGACAATTCGTGGAGAGCGGCCGCGATACGGATGCCGACATCGTGGTCGTGGTCGAGGCGGAAGGGACGCTATGCCTGAATCTGGCGGTGGTGCGCGGCGGGCGTCATCTGGGTGACAAACCGTTCTTTCCGGCGGATGTGCAGGGGCAGGATGGCGTAGAGGTGCTGGAGGCGTTCATCGCCCAACATTACCTCGAACGCAGTGTCCCGCCGCTCATCATCACCCATCCGGCGGTGCAGGATGAGGCACTGGAAGCCTTGTTGAGCGAACAGGCAGGGCACAAGGTACAGATACGGCATGCGGTGACCGGAGAGCGGCGGCAGTGGCTGGAGATGGCGCAGGCAAATGCTTTGCTCGGATTGAAACAGCAGGCCGGTATGCAAGCGGGACAGTCACTGCGGCTCGATGCATTGCGCAACGAACTCGCGCTGCCGGACCTGAAACGCATCGAATGCTTCGATATCAGCCATACCATGGGCGAAGCGACGGTCGCATCCTGCGTGGTGTATGACGATCTGGCGATCCGTCCGCAGGAATATCGCCGCTACAACATCACAGGCATCACGCCCGGCGACGATTACGCCGCCATGAAGCAGGCCTTGCAGAAACGCTACCAGAAATTGCAGGCTGGGGAAGGGAAGCGGCCGGATCTTATTCTGATCGATGGCGGGGCGGGACAACTGGCGATGGCGGTAGAAGTGATGACCGAATTCGGCTTGTCCGACATCGCCCTGGTCGGTGTGGCGAAAGGCGTGGAACGCAAGGCCGGGCTTGAGCAATTGCTGCGACCCGGGGTGGAAAAGCCGCTACAATTGCCGCCAGCACATCCCGCCCTGCATCTGATCCAGCAGGTCCGTGATGAAGCGCACCGTTTCGCGATCACCGGACACCGTGCCAAGCGCGGCAAGACGCGCACCACATCATCGCTGGAGGAGATCGAAGGGGTAGGCGAGAAACGTCGCCGCAACCTGCTGACACACTTCGGCGGCTTGAAAGGCGTACAGCAAGCCAGTGTAGAAGAGCTGGCACGAGTGGAAGGCGTTAGCCCTGCACTTGCCGAGAAGATATATAACCATTTGCATTGACATGCCACTCAACATCCCGAATATCCTGACCTGGTTCCGCATCATCCTGATCCCGGTGTTCATCGCCGTGTTTTATGTGCCGGACGAGATGCTGTCGTTGCATCACAAACATCTGCTGGGCACCTTCATCTTCTGGCTGGCCTCCATCACCGACTGGCTGGACGGCTATCTTGCACGCATGCTGAACCAGGGCTCCGCCTTCGGTGCCTTCCTCGACCCGGTCGCCGACAAGCTGATGGTGGTGGCTGCGCTGGTCATATTGCTCAAACTCGGCTACGTGGATGCCATCATCGCTTTCATCATCATCGGTCGCGAACTGACCATCTCCGCTTTGCGCGAATGGATGGCACAGCTCGGCAGCAGCAAGAGCGTCGCGGTCTCCATGCTGGGCAAACTCAAGACCACCTTCCAGATGCTGGCCATCATGTTCCTGCTGTATCAGGAACCTTTGTTCGGTATCCCTTGTGACACCGTCGGTACGGTACTCATCTATCTGGCCGCCATCCTCACATTGTGGTCGATGGTGTATTACCTGATGCTGGCGATCCCGCAGATTTCGGAAAAAACCCGCGATCAAAATTGATTTTTCGGATTCGCTCTGTATAATGCCGCGCTCTCGGGGTGTAGCGTAGCCTGGTAGCGCGCCTGGTTTGGGACCAGGATGTCGGGAGTTCGAATCTCTCCACCCCGACCAGGTACAAGTAGTAGAAGTTTGTTGTGCATACCGAAAGAAGGGTGCCCGTAGCTCAACCGGATAGAGCACCAGCCTTCTAAGCTGGGGGTTAGGGGTTCGATTCCCTTCGGGCACGCCAAACAAAAAGTTCAATGGTGGCTGTAGCTCAGTTGGTAGAGCCCTGGATTGTGATTCCAGTTGTCGTCGGTTCGAGCCCGATCAGCCACCCCACATATTAAAAGACCCGCCCACCGTGGCGGGTCTTTTGTTTTAACAGTGTAGAATCGCAGGCCAAGGAATCAGGGAGGACTGAGTAGTGGAAAAGATCAAAGGCATGATCCTGGCAGCCGGGCAGGGGACGCGCGTCAGGCCGCTGACGCAAGACTTGCCCAAGCCGATGATCCCCATCCTCGGCAAACCCGTCATGGAATATCTGGTCGACCATCTGGCACGTTACGGCGTGAAAGAGATCATGGTCAACGTCGCCTACAAACACTGGAAGATCGAGAATTACTTCGGTAATGGCAGCACCTGGGGGGTCGACATCGGCTATTCCTTCGAAGGTGTCTATGAATACGGCGAGATCACGCCGAAATCGCTGGGCTCCGCCGGTGGCATGCGCAAGATCCAGGATTTCGGCGGTTTCTTCGATACCACCACGATAGTCTTGTGCGGTGATGCGCTGATCGACCTCGACATCGGCGCGGCCGTGTGGGAGCACAAGACCAAGAAGGCGATGGCCAGCGTGGTCACGCTGGAAGTGCCGAATTCCGAGGTCGGCAACTACGGAGTGGTCGAGACCGACGAGGATGGACGCATCATCGCGTTCCAGGAAAAACCCAAGCCTGAAGAAGCACGTTCCAATTTCGCCAGTACCGGCATCTATATCTTTGAACCGGAAGTGATAGACCTGATTCCGTCCGGGCAGGTGTTCGACATCGGCAGTCAGTTGTTCCCCATGCTGGCCGAGAAGGGCATGCCGTTCTATGCGCAGAAGCGCCATTTCAACTGGATCGACATCGGGCATATCGCCGACTACTGGAGCGTGCTGCAGCGTGTGCTGCGGGGCGAGGTCGCCCACATGCAGATGCCGGGCAAAGAGATCAAGCCAGGCGTCTGGGTCGGCATCAATACCTGTATCGACTGGGACAAGGTGAAGATCGAAGGTCCGGTCTATATCGATTCCGGCGTATGCATCGAAGAGGGTGCGGAGATCATCGGGCCGACCTGGATCACACGCGGTTCGCACATCTGTGCGCATGCCAAGGTCATCCGCAGCATCCTGCTGGAATACACCCGCATCAGCCACGACATGGTGTTCGAGGAGACCATCGTCTCGCCGAAATACTGTGTCGAACACCGTACCGGCTCGACCTGGTACATCGGCGACGACCGCACCCCGCTGCGCTGGGGTGATGCACGCGGCCGGTAAATGATATTCCCGAGCGACAGCGTACTATCCGTACGTGAACTGAACCTGGCCACCAAGCGCCTGATCGAGGGCGGCCTGCCGCTGGTGTGGGTGCGTGGCGAGATATCCAATTTCGTCGCGGCCTCTTCCGGCCACTGGTATTTCTCGCTCAAGGACGAACAGGCACAGGTGCGCTGCGTGATGTTCCGCCACAAACAACAGTATCTGGATTTTCGTCCAACGAACGGCATGCTGGTCGAGGTGCACGCCCTGGCCACGCTGTATGAAGCGCGCGGTGAGTTCCAGTTGACGCTGGAGCGCATGCGTCCGGCCGGGCAGGGCGCGCTGTACGAGGCGTTCGAACGGCTGAAGGAGAAGTTGTCGGAAGAAGGGCTGTTCGATGCCGCGCGCAAACGTGAATTGCCCGCATTCCCGCGCCAGATCGGTATCGTCACCTCTCCCCAGGCGGCAGCCTTGCGCGATGCCTTGCGCACCTTGTCCAACCGCATGCCCAGTGTACCGGTCGTGCTGTACCCGACCCCGGTGCAGGGCGAGGGTGCGGCTCGCAAGATCGCGCAGGCGATCCACGCCGCCAACGAGCGCGCCGAGTGCGACGTGCTCATCGTCTGTCGCGGCGGCGGCAGCATCGAAGATCTATGGTCGTTCAACGAGGAGGTGGTGGCGCGCGCCATCGCCGCCAGCGAGATCCCGGTCATCAGCGGTGTCGGCCATGAGACGGATTTCACCATCGCCGACTTCGTAGCCGACCTGCGCGCCGCCACGCCGACTGCCGCTGCGCAGGCTGCCGTCCCTGACCGGCAATCCTTGCTGCACGAACTGGGCCAGCAGGGGCAACAGTTATCTCAGGCACTGATGCGACAGATCGAGCGTCGCATGCAGCAGATGGACTATCTGCAGCGCAGACTCGTGCACCCGGCGCAACGCATACAACTGCAGACGGATCGATTGGCTGCCTTGCGCCACCGCATGTATCTGTCACAAGGAAACTTGATGCAACAGCGGGCATGGCACTTGCGTTCGCTGATGCAGCGCCTCGGCGTGCTTGTCCCGGATGTCACGGGATCGCAGCATCAACTATCCACCACTTCGCGACGCATGCAGGCCGCCGTGACGCGGCAGATGGAACGCCACGCGGACAGATTGCTGGCGCTGCGGCAACATCTCCAGCTACTCGATCCGAACCGGGTGCTGGCGCGCGGCTATAGTCTGGTGCGCGATGCGCAGGGTGGCATCGTGTCCGACAGCCGTCGGGTCAGCGCCGGTGATGTACTGGACATCACCTTTGCGCAAGGGGGCGCACGCGTTCAGGTGCAGGAAACCGCAGAGCCGAAAGCGGTTTAGGATAAAATCCGCGCTCGCTTCCCCAAACAAAATTGCCCAAGATGAACCTTCCCTTTTCACAACGCACATTGTGGCTGTTGCTGCTGGCACTGGTCGTCATCTGGTTCGGCAATCTTGAATACCGCAAGCTGATCAAGCCGGATGAGGGGCGTTACGCCGAGATCCCGCGCGAGATGGTGGCGAGCGGCGATTGGGTCACACCGCATCTGAACGATTTCAAATATTTCGAGAAACCCCCCTTGCAGTATTGGGCCACGGCAGTCGCCTACGAAGTGTTCGGCGAACACCAATGGAGCTCGCGCCTGTGGACGGCGCTGACGGGTTTCCTTGGCATCCTGCTCACCGGTTTCGTCGGTATGCGCCTGTTCGGCAGGACGGCGGGGCTATATGCCGCACTGATCCTCGGTAGCAGCACGCTCTATGTGCTGATGGCGCACGTGAACACGCTGGACATGGGTGTGACCTTCTTCATCACGCTCGGCATCTTCTCGCTGTTGCTGGCACAGCATGAACAAGCTATCCCATTCAGGCGTAACTGGATGATGCTGGCCTGGGCGGCGATGGCATTAGCGGTATTGAGCAAGGGACTGATGGGCCTGATCCTGCCCGGCGCTGCGCTGTTCCTGTATTCGCTGTTCAACCGGGATGTGTCGGTCTGGCTGCGCATGCACTGGATCAGCGGCTTGCTCGCATTCTTCGCAGTCGCCGCGCCCTGGTTCGTGCTGGTGATACAGGCCAATCCCGAGTTCTTCCAGTTCTTCTTCATCCATGAACATTTCGAGCGCTTCCTGACCAAGGTGCATGCCCGTTACCAGCCCTGGCATTATTTCGTGCCGATATTGCTGTTCGGCATGCTGCCCTGGACGCTGCTGATGTTCGATACCGTACTGCGCACCTGGCGCGACAGCGCATCCCAGGCACGGCACTTCAGCGCCGAACGCTTCCTGCTGGTATGGGCAGTGTTCGTGTATGTGTTCTTCTCGCTCTCCAGTTCCAAGCTTCCGTCCTACCTGCTGCCGATGTTCCCGGCTCTGGCATTGTTGATGGGAAAACAGCTTGCGACGATGTCCACACGCCGCTTGTTCTGGCTGATCGCACCGGTGCTGCCGGTATTGCTGGTCTTGCTGTTCGGACTGGGGCCGCTGGTCGACCAGCAATCCGAGAATCCGGTACAGCATGAGATGTATTCCGCCTACGCCGAATGGCTGACGGTCGCGGCCGCGATCTGGCTGGTGGGGACGGCTTCCGCGCTGTACGGTATACGCCGCGAAAAAGTGGCGCTCGGGCTGACGATGCTCGCGCTGGCTTCACTGCTCGCGGCGCAGATCGGCATCACCGGCTACAACACCATCGCGCGCGAACGCTCTGGCTACCCCATCGCCGAGGCGATCGCCGCACAGATCAAACCGGAGGTGCCTTTCTATTCGATCCGGAACTATGAACAGACGCTTCCGTTCTATCTGAAGCGCACCTTCATCCTGGTCGACTTCAAGGACGAGATGGCGTTCGGCATCGGGCAGGAACCGCACAAGTGGATACCCGATCTCGCCACGTTTGCGCAGCGCTGGCTCGATGACAGGGAAGCCTATGCGATCATGCCGCTGGGCGTGTTGCCCGAACTGGAGAGGAAAGGCCTGCCCATGAAAGAGATCTACCGTGACCATCAGCTCGTGGTGGTGATCAAGTCATGAGCCTGCTCAATTTCAGCCTGATCTTCATCGGCGTGATGCTGAACGCCGCCGCCCAGATCCTGATGAAGGCGGGCACCAACGCTATTGGTCATTTCGAGTTCAGCCTGGCCAATGTCATTCCCGTCGGCTGGAAGCTGGCGACCGAGTGGCACATCGTCACCGCGCTGTTCTGCTACGGCATCAGCGTGGTGGTGTGGATACTCGCGCTGTCGCGGGTGCCGGTCAGCATCGCCTTCCCCATGCTGTCCATGGCGTATGTGGTAAACGCCGTTGCGGCGAAATATCTGCTGGGCGAGGATTTCAACGTCACCAAGCTGGTCGGCATGGGGGTGATCATCATCGGCGTCATCATCATCTCGAGAGCGTGAACATGTCCGAATTCCTGCCTTTCACCCGCCCCTATATCGATGAAGCCGCCATCGCCGCCGTCGGCGACGTGCTGCGCTCCGGCTGGATAACCTCCGGCCCCAAGGTGCAGGCCTTCGAGAAGGTGCTGTCCGAATACTTCGGCGGGCGTCCGGTGCGCACCTTCAATTCCGGCACCTGCACCATGGAGATCGCCTTGCGCATCGCTGGCATCGGCCCCGGCGACGAAGTCATCACCACGCCCATCTCCTGGGTCGCAACCGCCAATGTCATACTCGAAGTCGGCGCCACGCCGGTGTTCGCGGACATCGACCCCATCACGCGCAACATCGACCTCGATAAAGTCGAGGCGGCCATCACACCGAAGACCCGCGCCATCATCCCGGTCGACCTTTCCGGCCTGCCGGTGGACAGAGACCGGCTGTATGCCATCGCGGCGAAGCACAAGCTGCGCGTGGTGGAGGATGCCGCGCAGGCGCTGGGTTCGCAGTGGAACGGCAAGCGCATCGGGAGCTTCGGGGATTTCGTGTCGTTCAGCTTCCAGGCCAACAAGAACCTCACCACCACCGAGGGCGGCTGTCTGGTGTTGAACGACGGGGACGAAGCGCGCCTGGCCGAGAAATACAGATTGCAGGGCGTCACGCGTACGGGCTTTGACGGCATGGAGGTGGACGTGCTGGGCGGCAAATACAACATGACCGACGTCGCCGCCGTGATCGGTCTCCACCAGTTGCCGCAACTGGAAGCGATTACCGAGCGCCGCCATGCGCTCGCGAAACATTACTTCGATACCTTCGGCGCAGACTTCGAGAAACAGGCTGGCACCCAACTGCCAGTCAAGGATTTCGCCAACACCAACTGGCACATGTTCGAGATCGTACTGCCGGAAGGCGTGAAACGCAGCGACTTCATGGCGAAGATGAAAGAGCAGCACAATATCGGCTGCGGCGTGCATTACCCGCCCATCCACCTGTTCCAGATGTACCGACAGCGCGGCTTCAGGGAAGGCATGTTCCCCGTGGCCGAGAGCGTGGGGCGACGCATCGTCACCCTGCCGTTGTTCCCGCGCATGAGCGAGGCCGATGTGGCACGAGTTGCCGCTGCCGTCCGTGCCTCACTGTCGATTTAGTGCAATTCCCCCCGCTGCGGTAGAATGCCGCCCCTATGAGCGCTATCCAACTTTCGGTCGTCATTCCCGTCTATAACGAAGAGCAGGGGCTGCAAGCCTTGTTCGACCGGCTCTATCCCGCGCTGGACAAGCTGGCGATACCGTATGAGGTCATCTTCGTCAATGACGGCAGCCGCGACCGCTCCGCTGCCATCCTGCGCGAACAGTTCCAGAAACGCCCCGATGTGACCCGCGTGGTGCTGTTCAACGGCAACTTCGGCCAGCACATGGCCATCATGGCCGGCTTCGAACAGAGCAAGGGCGCGCGCGTGGTGACACTTGATGCCGACCTGCAGAATCCGCCGGAAGATACCCACCTGCTGCTGGCCAAGATGGATGAGGGGCACGATTACGTCGGTTCCATCCGCCGCCAGCGCAACGATAGCTGGTGGCGCCATGTCGCATCAAGGGCCATGAACGGTTTGCGCGAGAAGATCACACGCATCAAGATGACCGACCAGGGCTGCATGTTCCGCGCCTACGACCGCAACATCATCGACGCTATCAACAGCTGCAAGGAAGTCAGCACCTTCATCCCTGCGCTGGCCTACAGCTTTGCGCGCAATCCGGCAGAAGTGGTGGTGGGGCACGAAGAGCGTGCGGCGGGCGAGTCCAAGTATTCGATGTACAGCCTGATCCGCCTCAATTTCGACCTGATGACCGGCTTCTCGCTGGTGCCGCTGCAATGGTTCTCGATGGCAGGCATGCTGATCTCTCTGGGATCCGGAGCGTTCTTCGTCTTCCTGCTGGTGCGTCGCCTCATCATCGGTCCCGAGGCGGAAGGGCTGTTCACCCTTTTCGCGCTGATGTTCTTCCTGATCGGTATCGCGCTGTTCGGCATCGGCCTGCTGGGCGAATACATCGGCCGTATCTACCAGCAGGTGCGCCACAGGCCACGCTATCTGGTGGAAGCCGTATTGGAGAAGACAGAAGAGAAACCCAGGCGCACACGCAAACCCAAGACAGGTTCGACACCGAGCGACCTGTTCGCGGACGGCGAAGAATGAGTCGAGCGGTCGTCTTCGCGTATCACAACGTCGGCTTCCGTTGCCTGAATGTGCTGCTTGCGCACGGCGTTGAGGTCGTGCTGGTGGTAACGCACCGCAACAATCCGAACGAGAACATCTGGTTCGACAGCGTGCAGAATCTGGCCGAATTGCATGGCATCCCGACCATCACGCCGGACAATCCGAACACGCCGGAAGTGATCGCGCAGATCAAGGCTTTGCAGCCGGATTTCTATTTCTCCTTCTACTACCGCGAGATGCTGAAGCCGGAACTGCTGGCGATCCCCTCGCGTGGGGCCTTGAACATGCATGGTTCCTTGCTGCCGAAATACCGCGGCCGGGTGCCGGTGAACTGGGCCATCATCCACGGCGAGACAGAGACCGGTGCCACACTGCACTACATGACCGAGAAGCCGGACAACGGCGACATCGTGGCGCAGCAGGCCGTGCCCATCCTGCCCGACGATACGGCGCACGAGGTGTTCCTGAAGGTGACGGTCGCGGCCGAGATGGCCTTGAACAGCGTGCTGCCGGCCTTGCTGGCCGGAAAAGCGCCGCGCACCAAACAGGATCTATCCAAAGGCGGCTATTTCGGCGGCCGCAAACCGCAGGACGGCGAAATCGACTGGGCACAGAGTGCCCAAAACATTCATAATCTCGTCCGCGCCGTGGCTCCGCCGTATCCGGGTGCGACTACGACACTGCTGAGCAAGCCCATGCGCATCCTGCAGACCTTGATGGTGCAGGGCGCTACAAGCGGGAAAGCGGCGTTCTATGTGCGTGATGGCAAGGCCTACGCGCGATGCGGCTCAGGAATGCTGCGCGTAGTGCGTTTCGAGCTGGACGGCAGCGAGATGACTGCGCAAGATTTCGCCGAGAAATTCGGCACCGAAGAATTTGAATTCAATCGTTGAGGCTATAAAAATGAAGAAAGTCCTGATCCTGGGTGTGAACGGTTTCATCGGTCACCATCTGTCCAATCGTATCCTTGAGACCACCGACTGGGAAGTCTACGGCATGGACATGAGCACCGACCGTATCTCCGACCTGATCGGCAAGCCGCGCTTCCATTTCTTCGAGGGCGACATTACCATCAACAAGGAATGGGTGGAATACCACGTCAAGAAGTGCGACGTGATCCTGCCGCTGGTCGCCATCGCCACCCCGGCTACCTACGTGAAGCAGCCGCTGCGTGTGTTCGAACTGGACTTTGAAGCCAACCTGCCCATCGTGCGTGCGGCCGTGAAGTACAACAAGCACTTGGTGTTCCCGTCCACTTCCGAGGTCTACGGCATGTGCCACGACGAGGAATTCGATCCGGACAATTCCGAGCTGATCTGCGGCCCGATCAACAAGCCGCGCTGGATCTACTCCAACTCCAAGCAGCTCATGGACCGCGTGATCTGGGGCTACGGCATGCAGGACAACTTGAACTTCACGCTGTTCCGTCCGTTCAACTGGATCGGTGCCGGCCTGGACTCCATCAATACGCCGAAAGAAGGCAGCTCGCGCGTCGTGACCCAGTTCCTCGGCCATATCATCCGCGGCAACAACATCAGCCTGGTCGACGGTGGCCACCAGAAACGCGCCTTCACCTACATCGACGACGGCATCGACGCGCTGATGAAGATCATCGAGAACAAGAACGGTGTGGCAACCGGCAAGATATACAACATCGGCAACCCGTCCAATAACTACGCGATCCGCGACCTGGCCGACATGATGTTGAAGCTGGCCGCCGAGTATCCGGAATACGCCGAGTCCGCCAAGAAGGTGAAGATCGTCGAGACCACCTCCGATGCCTACTACGGCAAGGGCTACCAGGACGTGCAGAACCGCGTGCCCAAGATCACCAACACCTGTGAAGAACTGGGCTGGAAGCCGACCACCACCATGGCCGACACCCTGCGCAAGATCTACGATGCCTATCGTACGCAGATCGCCGAAGCAAGGGGCTTGGTCGACTAAAAGCAGGATTTGGGAAGCGGGATTTTGGAATTAGGTAACCAGAATCCTGAATCCCGTATCCAATATCCCAGAATGAAACAGATCGCTCTCAAGATCGACGTCGATACCTATCGTGGTACGCGAGAAGGCGTGCCGCGTCTGGTCGAAGCATTGCAACGGCATCACGCGCAAGCCACTTTCTTCTTCTCACTGGGCCCGGACCATACCGGGCGCGCCATCAAGCGCGTGTTCCGCCCCGGCTTCATGAAGAAAGTCTCGCGCACTTCGGTGCTCGAACATTATGGCTTCAAGACATTGATGTATGGCACCCTGTTGCCCGGGCCGGACATCGGCAAGAAATGCGGCGACATCATGCGCGCGGTGCTCGATGCCGGTTTCGAGGTCGGCATCCATTGCTACGATCACATACGCTGGCAGGACCATGTGGCCGGCAAGGATGCCGCATGGACGGAACGCGAGGTGCAACGTGCAGTGGATCGTTATACCGAGATATTTGGCGAGCCACCGAAAGCCCATGCCGCCGCGGGCTGGCAGACCAACCGCTACGCCTTGCGCCAGACACAGCGTCTGGGCTTGGACTACAGTTCCGATACGCGTGGCACCCATCCTTTCATCCCGACATGGGATGCCGAGATCATCGCCTGCCCGCAGCTGCCGACCACCTTGCCCACGCTGGATGAATTGGTAGGTCGCGACGGTATCTCGCTGGACAGCGTCGCGGACCACCTGCTGGGTCTGACCCGCACACCGTCGGCAACCGGGCATGTCTACACCCTGCACGCCGAACTCGAGGGCCAGAGGTGGATGCCGATATTCGAGCAACTGCTGCAGGGCTGGCAAGGACAGGGCTATGAACTGGTGTCCATGCGCCAATACCTGCAGGGGCTGGATCTCGCAGCGCTGCCGCGTCACGAGGTGAGAATGGGCTGTATCGAAGGGCGCAGCGGCACGCTGGCGATACAAAGCTAAAGAAACGCATCGAATTGTCGTAAACTTCACTGCAAGCGTACCCAGGGGAGGGAACATGCCAGAGCAGAAAACCGACAAACTAGGTGCCAGGATCGCATTCCTGACGCAGGCCGACATTCCCGTCCTCAAACAGACCGCGCGCGAACTCGACACATTGCGCGAGGACGTCAACAAACTCAGTGCACGTAACGTGGCCAACGCCATCTCGGCCGATCCGATGCTGACCGTCAAACTGTTGCGCTACCTGCAGCAGCACAAACGCCGCAGCCAGACCAGCGAAGTCGTGCAGATCGAGCAGGCGCTGTTGATGCTTGGGGTCGAGACTTTCTACAACAAGGTGCCGCCCGCGCCGCTGGTGCAGGACGCCCTGAAAGGCCAGACGGAAGCGCTGGTGCATCTGCTCCATGTGGTACATCGCTCGCACCGCGCAGCCGAATACGCGTTCGACTGGGCGGTCCGGTTGAACGACCTGCATTACGAAGAGGTGCGCATCGCCGCATTGCTGCACGATCTGGCCGAGATGCTGATGTGGATATATGCCCCTGCCGAGATGCTCAAGATCAGGACCATGCAGAAACAGGACAAGACCCTGCGCAGCAAGGCAGCGCAGGAGCAGGTGTTCGGCTTCAATCTGCATGACCTGCAGAAATCACTGGTCAAGGAATGGAACCTGCCCCAGTTGCTGCTGACCCTGATGGACGACGAGAACGCGAGCAAGATCCGCGTGCGCAACGTGGTGCTGGCCGTCAACCTCGCGCGCCATTCCGCCAACGGCTGGGACGATGCTGCCTTGCCCGACGACTACAAGGAACTGGGCGAACTGTTGCGCATCCCGGCCACCGATGCGATGGCGCTGGTCACTCCGGACGAAGGAAATGCCTGCGATCTGGGCAAACCACACTGACCTCCATGATCAAGCCGGACCTCCGCCTCCGGCAGTAGATGTTATGGCGGCAATGTTGCAGGGGATCTGATGCGATGAGTATCGTTCTCGGCAAGCTGCTAAGGCTTCCCAACGCTCTGCCGTGCCCAGACACTGCAGAACACTTGCTGTGCCACTTTCCTGTCCATTCTTTCGGGATTCGTCATGAATGATGAGATCCTGACAGCGCGTACCGAGCTGGAGTCCGCCCGACGCACCATCGCAGAATTGCAGACGCAGCTCGCTGCACTGCGCGAACCTCATGCCGTCCAGCAGGACGCCCTGGAGCTGGCCCTCAAACAGATCGAGCAGGTACGGCAGGAATGGATGGCTGCTCTGGATGCCATCGACGACCCCGTGTTCGTGCACGACAAGGAATTCCGTATCCTGCGCGCGAACCGTGCCTATCAGCAGCGCGCCGGATCACCGTTCAAGGGATTCATCGGGCGTCCTTATTACGAAGTGTTCCCGAAATCGCCCGGCCCCTTGCCCGGCTGTCTGCACGCACTCGAAGCGGGGGCGGACGGCGAGGAAGAGGAGGTCATCAACGGGGATCGTACCTACCGCTCGCGTGCCTTCCCTGTGCATGACGCGAAAGGTGAGTACTTGTACAGCGTGCACACCATGGAGGATGTGACCGAGCGCAAGCACATGGAGGACAGATTGCGCGAGAACTGGGAATTGTTGCTGGCCTTCATCGCGCATTCTCCGATCTACACCTTCATCAAGGAAGTCCGCCCTGCCGAAAGCAAAGTGTTGGCTGCCAGCGAGAACTTTTCTGAGATGATCGGCATCCCCGGTCACGAGATGACCGGCAAGACCATGCAGGAACTGTTTCCGCCCGAGTTCGCGAAGAAGATGACTGCGGATGACTGGCAAACAGTCAGCAGCAACGAGGTACTGCATCTGGATGAGGCATTTAACGGCCGCAGTTATCTGACCATCAAATTCCCGATACCGCTGGGCGCAAGAACCTATCTTGCGGGCTATACCATCGATATCACCGAACGCAAACAGCACGAGGCCGCCATGCAACGCGCCAACCGCGCCTTGCGCACCATCAGCGCGGGCAACCAGGCGCTGATCCATGCGACAGATGAAGGCAGCCTTTTGCAGGAGATGTGCGAAGTCGCCGTCGAATTCGGCGGCTACCGTCTGGCATGGATAGGCTTTGCACGCGACGATGAGGACAAGACGATAGTGCAGATGGCGCAATCCGGAAGCAAGAGGGGGTGGCCGAATCCGTCGCCGCTGACATGGGACGAAGCCAGGCATGCTTCCTGTCCGGCCGGACAGTCCATCATCAGCGGATCACCAAGCATAGTGCCGGACATCCTGAACACCCAGGAACTGGAATCATGGCACGAGAATGCGCGGCAATACGGTTACGCCTCCTGTATCGCACTACCTTTGAAGGAGGGGGAGCGGACCTTCGGCACATTGGTGCTGTTCGACGAGAAGGTGGATGTCTTCGATGAGAGTGAGGTACAACTCCTGCAGGAGATGGCGGGCGACTTGGCTTTCGGCATCCTCACCCTGCGCGTCAAGGCCGCCCATCGCGAGCACGAGCAGCGTCTGCAGAACAATATGATGAAGACGGTCGAAGCCATCGCCAGCATCGTCGAGATGCGCGATCCCTACACCTACGGACACCAGCGCAGGGTCGCCGTACTGGCCGAAGCTATCGCACAGAAGATGGGCATGCCAGAGGAAGAGGGGTTGGCGATCAGGCTGGCCGGTATCGTGCACGATCTGGGCAAGATCAAGATCCCGGCCGAGATACTGAGCAAACCGGGCCGCCTGAACGAGATGGAATACAATTTCATCAAGATGCATCCGCAGGCCGGCTACGAGATCCTCAAAGAGATAGACTTCTCATGGCCGATCGCGGAGATGGTCCACCAGCATCACGAACGCATGGATGGCACGGGTTATCCGCAGGGACTTCTGGGGGAATCGATCCTGCCTGGTGCGCGCATCCTGGCCGTGGCCGATGTGATGGAAGCCATGTCTTCGCACCGGCCATACCGGCCCGGTCTGGGTATCGAGGCGGCGCTGGAGGAATTGCGGAACGGGCGCGGCACCCATTTCGACACGCAAGTGGTGGATGCCTGCACCGCATTGTTCAAGGAGGACGGCTATGAACTCCCCCAATAACCCCATGCCCTGGCGCCTGGAATGGAGTCATGAACTCAGTGTGCATATCCCGGAGATCGATGCCGAACACAGACATTTCATCGAACTCATCAATGCCCTGAACGAGGCCATTGCGGAACGCATGTCGCTGAGCGAGGTGCGCAAGCGCATGCAGGATGTCATCGATGATGCAGTGTCCCATTTCGACCACGAGGAATCACTGTTCATCGAATGGGGTTATCCCGAAGCAGAACAACATGCCCGCCAGCACGCAGCCGCAACCAAGGTCTTCACGGATGTCATGAAGCGTATCGAACGAAGCGAGATGGAGTCCGACTGGATCAAAGCTGGTCTGCAGGTCAAACAGCTACTGGTTGCGCACCTGCTGAACGAAGACATGAAGTACCGGGATTTTTGGCTCGCACAGAATGGCGCGACAGAGATTCTCAAGAAGGACTGAGGGCAACTTCCGAGGCTAACTTCGCCAGAACACTTTCAAAAAGAGACGGAGCCAGACAGTCCAGCTCGATGTTCTCCGGCATGCTTCGCAGCCAGGTGAGTTGTCGCTTGGCCAGCTGGCGCGTGGCGGCGATTCCTTTTTCCATCAACCCGGCCTCGTCGATCTCGCCTTCCAGAAACTCCCAAGCCTGCCGGTAGCCCACGCAACGCATCGAGGTCATGTCGCGATGCAAGGGATATCTGTCACGCAAACCGCGCAATTCATCCACCAGCCCTTCGCTCAGCATCTTCTCGAAACGGGAAGCGATGCGGTCATGCAGCACAGAACGGTCCGAGGGGAGGAGCGCGATAGAGAGGATGTCGTAGGGCAACGGGTCTTGTTCCTGCCGCTTGATCAGCTCCGACATCGGTTTGCCCGAAGCACGGTAGATCTCCATCGCGCGCTGCACGCGTTGCGTGTCGGTGGCATGCAACCGGGCCGCCGTCTCGGCATCGACTGCAGCCAGTCTGGCATGCAGCGCTTCGATGCCGTGCCGCGCGATCTCGTCATCCAGCTCGGCACGCAAGGTCGCATCGGCTTGCGGCAGCGGACTCAATCCCTCGCGCAAGGCCTTGTAGTACAACATGGTGCCGCCCACCAGCAACGGCACTTTGCCGCGTGAAGTGATGTCTGCCATCAGGCGCAGCGCATCCTTGCGAAACGCGGCGGCGGAGTAGGTTTGCGTCGGATCGATGATATCGATCAGATGGTGCGGTGCTCGGGCGAGCGTGGCGGCATCCGGTTTGGCTGTGCCAATGTCCATGTCGCGGAACACCAGCGCGGAATCGACGCTGATCAGTTCCACAGGCAACTGTTGTGCCAGTTCCACCGCCACGCCGGTCTTGCCGCTGGCGGTGGGCCCCATCAGGAAGATGGCGGGCGGGAGTTTACTCATCGCAGCGGGATGGCGATCAACGTTCTTCCAGTTTGATGCGGCGCTGGCGCACGCCTTCGGCCAGCATGTCCAGCACGCGCACGGTGTCGTCCCAACCTATGCAGGCATCGGTGATGGATACGCCCCTGTTCAGCGGTTTTCCGGGCTGCAGATCCTGACGGCCTTCATTCAGGTTGGATTCGATCATCACGCCACAGATGCGCTCTTCGCCGTTCGCCAGTTGCGCCGCGCAATCCTGTGCCACCTCGACCTGGCGCAGATACTCCTTGCGGCTATTGGCATGCGAGAAGTCGACCATCACGCGCGCAGGCAATCCGGCATTGGCCAGTTCCTTGCCAGCCGCATCGACGGAGGCCGCGTCATAGTTGGGCTGCTTGCCGCCGCGCAGGATCACATGGCAATCCTCGTTACCGTTGGTGGAGAAAATGGCCGTATGACCGGCCTTGGTGACCGACAGGAAATGGTGCGGGCTGGCGGCAGCCTTGATCGCATCCACCGCGATGCGCAGATTGCCGTCGGTGCCGTTCTTGAAACCGATGGGGCAGGAGATACCCGAGGCCAGTTCGCGGTGCACCTGCGATTCGGTGGTGCGCGCGCCGATGGCACCCCAGGAGATCAGGTCGGCCGTGTACTGCGGCGTGACCACATCGAGGAACTCGGTGGCACAAGGAAGACCGAACTCGTTCAGCTCCCACAACAACTTGCGCGCCAGCCGCAGCCCTTCGTTGATCTTGAAACTGCCGTCCAGATGCGGATCGTTGATCAGGCCCTTCCAGCCCACCGTGGTGCGCGGTTTCTCGAAATACACCCGCATCACGATCACCAGATCGGCGGCATGCCGTTTCGCCTCTTCCTTCAGTCTGGCGGCATATTCCATCGCCGCTTCGGTATCGTGGATGGAGCAGGGGCCGACCACCACCAGCAGGCGGTCTTCCGCACCGTGCAGGATTCGGTGGATCGCGGCACGCGCGGTGTAGATGGTTTCGGCAGCGGTATCGGTGACCGGGAATTCGCGCACCAGATGGCTGGGCGGCGTGAGCTCTTTGATCTCTTTGATGCGGACGTCGTCGACGATGTGTTTCATGGCAATAGACTGCAAGTTGTGGCAGGAAAGGTGCGCATTATGCCTGCTCTTCGGGCATTGCGGGCAGGCGCACAGTGCAACTAATGATGATTATTGGCCGCGCATGAACATCGCATCCAGCTCCGCCAACGTTACCTGGAACCAGGTCGGACGGCCGTGGTTGCACTGGTCGGCGCGCTCAGTCTGTTCCATCTCGCGCAGGATGGCGTTCATCTCCGGCAGCGAGAGTTGCTGGTTGGCGCGCACGGCGGAATGGCAGGCGAGGGTGGCCAGCAGTTCGTTGCGACGTTCGGTCAATGCTCGGGAAGCGCCGAACTCGCGCAGTTCGTGCAGCACTTCGCGCGCGGCCGCTTCGGCATGCGATTGCTTGAGCATGGCCGGCATGGCGCGCACCGCCAGCGTGTGGGTGGAGATCGGTGCGATGTCGAAACCGAGTCTGTTCAGCGCATCCTGTTCCTCTTCCACGGTGGCGATGGCAAGCGGTTCGGCCCCGAAGGTGACGGGGATCAGCAGCGGCTGGCTGGGCATCTGCTGCGCGTCGAATGCGGCCTTGAGCCGTTCGTACACGATACGTTCATGCGCGGCGTGCATATCCACCACAATCAGGCCTTGCTGGTTCTGGGCGAGGATGTAGATGCCGGAGAGCTGGCCGAGGGCGTAGCCGAGCGGATGTTCTTGTGAGGATTGAGGATCGGGGATTGAGGATTGAGAAACGCGGTGAGATTCACTGCTATCGCTTACTCGATCCTCAATCCTGGTTCCTAATGACTGACTTTGCGATTCCCAAACGCGATACGTCGCTTGTTGTTCGGCTGCGCCAAAACGCATGGGCTGCTGCTGGATCGGTGTGAACGTTGCGGCTGACTCGCGTTGTGTAGCGACGGGTGTTCCCTCCTTGTCAGACATGGTCGCACTCAACGCGTCCTGCACACCGTGGAACACGAACTGGTGGATGCCCTGGCTCTCGCGGAAGCGAACCTCGCTCTTGGCCGGGTGCACGTTCACGTCCACCTGTTCCGGCGGCATATCGAGGAACAGCACGAAGGCCGGATGGCGCTGATGGTGCAGAATGTCCTGATAGGCCTGACGCACGGCGTGCATCACCACCTTGTCGCGCACGAAGCGCCCGTTGACGAAGAAGTATTGCTCGTCGCGCGTGGAGCGGGAATAGGCAGGCAGGGCGGCGATACCATACAGATGAAGGGTGCCGATCTCGCGCTCGACGTTGACCGCGTATTGGCCGAAGGTCGTGCCGAGGATGGCGGTGATGCGCTGTGGCAGATCGTGTGCGGGCAACTGCCAGATGCTCTTGCCGTTGTGCTGCAAGGAGAACGCCACATCCGGTCGCGACAGCGCGATGCGCTTGAAGGTCTCTTCGCACCAAGCGTATTCGGTGCTCTCGCTCTTGAGGAACTTGCGCCGGGCGGGGGTGTTGAAATACAGCTCGCGCATCTCGAAGGTGGTGCCGGGGGCATGGGCGGCAGGTGCCGCTTCGCTTTGAGTGCCGTCGATCGCCTCGACCTTCCACGCATGCCCGGCGTCCGCTGTGCGGCTGGTCAACATGACCTGTGCCACTGCCGCCATGCTCGCCAGCGCCTCGCCGCGGAAACCCATGCTGGCGACACGTTGCAGATCCTCCAGCGAGGCGATCTTGCTGGTGGCGTGGCGCATCAGCGCCAGCGGCAGCTCTTCCTGCGCGATGCCCTTGCCGTTGTCGCGCACCACCAGACGCTTGATGCCGCCACTTTCCAGTTGAACTGCGATCTCGGTCGCGCCTGCATCCAGGCTGTTCTCCAGTAACTCTTTCAGCGCCGAGGCAGGACGTTCGATGACCTCGCCGGCGGCGATCTGGTTGATGAGCAGGTCGGGGAGCAGATGAATGGAAGGCATCGCCGGATTATAGCGGATAGGGGGTGCGACATTCCGCCGCGCGACATCATGTCACATTCCCGCGCACTGCTTCGCTTCCTACAATCCGCCACGTTTCTCAACAGGGATATTCAGGGAGGAAGCAGTGAATAGATGCAGCAAACAGATCGCAGCCTGTGTGATATGGGCACTTGTCGCACCGCAGGCGTCATGGGCAGAAATCAGCGCCTTGCCGGAAGTGACCGTCTCGTCCACCACCATCGACGACCGCTTCGATTCCAAGCGCGGGGAACCATCCAATGTGAACATCATCAGCGGCAAGAGTGTGGATGAGCAACACGGGACGAACATCGTCGAGGTATTGGAGTCGATACCCGGCGTGACAGCCGAGGTACAGAGCGGCGATTCGGTGAAGATCATGCTGCGTGGTGTGGAAGCACAACGTTACATGGGCGAGAAGCCGGGGGTGGCCATCGTGATCGACGGCGTGCCGGTACAGGAACGTACGGGGCGCGTGAACATCGACCTCGATAACATAGAGTCGATCAAGGTCATCAAGGGTGGCGCTTCCTACCTGTTCGGCGAGGATGCGCTGTCCGGTGCTGTGCTTATCACCACCAAGCGTGGTGCCAAGATGGCCGGGGTGACCGTGGCAGCCGAAAAGGGCAGCTTCGACTACTACAAAGGCCTGCTGCGCGCAGGCTTTGCAGAAGGCAAGTGGGTCGGACATATCCAGAAGACCAAGATGCAATCTTCCGGCTATCACGACCAGGGCGACTATGGTCGTGACTATTGGGATGGGAAATTGCAGTACATGCTGGACGAGACCAGCGACCTGACCTTCGGTTTTGAACATGCCAAGCGCAACAAGGATAGCCACGGCACGGTGACCGGAGTGACCAATGCCTGGATCGATCCGCGCAGCGTCAGTGGAGGCAAGGACTATGCACGTAAATATGATGTGACGCTGGACAAAGTGAATCTGTCGTATGCCAAGGACATGGATGGCGGCAGCAATCTTCTGGTGAACACCTATCTGTTCAAGGATCACACCTACGGCTGGCAGAACCCGAACGGTTTCCTGCGCGATGCCGCTGGGAACTTCCTGTATGGAACGGCCACTGCCAGCGACATGAAGCTTTTCAATGATGCCTACGTGAGTGGACGCGATACCCGGCAATCGCAGAGCGGGGCCAAGGCTGAATGGCGCAAAGGTGGTGAAGCAGTCGCACTCATGGGCGGTCTGGATCTGCAACGTTTCGAAGACGTCACGCTGACCAGGAACCTGGTCAACTACACCTCGCGCAACACGGCAGTCGGGGTCGCCAACCCGCTCAATCTGGTCGGTGCCATCACCGAGGACAGTGTGTCAACTTCCGACACGCGCGCACTGTATGGCGAACTCAAATGGCAACCGAGCGCCCCGGTGACCGTCACTTTCAACGCGCGTTATGACAGTATCGCTTCCGGTTTCGTCAGCAATATCCCGCTGACGGCCACGCAGATCAGCCAAGGACGGGTGACCACCGGCGACAAGACGTTCAACGTCTGGTCTGAGCGTATAGGCATGAATTACGCGTTCTCGGAAGAACGCGAGCTGTATACCAATCTCTCTACCGGATTCCGCGTACCCACCGTGTCGCAGCTCTATGGCGGCACCATCACACCCACCGGGACGGTCGCCCCCAATCCGAACCTGCAACCTGAGAAATCCTACAACGCCGAGATCGGCCTGCGCAGCAAGACCGAGATGATGGGTATCCCGCTGGATACGGATGTGGCGATCTTCCAGGTCGACCGCAAGGATTTCATCCTCAATACCGGCGGCCAGTATCAGTCGACGCCGGGCGCGACACTGACCAATGCGCTGGAGCAGTACCAGAACATCGGCGGCGTGCGGAACCGCGGACTGGAGGCCGGCATCAAGACCGATAGCCGCGAAGCATGGTCCGGCGATCTGGCGTATACCTACCTGAACGCCATCTTCACGCGCAACGACACTTACTGGATGTCCATGGGGACGCGCGGCTCCCTGCCTTCGGTGCTGTACAACAACACCGGCAACGTGGTGCCGCGCACGCCCAGGCACAAACTGAACCTGACTTCGCGCTATCGCCCCATGGACGGCTGGACCTTCACCGGCGAGATGAATGCACAGTCCGGCATCTATGCGGACGAGGTGAACATCGTCTGGGTCGGCGGACGCACCACCTACAACCTGATGGCGAACTATGAGTTAAAGGGGGACGGCAAGATGAAGTGGTCCGCCTTCGCCCGTATCGACAACCTGTTCGACCGTTATTACTACTCCACCATACGCGGCGGCTCGGACGGCGACGGCAACGGCGTGTACAACACCGAAGACATGTCCATCACCGTCAATCCCGGCCGCGTGTGGACGGTCGGCGCATCGTTGAGCTTTTAAGGATGGCCATGAAAATCCTCTATTCCATATGTCTGCTCGCGGCGTGCGCCGGGACAGCCGTTGCCGCAGAAGTGCAACACGACCACGGTGCCATGATGCATAGCCAGTCAAAGCTCTGGACGCAACTGCCGCTGCTCAAGCCGCGCATGAAAGGGCAGGACATGGCATCGCGCAGCGTCAGCATCCTGCCGCAGAACATCGCGGCGGCGGCGATCGAAGCCTGGTCCAACGATCTGCATGATGCCAACGGACATCGTCAGTTATCCATGGAGATGGGCGGCGCGCCGCTGGACAAACCCGCCACGGGCGGTTTCCAGATGCTGACCGCGCGTGAAGTGCAGGGCGATACAGTGCGCGTCGCATCCACCGTGCATTATTTCGGCGAACACGGCGGCAAGAATCCGACCGCCATGTTCGACCAGGTCAAGCACGAGCTGGAGATCGTGCCGCAGCCTTATCCGCGCGAACATTCCCGCTACCGCGCCAATGAGGACTGGCAGTTCGCCGTGCGTTTCAAAGGCCAACCGCTGGCAGGCCAGAAGGTCGTGCTGGAGACATCGAACGGCGGCCGCGCCGAATTCATGACGGATGCGGCAGGCGTAGCGAACGTACATGTGCCGGACGATTTCAACACTGAAACAGTGCAAAGCAAGGCGGGGAGCCATGGCATGCGACGCGGCGCCGATTTCGTGCTGGCCGTGTCGCATGCCGATGGCGGCCAGCAATACTTGACCGCCTTCAACAGCAGCTACGGCGAAGAAGCCTACAGCAACCGCAGCCTGACCATGGGGCTGGGCTTCATGCTGCTCGGCATGCTGGGCGCCGCACCGTTGCTGCGCAAGCGCCAGGCTGCCGCCAAGAATGAGGAGCCAAGCAATGCTTAAGAATCTATTCCCCACGCTGGCGCGTTTCCGCTTCACCGTGCAGATCATCATGCTGTTCGTCACCGTGTACGGCGGCGCATTGCTCGGCAGTTACACCGTGGATCGCATCTCCAAAGCATTGCCGTCGCTGTCCTGCGCCTACGACAAGATGACCGGCGACCACTGCATCCTCATCGTCAACCAGCACCAGTTGCACCACCGCGTCGGTGCCGCGCTGGCCAAGGCGGGCGATGTCGCGCTGAACGTGTTCATCCCCACGTTGATGTCGGTAGGCGTGTTCTTCCTGTTCTTTTTCTTTTTGAACAAGGCGTTCTGCGGCTGGGTCTGTCCGCTGGGCACGGTGCAGGAATTGCTCTACAAGATCGGTCGCCGCATCGGCCGTCCGCTCAATCGTTTCAAGCAGGAGAACGTCGGCAAAGTACGTCCGGTCAAGTGGTTCATGTTGCTGGTGCTGGTGCTGGGTCTGCCGACACTGGCGGGCATGGGCACCGTCGCCAACGAACTGGGCGACCCGTTCTGCCAGGTCTGTCCCTCGCGCATCGCCACCACCTTGTTGACCGCCGATACCGAACAGCTCGCCGTGCGCACCGGCACGGGCATCAACTTCTTCCTCGGCGCGCTGGGCAATGCCCTGTTCGGCTTCATCATCATAGCCGCACTGGCGGTGCGTCAGCCGTTCTGCCGCATCTGCCCGCTGCTGTCGTGGAACGCGCTGTTCCAGAAACTGTCACCGATGCGTTTGGTTAAAAAGGACGCGCATGACAAATGCGCCAAGTGCGGCGTGTGCGAAAAAGCCTGCCCGATGGACATCCACGAGATCGGTACCTCGTTCGGCAGCAAAGCCTTCCACGAAGACTGCACGCTGTGCGGACGCTGCGCGGAATATTGTCCGGACGACGATGTGATCCAGCTCAAGTTCTTCGGCTTCAAACTGTTCGGCTCCTCGCGCGACTATTACAAGGCGCGCGTGAAGTTCGAAACGCCGGAAGGCCAACCGAAGAAACGCGTGATCCCCATCCTGCGCGCCAAAGAAAATGGATGAGTGGCAACTGTCGCAGCAGACCACGCTGTTCACCGTGTGGCTGCTCGGTGCCTCGCTGGGCCTGACCGCCTGCACCGCCACCTGCCTGCCGTTCATGGGTACCTGGATATTGGGACGCGGCGGCAGTCAGATGCAGGCGCTGCGCGATACCAGCCTGTTCGTCAGCGGCCGCATCCTGGCTTACACGATGCTGGGGGCGCTGGCGGCAGCGGCGGGCAGTTGGCTGTCGCAGGCGATGAAAGGTGGTAGCGGCAATCTGTTCATCGGCGCCGCGTCCATCGCCGCCGGGCTGTGGCTGTTGCGCACCGGCAAGACGCATGCGCCGTGCGGGGTGTCCAAGCGGGTGGGCAGTACACCGCCTTTGTTGCTCGGCTTCTCGCTCAGCCTTACGCCGTGCGCACCACTGGCATCCTTGCTCGCCGTGTGTGCGGCGGCAGGCAGCGTGCAACTGGGCATGGCCAACGGCGTGATGTTCGGATTGGGTGCGGCGCTGACACCGCTGCTGATACTATTGCCGCTGATCAGCCTGCTGGGCAAACAGTTGCGCGAGAACCGCGACTGGCTGACGCGCTGGATACGCTGGGGCGCGGCGGCGGTGCTGATCGTGCTGGGATTGCGCCGCATCCTTCTCTTCCTTTGAACCGATCGAACAAGTCTGCCTGATGAAACGTAGCTGTCTGTTATTCGCCTTCCTCCCGCTTCTGGCCTGCGCCGAAGACCGACCCGCCCTGCAAGAGATCACCGTGACCGGCAAGCAGGATGATGTGGCGGCACGCCGTGATTCCACCACGCAAAAGGTGATCGTCGGCCGCAAGGACATCGAGAACATGGGCGTGATGACCATCGGCGAGGTGCTGGGCAAGTTGCCGGGCGTGGAAGTCAAAGGGGATGGTCACCGCGCACGCGGCATGTCGCGCGACAGCGTGCAGATATTGGTGGACGGCGAACGTCCGGCGGGCGGCTCGCGCATCGTGGCAGGCGTGGTCGGTCGCCTGCCCGCGGGGGAGCTGGAGCGCGTCGAGATATTGCGCGGTTCGTCCGCGGAATACGGCGGCGCGGCCTCCGTGACCGTCAATCTGGTGATGAAGAAACCGGTCAGCAAACGTGCCACGGCCGTGAAAGTCGCCGTTGGCATGAACGGCGACGAACCGACCGGCCAATTCACCTGGACCGAGAACGGCGGCGAGGGCGGTTTCGCCTGGACGCTGCCGATCACGCTCAACATGCATCGCCGACCTGCCGGCAGCGTGATCGAACGTCGCAACGAAAGCGCAGGTGTCACGTTATTGAACGAACAGGACAAGGACGAAGGCCTGTTCACCTTCCGCGAATTCGTGCTCTCGCCGCGCCTGACCTGGAAGCAGGGCAGCGACAGCCTGACCGTCGCGCCCCTGTTGTTCGACGGACTGGGCAAGCGCAACAGCGACATGACGCAGACGGCCGCCAGTCCGGCAAGCAGCAGCACTTTCGTGGTCAACGGCGACCGCAGCAGCCGCGAGGAGATGCGCCGCCGCCTGCAACGTCTGCGCGTGGAAGGCGAGAAACATCTGGGCGACAGCAAACTGACCGGACGCATCTCGCTCAACCACGGCACACGTGATGTGCATGTCGTGCGTCTGTCGCATGACGCGGCAGGCACCGCCGATTCAAACACGGATGACACCGCCAGCAACGAGAACGAGCGCAGCATGGCGTTCAGGCTGGACAGGCCGCTGGGCGAGCAGCATCTGCTGGCGGTCGGGCTGGAACACGCCTCTCTGAACAGTAGCGATACGCAGACCTTGTCCGGCGTGACGTCGGGCTATGCCAACAGCGAGAAGCAGAACATCCTGTGGTTGCAGGACGACTGGATGCTGAGCGACAAGACTACGTTCACCTACGGCCTGCGCGGCGAACGCGTCGACCTGGACACCGGCAGCAGCACGCAACAGCACGGACAGGTGATGCCTGCACTGGCGATACGCTGGGTACCGCAGGAACAATGGCTGCTGCGTTCCTCGCTGGGTGCAGGGTTGAAGATGCCGAGACTGAGCGAGATCAGCGATGCCGCGACGCTGAGCGTGGCGGCGAACACGCCGACGGAAGCCGACACACGCGGCAACCCGCACCTGCGGCCCGAACGCAGCGTGAACTTCGAAGCGGTGCTGGAGCGTTATCTGCCGGACAACACCGGTGTGCTCGGACTGAATTTCTATGCGCGCAGCACGCAGGATTTCACCGAACGCCGCGTACAACTGGAAGGTGCGCGCTGGGTGGACAGACCGCAGAACGAGGGCAGCGCCCGTCACTGGGGCTGGGAGCTGGAGGGCAAGGTGCAGACCGATGCCTGGGGCTGGAAAGGCGCGACCGTCAAAGCGCATCTGACCTTGCCGCATGCCGCGGTGAACGACGCGCGCCTCGGCATCTCGCGCATGGCGCGCGACACGCCCAATTACATCTTCTCGGCCGGACTGGACGAGAACCTGCCAAGGTTCAAGTCCAGTTACGGCGTGTCGCTGCAACTGTCGGGACGCAGCGTGACCGACATCCCGGGCGAGATGTATGCCGTGTCCGACGCGCGCGCCACGCTGGACGGCTATTGGCTGTACAAGCTGTCGCCCGTGTTCAATCTGCGCACCACCGCAAAGAACCTGCTGGCAGCGGATTCGGTGCAGCGCACGCGCTTCACGAACGGCGGCGATACCTACACATTGTCCAGCCGCAGCACCGGCCATCGTTCCTTGCTGGTGACACTGGAGGGGCGCTGGTAGCATGTCGGCCCTTGTTCTCAATCTGCCGCTGACCTATATGCACGCGTTACACGACGCGACACAGGAATCGCCCTGGTACGAAAAGCTGACCGTGGTCGGCATCGTGGTGCTCGCGCATCTGCTGTTGTTCGTGTTCTGGCTGGCGCAGCCGGAACCGCCGCAGGCGGCGATCAACGAGATGTCCATCTCCTTCGCCAATGTGCAGATGCAGCAGGCGGATGTCGCGCCGCAACCCGAGATCAAGCCCGAGCCGAAACCGGAACCCAAGCCGCGCGTGATCGAACCGGAAGCACCGCAGTCCTCCGCCGAGCCGGTGGAGGAGGTCGCCGCACCGCCGGTGCAGACACCGCCTTCCCCTGTGCAACTGGATGCCGAGCCGGACTACCGCGCCGACTATCTGAACAATCCGCGCCCGCCGTATCCGCTGGTGGCGCGGCGCATGGGATATCAGGGCAAGGTGGTGTTGAATGTCGAAGTGTTGGCCGAGGGCAGGGCCGGCGAAGTGAAGTTGCAGACCAGCAGCGGCTACGACATCCTGGACAAAGCCGCGCTACAGACAGTCAAGACCTGGAAGTTCTCACCCGCCACGCGCTTCGGCCAGCCGGTCACGCAATGGTTTCTGGTGCCGATCAAATTTTCTTTAGAGGAATAAGCCGCATGAACGAACTCTTTTCTGTTTCATCCCCTATCGTTTCGGGCACGCTGCTGCTGCTGATCGTGCTGTCCATCGCGACCTGGTCCATCGCCTTGTTCAAACTGTGGAAGCAATATGAATCGCACCAGCACGACCAGCGATTCAACCGCGAGTTCTGGGCTGCACGGGAGTGGAGCGGGGCGGAAAAGGTCAGCACATCGAGCAAAGGCGACATCGCCAGACTGGCACAGGCCGGATTCTCAGAATTGAAGAACCTGAATTCCGCACAGCAGGACCTGAAACATTCCGGCGCACCGCAGGACGTGCTGGAGCGCATGCTGCGCCAGCAGTTGCAGAACATCCAGCGCTATCACGAGCGCGGTCTGGCCGAGTTGGCCAGCATCGGTTCCACCGCGCCGTTCATCGGTCTGTTCGGCACCGTATGGGGCATCATGCATGCCCTGCAGGACATCGGCCGCACCGGTTCCGCTTCGCTGGATGTGGTGGCCGGCCCTATCGGCGAGGCGCTGATCGCCACCGCCATCGGCATAGCAACCGCGCTGCCTGCGGTACTGGCCTACAACTTCTTCCTGCGTCGCCTCAAGGTGCATGTGACCGACCTGGAGAACTTCGCGCACGACTTCATGCGTCTGGCGCAGAAGCATGATTTCAAACTGTAAAGGGTGAGCCATGTCTTTCGGTAACTCTTCACAGCAGGACGATGGCAGCATGATGAGCGAGATCAACGTCACACCGCTGGTGGACGTGATGCTGGTGTTGCTGGTGGTGTTCATCATCACCGCACCCTTGCTGGCACCGCAGTCGCTCAAGATCAACCTGCCCAAGACCGACGCCGTGCAACAGAACGACAAGCCGCAGCAAGTCAGTCTGGTGGTCGATGCGCAGGGCAATATAGAAATGGACAAGAAGCCGGTGAACGACAGCGAATTGGCCGAGATGCTGCGCACCCGATCCGCAGTTCCGCAGTTCCAGTTGCAGATCGAAGCGGACAGCGCCGTGCCCTATGGACGCGTGGCGACCTTGATGGCGCTGGCGCAGAAAGCCGGTGTCGCCAAGCTTTCTTTCATCACCCTATCCAAATAAGGTCGTCATGGATAGACTGCGCCCCGTCGGTCAGCCCTATCACTTCAAGGAGATATTCATGAATCGCAGAGACCTGTTGCTTGGCGCTGTAGCCATGGCCGCCGCCGGTACGGCATTCGGTGCCAGCCACGAACATATGGATATGGGGCATGAGCACCATGTCATGGGTACGGTAAACGACAAGCTCATCGCAGCCGCAGCAGATTGCGTGTCCAAGGCGAACATCTGTTTGCAGCATTGCATCGTTTTGCTGGGACAGGGCGACAAGAGTATGGCGAACTGCGCGCAGTCTTCCAGTCAGGTGATTGCCATGTGCGGCGCTTTGCAGCAGATGGCAGCCGCGGATTCCAAATATCTGCCGCAATTGGCCAAGGTCTGCATGGACGTGTGCAAAGTCTGTGAAGAAGAATGCAAAAAGACCGAGAAACACCCCGAGTGCAAGGCTTGCAAGGAGTCCTGCGCAGCCTGTTACGCGGAGTGCAAGAAGATCGCCGCCTGATTATCCCTCTTCGCAGCGAGGTTCCATGGCACGCTTCGGCGTGCCTTTTCGTTACATCAATGGGCTGGGGCGGGGCGCAAAGCTCGTATATAATCGCAAGCCAATTTCAGTGCGCCCGGAACAACCGGGCGTTTCAGTATGCGGTTTACAGGAGGGTTACATGCGTATTGGAATTCCTGCGGAGATCAGTGCAGGCGAAAAACGCGTTGCGACGGTACCCGAAGTCGTAGAGAAGCTCATCAAGCTGGGTTTCCAGGTCGCGGTCCAATCGGGTGCCGGGGATCAGGCTAATTGCGATGACGACAGCTATCGCGCTGCCGGTGCCGAGATAATCGGCGGCGCAGCCGAACTTTGGGCAGGTTCCGACATCGTGTTCAAGGTGCGCGCACCGAGCAAGGAAGAAGTCGCCCTGATGCGCGAAGGCAGCACGCTGGTGAGTTTCATCTGGCCGGCGCAGAACCCCGAACTGATGCAGCAACTGGCTGCAAAGAAAGTCACCGTGCTCGCCATCGACGCCTTGCCGCGCATGCTGAGCCGCGCCCAGAAGATGGACGCGCTGACCTCGCAGGCCGGTGTCGCCGGTTACCGCGCCGTCATCGAGGCCGCCAATGCCTTCGGTCGTTTCTTCAACGGTCAGATCACCGCTGCGGGCAAGGTACCGCCGGCCAAGGTGTTCATCGCCGGTGCCGGTGTGGCCGGTCTGGCGGCCATCGGTACCGCAGCCGGCCTGGGTGCCATCGTACGTGCCAATGACACCCGCGCCGAAGTGGCCGACCAGGTCAAGTCGCTGGGCGGGGAGTTCGTGAAGGTCGACTATGAGGAAGAGGGCGGCGGTGGCGGCGGTTACGCCAAGGTGATGAGCGAAGGTTTCCAGCAGGCCCAGCGCGAGATGTACGCCAAACAGGCCAAGGAAGTCGACATCATCATCACCACCGCGCTGATCCCCGGCAAACCCGCGCCTCGACTGATCACCGCCGAGATGGTGAAGAGCATGAAAGCCGGCAGCGTCATCGTCGATATGGCGGCCGAGCAAGGCGGCAACTGCGAGTTGACCGAACCCGGCAAGGCCGTGGTCAAACATGGCGTGACCATCGTCGGATATACCGACCTGAACAGCCGACTGGCCAAGCAGTCTTCCACACTGTACGGCACCAATCTGTTCCGTCTGGCCGAAGAGTTGTGCAAGAACAAGGATGGCGTCATCGACGTCAACATGGAAGACGATGCCATACGCGGCCTGACCGTCATCAAGGATGGCGCGATCACCTGGCCCGCGCCCGCACCCAAACTGCCCGCCGCTGCGGCCAAGCCTGCCGCCAAGCCGGCTCCCGCTCCCGCCGCAAAAGGCCACGGTAGTACCGGTGCGCCGGCCTCTGCGGGAACCATAGTCGCCCTGTTCAGCATTGCCGCGCTGCTGTTCCTGCTCATCGGCGCGTATGCCCCGGCCGAGTTCCTCGGACATTTCACCGTGTTCGTGCTGGCCTGTTTCGTGGGTTACATGGTGGTTTGGAACGTCACGCCGGCCCTGCATACCCCGTTGATGAGCGTCACCAACGCGATCAGCAGCATCATCGCCCTCGGTGCGCTGGTGCAGATCGCGCCGCCGACGCTGTTCGGCCTGGATCGCCCGGACGACTGGATACGCGGGCTGGCCGTGGTGGCGATCGCGCTCACTGCGGTGAACATGTTCGGCGGCTTTGCGGTGACCAAGCGCATGCTGTCGATGTTCCGTAAATAAGGATTTTCATGATGTCTGAAAGTTTGGCTACTGTCTCTTATATCGGCGCGACGATCCTGTTCATCCTCAGTCTCGGCGGTCTTTCCAACCCCGAGACTTCACGTCGCGGCAACCTCTACGGCATGCTCGGCATGACCATCGCCGTGCTGGCCACGGTGTTCGGGCCGCGTGTCACGATGGCCGGCCTGCCCTGGATCATCGGCGCGATGGTGGTGGGCGGCAGCATCGGTCTGTACGCCGCACGCAAGGTGCAGATGACGCAGATGCCGGAGCTGGTCGCACTGATGCACAGTCTGGTCGGTCTGGCGGCCTGCCTGGTCGGCTTCGCCAATTACATCGACCCGATGGCGTCGATGCACCTGTCGAGTGCCGAAAAGGCCATCCACGAGATTGAGGTCTATATCGGTATCCTGATCGGTGCCGTGACCTTCTCCGGTTCACTCATCGCCTTCGGCAAACTGTCCGGCAAGATCGGTGGCAAACCGTTGCTGCTGCCGGGACGTCACTTCCTGAACCTGATCGGCCTGCTGGTCGTCATCGCGTTCGGCTACATATTCCTGCAGGCCGAATCGATAGACGCGGGCATGTTCGCCCTGACGGTGATGACCGTGATCGCCCTTTTGTTCGGTATCCATATGGTGATGGCCATCGGCGGTGCCGACATGCCGGTGGTGGTGTCCATGCTCAACAGCTATTCGGGCTGGGCGGCGGCGGCGACCGGCTTCATGCTGAACAACGACCTGCTGATCGTCACCGGCGCGCTGGTGGGCTCCAGCGGCGCGATCCTGTCCTACATCATGTGCCGCGCGATGAACCGCAACTTCATCAGCGTCATCGCGGGCGGCTTCGGCACCGGCGGCGGCACACCGGCCAAGGCGGGCGGCGAAGCGCAACCGGCGGGAGAAGTGGTGTCCATCAGTGCGGCGGAGACGGCTGAACTGCTGCGCGATGCCAAGAACGTGATCATCGTGCCGGGTTACGGCATGGCAGTGGCGCAGGCACAGCACACGGTGAACGAGATCACCCAGTACCTGCGCGAGAAAGGCGTCAACGTGCGCTTCGGCATCCACCCGGTCGCGGGCCGCATGCCCGGTCACATGAACGTGTTGTTGGCCGAAGCCAAAGTGCCTTACGACATCGTGATGGAGATGGACGAGATCAACGCGGACTTCCCTGACACCGACGTCTCCATCGTGATTGGCGCCAACGACATCGTGAACCCGGCCGCACAGGAAGAGCCCGGCAGCCCCATCGCTGGCATGCCGGTGCTGGAAGTGTGGAAAGCCAGGACCTCCATCGTGATGAAACGCAGCATGGCTTCCGGCTATGCTGGCGTGGACAATCCGCTGTTCTACAAAGAGAACAACCGCATGCTGTTCGGCGATGCCAAGAAGATGCTGGACGAGGTGCTGGTCGCGCTCAAAGCGTAAAGCAACACGTTTGGATCGAGGGAAGAGCCGCGCATGCGGCTCTTTTCATTTGTGGCAACAGGTTGTGTTATTCCACCTGCAGCCGCGCTTGCCGCTTCGCGGGATTGCCCGTCCTGCTCTGGCGGGGCTGATCCTTCTCGTTTCTCATGAACGGCGGCATCTCTTTGCTGCCCGACTGAATAAAATCCTGCTCCAGCGTAGCGCGTGCCGTTTCCGGCGCCACGGCAAGCGCGGTGGTCAGACCGGTGAAAAGCAGATCGAACAACAGCGGAAGCGGAATCTGATGCGTCTTGCGCGTGGTGGCGTAGAGCCAGTCGGAGAAAGTCAGGAAGCGGGCGAACGGAGTTTCGCCCAGCAAGAGAGGCAGCGTCTTCGCAAAACGTCCCGAATTACCCACCAGATTCCAGTAGCGCGCAAAGCGCACCAGCCTTTGCATGGTGGAAAAGTCGATGCGGTCGGTGGCGAGGATGGCGTAGGGCGGATACGGGGTGTAGCGCATGGCGTACGCTTCGGTGTGGCGGGTGATGGGCGTGCCGCGCAGACGCTTGAGCACGCCGACCTGGATCTCCTGTTGCTTCAGCGCGATCAGACGGTCGAAGCCAGCCGCGATACTCGCCACATCTTCACCGGGCAGACCGATGATTAGATCGACGTGGATATGCGCCTGACTTTCCTGTCGCAGCCAGCGCAGGTTCTCCTCAGCTTTGGCGGTGTCCTGTTTACGCGAGATCTGCGCCTGCACGGCGGGGTTCAAGGTCTGGATGCCCACCTCGAATTGCAGCGCGCCGGCGGGGAATTTTACGATCAGTGCTTTCAGTTGCTCTGGCAGGTGATCGGGGATGACTTCGAAGTGCACGAACAATCTGTCGTCCAGCCGCGCAAGGAAGAATTCTAGAATGCGCACACTGTCCTTGATGTTGAGGTTGAAAGTGCGATCGACGAATTTGAACTGGCGCGCGCCGCGCTGATACAGCTTGTCCAGTTCGTCGAGGATGCGATCCAGATCGAAAGCCCAGGCCGTTTTGTCCAGCGCCGAGAGGCAAAATTCGCATTTGAACGGGCAGCCGCGCGAGGCTTCCACATATAGCGTGCGGTGCGCGATGTCGCTGTCCGAGTAATACGCATAGGGCAGTTTGATCTCGTCCAACGGCGGCTGGATGCCCGCGATGACCTTTTGCGCCTGCGGATGTTTCCGCATCAACTCACGGCACAGCTTGGGGAAGCTGATGTCTCCCCAGCCGGTGATCACGTAGTCGGCCAGGCGCACGACCTCCTGTTCATCGCATTCGTAACTGACCTCCGGCCCGCCCAGCACCACGGTGATCTGCGGGGCCACGCATTTCAGCAAGGCGACCACGCGGGTGATCTCGCTCACGTTCCAAATGTAAACGCCAAAACCGATGATGCGCGGCTGGGCTGCAAGCAAAGCCTCGACGATCTCCTCAGCCCGGTTCTGCAGGGTGAACTCCATGATCTCGGTGTCACTCTCCAGCTCGCCCATGTTGGCGGCGAGATAGCGCAAGCCCAGCGAGGCATGGATGTAGCGCGCGTTAAGCGTGGTGAGGATGATGGCGGGCATGCGGGAACGCAGGCTCAGTGTCGCGGATCGTTGCGCAGGAAAAGATAGAGGGAAGAAAGTCCCAGCAGGCTCTCGATCAGGTACAGGATGCTGGAGATGCCGTGCCACATGGCGAAGCTATCCGCCAGCGGGCTTTTCATCACCTCCAGCGGCAGGGCCTGGGATTTCAGCCCGGCCATCAACGGCTGGATACCGAACTGGATGGCCAGCGTGATGAGCAGCATCAGCGCGATGGCGAGGAAGGCGGGTTGGCGCAAGGCCAGCTTGCCGAACTTCACTCCGTCCCGCAGCAGCAGATAAACGCCGCAAGTGATCCCCACGAAACCCTGCACGCGGAACATCTCGCCCGCCAGCATGCCTGCCAGTTGTTTATCGGGTTGCGCCTGGAACAGAATGGGCACGGCCAGATAACCCACCGTCCAAAGACTGCCGACCCAGAGCGTGAGGGCGGTGCCATCCAGAAAACGCAGCTTCACGCTCATTCCCCCAGACGGTAACCGCGGTTGACGTGGCAGGTGTAGCCACGCGGATTCTTTACCAGATATTTCTGGTGATATTCCTCGGCGGGCCAGAACTCCTTGAACGGCGTGACCTCGGTCACCACCTTGGCACCCCATTCGCCCGAAGCATCCACGGTGCGTATAACCTCTGCTGCGGTATCGCGTTGTGCATCGCTGACATAGAAGATGGCCGACCGGTATTGCGTGCCCCGGTCGTTCCCTTGCTGGTTGCGCGTGGTCGGGTTGTGCATGCGGAAGAACTCGAACAACAGGTGGCGATAGGTCAGCCTGGCCGGATCGAACACGATCTTCAACGACTCGGCATGGCCGCTACGCCCCGTCTTCACGATGTCATAGTTCGCATTCGGCACATCGCCGCCTGTATAGCCGACCTCAGTCTCCAGCACACCGGGGATCTGCCGCACCAGTTCTTCCATCCCCCAGAAGCAGCCACCGGCAAGGTAGGCGGTTTGAGTCGTCGAGTCGGGCATGTGGGCTCCTTTCGGTTGGGCGAAGGCGGGGAGGGTGATGCCCAAAAGAAATATCATAAAGGCATTGCGAATCAATTTATCGCCGCTCTTTCTTCATAGCTTGTGCAGCTTCGCGTCTGGATTCTTTTTCTTTCTCCGTAGCGCGTTTGTCGTGTTCTTTTTTCCCCTTGGCCAGCCCGATCTCCAGCTTCACGCGGCCGCCTTTGTAGTGCATGTCCAAGGGAATGAGGGTGAAGCCGGCACGTTGCACTTTGCCGATGAGTTTGTCGATCTCATGCTTGTGCAACAGCAACTTGCGGGTGCGCACGGGGTCGGGGTGGATGTGGGTGGAGGCGTTCAGGAGGGGACTGATGTGCGAGCCGAACAGCCAAAGTGCGCCGTCCTTGGCCAGCACATACGCTTCCTTGAGCTGCACCCGACCGGCGCGGATGGCTTTGACTTCCCAGCCTTCGAGCATGATGCCCGCTTCATGTTTGTCTTCGATGAAGTAGTCGTGAAAGGCTTTTTTGTTCTGGATGATACTCATTGGAAGATGTGTTTTGCCTGTGGTTACGCTATTCTACCAGCCTTTGATGACGGGCTAGTTGAAGCATGGCGTTGGTGGAGAAGACGGTACTCGTGGCGCATACGGCGGAGCAGATGTTCAATCTGGTGGATCGTGTCGAGGAATATCCGCAGTTCCTGCCCTGGTGCGGCGGCGCGTCCGTGGACGATATGCAAGGAACGACCATGCATGCCACGGTGCATATCGATTACCACCACATCAAACAGCACTTTTCCACCGAGAACCTGCGCGAGCCGCCGTTCCTGATCATGATGAAGCTAAAAAAAGGACCGTTCCAGCAGTTGGACGGTAGCTGGCGTTTCATACCCTTGAACGAGGAAGCCTGTAAAATAGAATTCCGTCTGCATTATGAATTTTCCAGCAAGCTACTGGAGAAGATGGTGGGGCCGGTGTTCCATTACATCGCCAACAGTTTCGTGGATGCTTTCATCCACCGTGCAGAAAAGATCTACGCCACAGCATGAACACCGAAAACATCGATATCGAGCTGGTCTATGCCTTGCCGCACGAGCAGACGCTGCTCAAGTTCCCGGTGCCGGTCGGTACCACGCTGGGTGATGCTGTGCGCTTGTCGGGCATCCTTGCCAAGTATCCTGAGATCGATCCCGAAAAAGCCAAATACGGCATCTTCGGCAAACTGAGCAAGGCGGATGTGGTGATGCGCGAGAAGGACCGCATCGAGATCTACCGCCCCTTGATCGCCGACCCGAAGGAGGTGCGCAAGAAGCGCGCCGAAGAGGGCAAGGTCATGAAGAAGGGCGGCGGTGATGCTTGATATCGACCTGCATTGTCATTCCAGCTGTTCAGACGGCACGCTGACACCGGAGGAACTGGTGGCGCGTGCGGCGGAGCGCGGGGTGACCATGCTGGCGCTGACCGACCATGACGAGATATCCGGTCTGGACAGGGCGAAGGCGGAGGCCGAAAAGATCGGCATGACTTTCATCAACGGCGTCGAGATATCCGTCTCCTGGCGTAAGCACACTTTGCATCTGGTCGGCCTGAACATCGACCCGACCTACCAGCCTCTGGTTGCGGGGCTGGCGACAGTGCGCAGCGGACGCGGTCTGCGCGCGCAGAAGATGGCCGACGAGCTGGCCAAGGTCGGCATCGGCGGTACGCTGGAAGGCGCATACAAGTTCACCACCAATCCCAACATGATCGGCCGCACCCATTTCGCCCGTTTTCTGGTCGAGTCCGGCCGCTGCAAGGATGTGAAGAGCGTGTTCAACCGCTATCTGGCGAGTGGCAAGCCGGGTTATGTCCCGCACCAATGGGCAGATCTGGGAGAGGCGATCTCGTGGATACGCGGCAGCGGCGGCATCGCCGTGCTGGCCCATCCCGGACGCTATATGGTGGGCCGTCACAGCATGGGCAAGCAGACCATGCACGAGCTGCTGGAAGAGTTCGTGGAGCTGGGCGGAAGCGCGCTGGAAGTGGTGACTGGCAGCCACACGCCGCCGCAATATGCGGAATTCTCCCGCTACGCCGAGGAATTCCATTTGTTGTCCTCGTGCGGCTCGGATTTCCACGGCCCGCAGGAAAGCTACCGTGATCTCGGCCGTCTGCCCGACCTGCCGGACAACTGCCGCCCGGTGTGGGAACACTGGCAGCACAACACACAACTGAAAGCAGCCTGATGGCACAGTTCTTCAATATCCACCCCGACAATCCCAATGCCCGCCTGATCCGGCAGGCAGCCGAGATGCTGCGCGACGGCGCAGTGATCGTCTATCCGACCGATTCCGGCTATGCCCTGGGTTGCCATCTGGGCGACAAGGACGCGGTGGCACGCATCCGCCAGATCCGCGATCTGGATGAACAGCATCACATGACGCTGGTGTGCCGCGACCTGTCCGAACTTTCCAACTATGGGCGGGTGGACAACGTGCAGTTCCGCCTGCTCAAGAACAACACGCCCGGTGCCTACACCTTCATCCTGCAGGCCACCAAGGAAGTGCCGCGCCGTTTGCAGCATCCCAAACGCAGTACGGTCGGGGTACGCATCCCCGACCATCCGGTGGCACTGGCACTGCTGCAGGAGCTGGGCGAACCATTACTGAGTTCCACTCTGATCCTGCCGGATGAACCTTTCCCGCTCACCGATATCGACGAGATACGCGAACAGCTGGAGCATCGCGTGGATCTGGTCATCGAGGGCGGGGCCGTCGGCATCGATCCGACCACGGTGATAGACCTGACAGGGGCCACGCCCCAGTTGCTGCGTGCCGGACGCGGCGATGCGGCACCGTTCGGGATCGAAGACTAGATGGACCATCTGATCCAGCTCATCGCAGTCGCGGCCATCCCGGTGTTGTTCGCGATCACGCTGCACGAAGCGGCGCACGGTTACGTGGCACGCCATTTCGGCGATATGACGGCCTACCAGCAGGGACGCATCTCGCTCAATCCACTGCGCCATATCGACCCGGTCGGCACGATCCTGCTGCCGCTGCTGACACTGGTGCTGGGCGGCATCCTGTTCGGTTGGGCCAAACCGGTACCGGTCAACTTCTCGGCGCTGCGCCGCCCCAAACAGGACATGCTGTGGGTCGCCATCGCCGGCCCGGCCAGCAATCTGCTGATGGCGATCATGTGGGCGTTGGTGGCCAAGCTGGCATGGACCTTCCCGCACGGCTACTTTTCCGAACCGATGATGGAAATGGCGCAGATCGGGGTTAAAATCAACGTCATCCTGATGGTGCTGAATATGTTGCCTTTGCCGCCGCTGGACGGCGGTCGCGTGGCGGTCAGTTTGTTGCCGCATCGTCAGGCCTACCAGCTTTCGCGTGTCGAGCCGTATGGCCTGTTCATCCTCATCGGGCTGGCCATCACGCCGTTGCTGGGCTGGATATTGACGCCACCGGTGATGGCGGTGATCGATCTGATCAACTTTTTCTTGTGAATGTGAAGTCCAAATAATGTTTGCTGATCGTGTTTTATCCGGGATGCGTCCCACAGGTAACCTGCATCTTGGCCACTACCATGGTGTGCTGAAGAACTGGGTGCGCATGCAGCACGAGTATGAGTGCTATTTCTTCGCGGCCGATTGGCACGCGCTGACCACGCATTACGACTCGCCGCAGATCATCGAGCAGAGTGTGTGGGACATGGTGATCGACTGGCTGGCGGCCGGAGTCGATCCGGCGCATGCCACGCTGTTCATCCAGTCGCGGGTGCCGGAACATGCCGAGCTGCACCTGCTGCTGTCCATGATCACGCCCTTGGGTTGGCTGGAGCGCATGCCGACCTACAAGGACCAGCAGGAAAAGCTGACCGGCAAGGACCTGTCCACCTATGGTTTCCTCGGTTACCCCCTGTTGCAGAGTGCCGACATCCTGATCTACCGCGCCACCCAGGTGCCGGTAGGCGAGGACCAGGTGCCGCACATCGAGTTCACGCGCGAGATCGCGCGCCGCTTCAACCACATCTACGGCCGCGAAGCCGGCTTCGAGGAGAAGGCACTGGCCGCTGTGAAGAAACTGGGCAGCAAGAAGGGCAAGCTGTATGCCGAGCTGCGTACCCGTTTCCAGGAGCAGGGGGATGACGAGGCGCTGCAATCTGCCAAGGCCCTGCTGGACGAGCAGCAGAACTTGTCGCACGGCGACCGCGAGCGACTGTTCGGTTATCTGGAGGGCGGCGGCAAGATGATCCTGTCCGAACCGCAGGCGATGCTGACCGCCGCCTCGAAGATGCCGGGGCTGGACGGGCAGAAGATGTCCAAGTCCTACGGCAACACTATCAGCCTGCGCGAGGATGAGGCCGAGGTGGCGAAGAAGATCAAGACCATGCCCACCGACCCGGCACGCATCCGCCGTACCGATGCCGGAGATCCGGACAAATGCCCGGTATGGCAGCTGCATGAGGTCTATTCGAACGACGAAGTGCGGCAATGGGTGCGGCAGGGTTGCCGCAGTGCCGGCATCGGCTGTATCGAGTGCAAGCAGCCGGTCATCGACGGCGTGCTGAGCGAGCAACGCCCGATGCGCGAACGCGCCCAGCGCTATCTGGACGACCCGTCGCTGGTGCGCAACATCATCGCCGACGGTTGCGAGAAGGCACGCAAGCTGGCGATCGACACCATGCGCGATGTGCGCGAAGTGATGGGACTGGAATACAAGTGAGCGAACTGCTTTCCCAGAGCGATCTGCCGATGACCACGCCCGTGGCGTTCGTCCACGGGCAGCCGATGACGGAGATGCCGCACGATCTGTTCATCCCGCCGGACGCGCTGGAAGTGGCGCTGGAGTCGTTCCAGGGACCGCTCGACCTGTTGCTCTACCTGATCCGCCGCCACAATCTCGACCCGCTCGATATCCCGATGGCGCAGCTCACCCTGCAGTACATCGGCTACATCGAGGCCATGCAGCAGCACCGCATGGAGCTGGCCGCCGAGTATCTGCTGATGGCGGCCGTACTTATCGAGATCAAATCGCGCATGCTGTTGCCGCGCCCGCCCAAGCAGGGCGACGAGGTGAGCGAAGAAGACCCGCGCGCCGAGCTGATGCGCCGTCTGCTGGAATACGAGCAGATGAAGCTGGCCGCACAGAAACTGAACGAGATGCCGCAGGCCGGGCGCGACTTCGAACTGGTACAGGTGCTTATTGAACGCACCGTGGTCGAACGACTGCCCAATGTGACCGTGGAAGACCTGCGCACTGCCTGGCTGGCCCTGCTCACGCGCGCCAAGGTGCATGCCAGCCACAAGGTCAGACGCGAGGAGCTTTCCGTGCGCGAACAGATGACCAAGGTACTGCGCCGTCTGCGCGATGCCGATTTCGTGCAGTTCGAAGATCTGTTCGAGCTGGAAGAAGGCATCCCGACGCTGGTCGTCACCTTCATCGCCATCCTCGAACTGGCCAAAGAGACACTGATCGAGATCACACAAACCGAGTCACTGGGGAACATCTATGTCCGAACCTGTCGCGCCATCACAGCAGAATGAAGCAGCCATGAGCGATGAAGCGCTGGTGGAGTCACCATCCTTGCCGGTGCTGACCGAAGAGGTCGGTGGTGAACTGGCCGTGGTGGATATGGATATGGCCCAACTCAAACGCATCTTCGAGGCCGCGCTGCTCACCACGCAGGAACCCTTGTCTCCGGCGGAACTGAAGCGCCTGAGCGGGGTGGCGCTGGAGAATCGGCAGGTCGAGGTGTTGATGCAGGAACTGGGCGAGAAATATGATGACAGCGGCATCGAGTTGACCCGCGTCGCCAGCGGTTGGCGTTTCCGTGCACGCCCGGAGATGCAGGAATTCCTGGACAGGCTGGACCCGCAGAAACCCCCGCGCTATTCCCGCGCAGTGATGGAGACGCTGGCCATCATCGCCTATCGCCAGCCGGTGACGCGCGGTGACATCGAGGACATCCGCGGCGTGGCCGTTTCGTCGCAGATACTGAAAACCCTGGAGGGTCGCAACTGGATCGAGGTCATCGGTACCCGCGATACACCGGGTAAACCGGCGCTGTATGCCACCACCCAACAACTGCTGGACGACCTCAATCTCCGTAGTCTGGGCGAACTGCCCGCGCTGGAGGAGATGGGCAGCCTGATCGACCAGAGCGGCGACCCGCGCGACTGATGTCCGACCTCAAGCGCATCAGCTCGCGCGACAATACCTTTTTCAAATCCCTACTCAGACTGACGACCTCGTCGCGGGAACGCCGTGATGCGGGGCAGACGTTGCTGGACGGGCCACATCTGCTGCGCGCCTGGCTCGATAGCGGACGACACCCTGCGCACATCCTCATCAGCCCTGCGGCGCTGGAGGATGTCGAGATCAGCCGGTTGCGCGCGGATTGTCCGAACGTCCCCTGCACCCTGCTCGACGAAGCATTGTTCAAGCAGCTCTCCGAGTTGAAGACCCCGAACGGCCTGCTGACCCTGATCGACATCCCGCCTGCCGATACGAGCAAAGCGAACTTCGCCTTGCTGCTGGAAGATGTGCAGGATCCGGGCAATCTGGGTTCCATCCTGCGCAGTGCCGCCGCCGCCGGATGCGATGTGGTCTATCTGTCTCAGGGCTGCGCCGATGTCTGGTCGCCACGCGTGCTGCGCGCCGCAATGGGCGGGCACTTTACTATTGGAATCAATGCATCTGGCGATCTTATTGATATCGCCTCGCGCTTTGATGGCAGCCTTTTCGCCTCCTCGCTGGAGGCGAAGACGTCACTTTACGACTGCGACCTGCGCGGCAAGATCGCCTTTGCCATCGGCAACGAAGGGGCAGGCTTGACCGCCGCGCTGCAAGCCAAAGCCCGGCAACGCTTCATCATCCCGATGCCGGGCAAGGTGGAATCGTTGAACGCTGCAGCCGCCGCTGCGGTGTGCCTGTTCGAGGCGGCGCGCCAGAGACGTTAGCGTTTCAGTCCGGTCAGATGGAGCAGGGTAGTGGCGATCTCTTCCACCGAGATGGTCGTCACATCGAGGATGGGGATCCTTGCCTGCTGCATCAGTTCTTCTGCCTGTTGTAGTTCCTTGCGGCAATTCTCCAGAGACGCATAACGGCTGTTTGGCATGCGCTCGGCGCGTATCTGGCTGAGGCGCTCAGGCTGGATGGTCAGCCCGTACAGTTTGCCGGTCAGCGGTTTGAGCGCCTGCGGCAGGGCATGCTTCTCGAAATCCTCCGGTACCAGCGGATAGTTCGCCGCGAAGATACCGAACTGCAGGGCCAGATAGAGCGAGGTCGGTGATTTTCCGCAACGCGAGACGCCCACCAGGATGATGTCCGCCCGGCCGAGGTCGCGCGTGACGCCGCCGTCATCGTGGTTCAGCGCGTAGTTCACTGCATCCATGCGTTCGTTGTAATACATGCCGGTCTGGTGCGATCGGCCGATGGCGTGCGAGGAAGGCATGCCAAGCTCGTTCTCCAGCGGTACGATGAAGCTCTCGAACAGGTCGAGGATGAGTGCATCGCATTCTTCGATGATGTCGTGGATCTCCGGCACGATCAGCGTGCTGAACACGATGGGTCGTTGACCGTCGGTCTGTGCGGTCTGATTGATGCGTTGCACCGCCTCGCGTGCCTTCTCCGCCGAATCGACGAAGGGCAGAGTGATGCGCGCGAATTCGATCCCTTCGAATTGTGACAACAGGCTGCGCCCCAGTTTTTCCACGGTCAGACCGGTGCGGTCGGATACGAAGAAGGCGGTACGTTTCTGGCTCATTCGATTCTCTTCCGTTAGTGGCGTCAGGCCGACTGCCGACGCAGATACGCTTCCAGATCCTGTGCCGAGAGCGGTTTGCTGAAGTAGTACCCCTGCACCTCGTCACACCCTTGCAAGCGCAGATAAGCCAGCTGGCCAGCCGTCTCGACCCCTTCTGCGATGGTGTGCATGCCCAGGCTGCTGGCAAGATTGATGATGGCAGTGACGATGGCTTTGTCCTCGGGATCGTCGGTCAGGTCGCGCACGAAAGACTGGTCGATCTTGAGCTTGTATACCTTGAAACGCTTGAGATAGCTCAGCGACGAGTAGCCCGTGCCGAAGTCGTCGATGGACATGCGTATGCCCAGCCCGTGCAGCTTGTCCATCATCTCTACGGCTGATTGCGGATCGTCCATCGCAACGGCTTCCGTCAGTTCCAGTTCCAGATGTTCCGCAGCGAGCCCGGTCTCCTCGAGGATACGGGTGACCAGTTCCGGCAAGGCGGGCTGGCGGAACTGGATGGCCGACAGATTCACGGCGACCATCATCGGAGACAAGCCTGAATCCAGCCAGGCTTTCATCTGTCTGGTCGCCGTGCGCAACACCCATTCACCGACCGGGATGATCATGCCGCTCTCCTCGGCCAGCGGGATGAATTCGGCAGGGGAGACCGGCCCCAGCTCGGGATGGTGCCAACGCAGCAAAGCCTCCACGCCGATGACCCGGCCATCCAGCAAAGAGACTTGCGGCTGGTAATGCAGATGCAACTCGTCGCGCGCCAGAGCCTGGCGCAAGGCGTTGAGCAGTTGCATGTTGCGGACCGAGTGCGCCTGCATCTCCTGCGTGAAGAAACGGAAATCGTTGCGGCTGCCCTGTTTGAGGCGGTTCATGGCGGTGTCGGCATTCTTCAGCAGTTCTTCCGCCGTCAGGCCGTCATCCGGATAGATCGCGATACCGACGGACGCGGTGTCGGTAAGTTCGTGCTTGTCGATCACGCAGGGCCGCCTGACCGCATCCAGCAATTTGCTGGCCACCTGCGCAGCCGCATCGCCATCCGCACCGGGGAACAGCAGGATGAACTCATCCCCCCCCAGCCGGGAGACGGTGTCTTCCTCGCGCACGGTGTGTTTCAGGCGGCGTGCGATCTCGATCAGATACTGGTCGCCGACACTGTGACCCAGTGTGTCGTTGATGTTCTTGAAGCGGTCCAGATCCAGGAACATCACGGCAAGTTTCTCGCGATTGCGCTGGGCAAAACCGATCGCGTAGGCTAGATGTTCGTTCAGCTGGCTGCGGTTGGGAAGTCCGGTCAACAGGTCGAAGTTGGACAGCTGCAGGATGCGCGCTTCGTCATTCTTGCGGTTGGTGATGTCCTCCTTGACCGCCAGATAATGGGTGATGCGTCCGTCCGCCTGGCGCACCGGCGACAGCGTCGCCGCCTCGATATAGATAGTGCCGTCCTTGCGTTTGTTGGTCAGCTCGCCATGCCAGGCCTCGCCGGCAGTAAGGTGTGCCCACATATCGTCGTAGGTCGCTTTAGGGGTCAACCCTGACTGCAGGAAACGCGGATTCTTGCCCCTGACCTCATCCAGCGTATAGCCGGTGACGGAGCTGAATGCCTGGTTGGCGTATTCGATACGCGCTTCCAGATCGGTGATGACGATGGTGTTCGGGCTTTGCTCGACCGCCAGCGACAGCTTGAGCAGCGAGGACTCGGTCTGGCGCAGATGCGAGATGTCGCGCGTGATCGACAGGATGCAGGGTTCGCCTTTGATCTCCACACCTTTGGCTGACATCAGGCCGATGATGGTGCTGCCGTCCTTCATCCTGAACTCGGCCTCGAGGTTCTCGCAGTAGCCATCCTGTTGAAGGCGTTCCACCAGCCGCTTCCTGTCCTCGGGCTTGTGCCACACGCTGAGCTCCAGCGACGTCTTGCCGATCACCTCATCCCTGCGCCAGCCGGTCAATCGCTCGAATCCTTCATTCACATCCAGATACATGCCGTCGCGGACACGGGTGATGTTGACCGCATCCGGACTGGTGAAGAATGCGGTGCGGTATAGCTCATCCTTGTCGCGCAACTCCCGGGTCGTTTGCCTGAGGTATGCATCGTCGGCGAAGCGGTCCAGCGCATAGCTGATGTCCATCGCCATCTCCAGCAGCAACGCGCTGGCGGCCTCGTCGAAGGCATTGACCTCTTTGCCATAGAGCGAGAATGCGCCGACGACTTGCCCTTTGCAGAGGAGGGGCAAAGATGCTGAACTCCCCCAGCCGAACAAGGCCGCTCGTTCGTGCCAGCGTGCAGTCGCCGGATCACGCTGGAAGTCCTGGCACCAGTACGGCCGCCGCTCGCGTACACAGATGCCCGTCGGGCCACGCCCGTTCGGCGCATCCGCGTCCACCGAGATCTCCAATCCTTCCAGATACTCGGTGCCGTTGCCGAACGCGGCCGCCGGCCTTATCAGTGAATCCTTCGTATCGAGCATGCCTATCCAGGCCATCTCCATCCCGCCCAGCTCCACCACATCCCGACAGATGATGTCGAACAGTTCTTGCTCGGATTTGCTCCGCACGATGGCCTGGTTGCATTGGCTGAGCGCGTTGTAAAGATTGGTCATACGCAGCAGCTTGCCTTCGACCACCTTGCGCCCGCTGATGTCGCGCGACAGCACGATATAGCTCGGCGTTTTCCCGGGCTCCGCAGGTTTGCGCGAGACGGAAAGCTCGAACCAGTGCGTGCCATCCGATAGTCCCAGTTCGATCTGCCGCCCCTGGGAGTAACCTTTTTCACCCGCTTCGAGGATGGCAGAACTCACGATCCCTGCCGCCGCCGGAGGCAGCACCTCGTCCACACGTTTGCCGATGAAGGATTCCCTGGGCAGAGCCAGCAGTTCCGTGCGCGGTGAGTGATAGTCGAGGTACTTGCCGTCGGCATCGACCTCGAACAGCAGATCGGGCAGGGCATCCAGAGTCGATTGCAACTGCGAGCGGGTCTCGCGCAAATAACGGGTGCGCGCCCTCAAGCGCCGCCGCAACACCAGCGCCACGGCACCCGTCGTCAGCAACAACGCGATGAGGAACCACAACGATTGCTTCAGGTATTCCGGAACGACGACCGTCGGATCGGGTGCCACCCAGTGCTTGAGTATCCGGAAATACTCGGAATTCGGGTCTGTCTGCCAATCGACCAGATGACGGTCGATAGCCTGCAACAGCTCGGCATTCCTGCCGTGGGCCGTCGCGTAATACAAACGGGCAGGGTTGAAATAGATCCCAGTATCGATAAGTGAATAGCGTCCCGCCTGGAACTCGCCGAAATGGTGGTTGGTGACCGCCGCATCGGCTTTCCCGGCCTGCGTCAGCTGGAAAGCCTCTTCATAACTTCGCGTCGGAACGAGCTGTGCCTTGATACCGAAATTGAGCAGCATCCCCGCCAACCGATCCTGTTGCATGCCGCCATCGAGCACGGCGATGCGCTTCCCGTTCAGGTCCAGCATGGATGAAAGGCTGGTGTGCTTGTTGCGGAAGATCTGGGTCCAACTGTGCAATGCCGGCGTGGCGTGAAAGTCGAAGCGGGTTTCCCGTTCTTCGGTGAAGGCGACATCTGGCATCAGGTCGATCTTGCCGTTGCTGAGCAGCTCCAGACAACTCTGCCATTCGCAGGCGACGAAGACGATGTCCCAATCCTCCTGCCGGGCGATCTCTCGCAGGACATCCGCCAGGATGCCGGAAGCCTTGCCATCCGCCATACTGAATATCTTGGGAGGATTCTCGTACAAACCGACCCGAATCTGTCTGGATTCGGCGTGGACTTCTCCGATCGACAAGAGGGTTAACGCGAATAGGGCGAACACGCCCGACACGGTCCGGCCAAGGCGGAGCCGAAGTGGCATGCGACCTGTGATCTCCTGCAACTGAAACATGGGATTAGCGCGGAACTCCAAGAGTCTGGACCATGGTCCAGTCTATACGCTCTTGCTGTGTGCGAAAACAAAAATCGCCCACATGGGGCGATCTGTATCTGGCGGAGAGGGCGGGATTCGAACCCGCGGTGGGGTATTACCCCACACACGCTTTCCAGCCGGGTAATTTCAAGCCCTGAAACCCATTGGAAATAGGTTTTTCGAAGCTGTGCTAGGTTGAAAAAAGAGTATTTGGCACATTTTTGGCACAGCGAGGCGCATCTATGGCAACTATCCGAAAAAAAGGTCCTTATCAGTGGCACGTTCAAATTCGTCGCAAGGGATTCCCGACTGCAACGAAGACATTTGAAACGGAAGACGCGGCAATCAAGTGGTCGCGCGACATCGAATCGAAGATGGATAAAGGTATTTACTTCAATCGATCAGAAGCGGAACGAACCACCCTAGGCGATCTCATCGACACATTCCTGAAAGAGCATGCCCCTTTCCAATACAAGCGACGCGAGGACGGTAAAGAGGCTTACAAATTCCAATGCGCACACCTCAAGAAGCGCCTCGGAAAATATTGTCTGGCCGCTATCGATCAACGTGTGGTGGCGCAATATCGCGATGATCGTCTGGCTGATATGTGGCACGGCAAACCGATTTCAGGCAGCACCGTAAAAAAAGAACTGAACATGCTGAGCAAGCTGATGGGGTTCGCGGAAATCGAAGAGGGCATTGATCTGCCTCGCGGCAATCCTGTGAGAAAGGTTCGCATGCCGAAAGATTCTGCGGGGCGCGACCGGCGCCTGACTGAAAATGAATGGGATCGTCTGGAAATTGAGTGCCGCGCCAGTCGCAATCGCAGCTTGTGGCCATGTGTCCAACTCGCTGTTGCACTAGGGGCCCGCCAAGGTGAACTTCTTAATCTGCAGTGGAAGGATGTCAATAAAAAGCGCCGTGTGGCATTGCTGCGCGAAACGAAAAACGGAGAAGACCGACCGGTTCCTTTATCAAGCCAAGCTCTTTCGATACTGGAAAGCCTGCCCATTCATATCAACAGCGGCAAGGTATTCAATCTTGGACGCATGACGCTATACCATGCGTTCATTGCCGCAGTTAAGCGCGCAAAAATCAACGATTACACTTTCCACGACTTAAGGCATGAAGCACTGTCTAGGTTATCGGAACGCGGTGACCTCTCAATGCTTGAGATTGCCAGTATTTCTGGGCACAAGACATTGAAGATGCTTCAACGTTACACGCATCTTCATGCCGAAAAACTGGCGCAGAAATTAGGGTAGGGCGTGGGAAATTAAAGGCGAAAAAAGTTGTTGAAAGGTGTTGACATGAACGCCAAGAATTAAGAATATAGCTACCGTCGATTTTCGCCTCGACATAGATTTACCCCAAGAATTACCCAAAAGAAATACCCAATTCATCAAAATCCCAGTCTCATCAGATGGGATTTACAAAGGTACACCGGTCCTTGCGATTGGTTATCTAACATCTAGTGGGTCTGCATAAACCCACGAGAAGCCTAAAGCTGCTGCAGCTTGCTACAACCAAGTTGCGTGCTCCCCAAATCAGTCCGTCTTAAATTCTCGGCGGCGATTCTAATCAAGAATCAATTTCTGACTTCCTCCCGCGGCGCTGGGCGGTTGCATCCATTCTGCAAATCGAATTTGTCGAATTCAAAGTGCGAAAAATATTTTCCGCGCGGCGCCGCGCGCACGTCCAATTATTAGGAGTGCGGCATGAACAAACATCCGAACAAGAATCAACCGATGTCATATATATCGGCAGCAAACCTGCGCCCCGATTTTCTTCAGAATCGAGTTCTATTAACACGTGTTGAAGCTGGGTTTGCCTGTGGCTTGGCAAAACAGACGGTCTACAACAAAATCTACAACGAGGAATATCCCATCCCGACCGTCGAATTTGGCGGCAGGCCGATGGTGAGGGTCGTTGATCTGCTTGAGTATATTGAGAACTTACGGCCGCATCTTGCAGCTGCATCAGTTGATGCACGCCGAGTTGGCCGCCCCACAAAGGCTGAATCAATTAACCGTAAGGTGGAAAATTCGGAGGCGACGAAATGAGGCCGCTGAATTTTCCCGACGAAATTGTAGATGGCGATATGAAGGTATCGGCGATCCAACCTCATAGCGGCGAGCTCGAAGAGGCGGTGGCCCGTGAAGTGGCCAGACTGAGAATTATTGATGCACTACGCTCAATCTTTTCACTCCGATATGTCCATTCAAAATCTAGACTTGACCGTGCTTTGTCTGCTCTGCAGAAGGAGGAAATGACCTGCTCCCTATAGACCGTACCATCTAGAAGTTAGTAAAGTCCGCTTTTGAAGAGAGGCGGAAATGAAGAAGAGTCGATTTAGCGAAGAACAGATCATTGGGTTCATC